>CAYGCC010000270.1:0-19399 GCA_964348165.1 uncultured Gemmatimonadota bacterium | reverse complement strand
GGCGCTGGTAGCGGTTGCCATCGCCGAGTCCGCCGGGCCCGAATCGGTGGTGGCCCGCTGGGCCACGGACGAACTGGCCGTCCTCTTTCCGGGTGTGGCGACCGACGATGCGGCGCAATTACTGGAAGCCGCGCGCGCGGCCGTCACCTCCGAGGCGAGACTCGACTTCGTGGCGGGACTGGTGGCGGTGGAGCCGAACGCGGATCTAGATGATGCAATCGACGCGGCGGGTCGACTGTTGTATCTGGCCCGCGGCACACCCGGGGGCGAAATCCAGACCGACCCGGACGCGGCAGGACCGCAGGACGTCACGATACTGGTGGCGGAGGACGACGAAGTCGCCGCCAAGCTGCTCGTGTATCGGCTGGCGCGGGAGCCCGGGTTCAAGGTGATCCACTGCGGCGATGGCCACGACGCTCTGCTCAAGGCGCAACAGACCTCCATCGACATCGCCGTCCTCGACGTCAACATGCCCGGGATCGATGGATTGGTCTTGCTGGAGCGACTCCGCGAGATGCCGCGTTACGCCCGGCTGCCGATCGCCATGCTCACGTCGCTCGGAAGCGAGAAGGATGTGGTTCGCGGACTCGATCTGGGCGCCGACGATTACGTCGTGAAGCCGTTCTCACCGACCGAGCTCCTCGCCCGCGTGCGCCGGCTTCTGGGCCGGGCGGCGGCACGGTCCTGATGGACTCAGCGCTCGGCCTGCCGTTTTCCGACCGCTCCTTTCACATCGTAACGGCCGCCGTGCTGCTGCTGCTCGCCTGCGCCGTGGCTTTCACCCTTGCCGCGGCCTGGCTGCGCTTGCGAAACGCTCGCCTGGCTGAACGCTGGCAACGGCTCGAGGCGGTATGGGAGCCGGTGGTCCTGGCCGTAATCAGCGGCGAGTCCGTCGCGTCCGAGTTCTACCGGAAGGTTCGTAAGAAGGATTCCCGCTACGTCGCTGATTTTCTTCTCCGCTACGCTCGGCAGCTCAGGGGCGCGGAGCGAGATTCGGTCACCCGGCTGGCCTCCCCCTACCTGAGCCTCTTAGCGTCGGAGCTGAAGGCTCGCAGCCCAGAGAAGCGCGCCTACGCTCTGCGGACGCTGGGTGAACTGAGCGTGGCCCGCTACAGCGCGGAGTTCCTGCAGGCGCTGGACGATCCCTCACCCCTTGTGGCGATGAACGCCTTTCAGGCGCTGGCACGACACTACGACGTGGCCTACGCTGAGAGCCTCCTCCGCGCCCTGGAGCGGTTTGAGTTCTGGAGCAGCCGCTATTTGGCGGCGATGCTCGCCAACATAGGCAGCGAATCGCTCCAGGCGCTGCGGGCAGCCTACGGAGACCCCAAGCGTCCCGCCCGAGTACGCGCCGTGCTGGCGGTCACGCTGACCAACCTCAACGACGCGCGCTCTGCCGGGATTGCGGCTCGTACCCTGGAAACCGAGAGCCAGATCGATCTGATCGTCGCCTCCTTGAAACTCGTTGAGAAAGTCGGCGGTCCCGATCAGCTGCTGGCCGTCCGCGCGTTGACCACTTCACCCCAACCCGCCATTCGCGCGCAGGCCGTGACTACTCTCGCTCGACTGGGCACGCCGGAGGACGTCTACCGGATCCGCTCGGCTCTGGACGACGAGTCCAACTGGGTGGCCATCCACGCGGCCCAGGGACTCAAAGCGCTAGGCAAGACCGACATGCTTGCGCTGCTCGAGGCTACCGATCATCCGCGAGCGATCGCCGCACGTGAAGTGCTCTGGGAACAGGAGCGGTGATGGGTGAGTTCGGTTGGATCCTGTTAGTCACGCTCAATCTGCTGGTGCTCGTCTACTTCGTCGTTCTGAACTCGACGTATCTCTTCACCAGCCTGGCGGCATTTCGGTCCTTGCGCCGCTATGCGCTCCGCTTGAAGACGGTGGACGTCAATGAATTGATCCGCTCGGGCGCCGCGCTGCCGGTGACGATCGTCGCGCCGGCTTACAACGAGCAAGCCACGATAGAGGAAGTCGCACGCTCGCTATTGACGCTGGAATACCCGGATTACGAGGTCGTGATCGTCAACGACGGGTCCACTGACCAAACGCTCGCCCGCCTGATCACCGCCTTCGAGCTGCAGCCGGCGGCTAGATTCCCCTCAGCCAACATTCCCACCGCCCTCATCCGCGCAACCTACCGAAGTAAGCGCTACCCTAACTTCTGGGTGGTGGACAAGGAGAACGGGCGTAAGGCGGACGCCATCAACGCCGGGCTCAACGTCGTCCGCACGCCCCTCTTCTGCGTCATCGATTCGGACAGCCTGCTCGAGCCAGAGGCGCTGATGCGCGTCAGCCGCCCCTTCCTCGAGGACGCCCGAACCGTGGCCGCCGGCGGCATCGTCCGCATCGTCAACGGCACCACGGTGCGCCACGGCCGGGTACAGGACGTACGCATGCCCCGTAACCTGCTGGCCCGTTTTCAGGTGCTCGAGTACCTCCGAGCTTTCCACTCGGGGCGCGTCGGCTGGGCCGAGGTCAACGCCACGCTGATCATCTCGGGCGCCTTCGGGCTATTCCGTCGCTCCGTCGTGGTGGACGCCGGCGGCTTCGCCACCGACACGATCGGCGAAGACATCGAGCTCACCGTGCGGCTGCACCGGCACTGTCGTGAAGCCGGAACGCCCTACCAAATCGTCTATATCGCCGATCCCGTCGCCTGGACCGAGTGCCCCGAAAGCCTGAGAGTACTGGGCCGCCAGCGCGACCGTTGGCAGCGGGGCCTGGTCGAAACACTGACCCGCCACCGTCGAATGTTGCTCAACCCTCGCTTTGGAGCCGTGGGCCTCCTTTCCTTTCCCTACTACTTCTTCCTGGAAATGCTGGGGCCCTTGATCGAGGTTGCAGGATATGTCGCCTTCGCCGTGACTATTCTGCTGGGCTTCGCCTCGCTTCCCTACGTGCTTGCCTTTCTCGCCCTCGCCATCGCCTTTGGAATCGCGTTGTCAGTGGCGGCGATCGGGTTGGAAGAGCTGACGTTCCGGCGCTACCACCGTACCGGCGACCTGGCGCGCCTATTCTGGCTCGCCTTGATCGAGAACCTCGGCTACCGGCAGCTCAATTCACTGTGGCGGATCAAGGGGGTCTGGTCAGTCGCCCGGGGAAAACGGGGTTGGGGTCAGCAGGAAAGGAAGGGGTTCGCGACCGAGTGAGGCACGCTCTGTCGCAGCATAAGAGGGCATGGTGTCGCGCGCTGCCGCAGGTGCCACGGACAAACTAGAATCGCCGCTCGAATCCGACCCCGAGACCGAAACGGTTGCGGACCCGATCACCACTCAGCTCCTCGCGCTCGAACGATGCTGTCCAGCTCCAGCTGATCTCAGCGCCCAGCGGATGTTTGCCTCCGAGCTCCAGCTTGACGTCATCCAGCCGATCGAGTTCCGCCTCCGTGACGCCCTCGCTCGGCCCCTCGCCATAGGCGACGAGCACGGAGACGTAATTGTCGGCGTCGATGAAGTAACGGCGCGTGACCAACACGAGGGTCAAGTTCAGGTCACCTCCATCCTCGAATACCAGGAAGGGGCGTAAAGACGTCCAGTAATTCCCGTAGTATTTGCCCAGAGAGCCTGCCAGCATCGGCACGTCCTCGTCATCGAACAACAGCAGCCGGAACCCGGCCGATGCCTCCCACGCTCCTGGGATGTTGCCGTACAACTCACCGCCAAAACGCCACTCGGGGTACGAGCTCGAGGGCGAGTAGCCCGCGTTCAGGTAGGCGTAGAACTGGCGCGAGAAGATCGGCCACGACTCTAACTCAAACTGAACCGCCGATCTATCGAAGCGATTCGCATAGTTGACCCGCCCGATCAGCGACCCCGACCCGCCCCTACGCTCGTACCACGCCGACAGCAGGTGCCACGAGTCGAAGTCCGCATCGAAATCGAAGTAGTCATAACTGGCCGTCAGGCGGTTCGGTGGCGGGCGATCAGCGAGCTGCTGTACCCGGTAAACCCACGGCGACCCCGTTGCCGTTCGTCTAGGAGCGGTGGGCGGCGGCTGCGCCTCGAGGCGAAACGGCCACCCGGACGCCGCGACGGTCAGGGCGATGTACAACAGACCACGACACATGGATCATCCTGCTTCGCGACGTTCCGGCTCGGCTGTCGAGCGGGTCGAAGCCCAACTTGAAGAGCAGCATCCCCGAGGCTGTCAGGCTAGGCCCCGTTGCCTGCCGATGCAAGCCGCTCCCAACGGTTCCAGCGCCACAGGCGCCGCCGACAGGTCAGCTGGCTACCCGGCGCGCCTGCGAATCACTGCTTAGGCGCAGCGGCTCGTGCAGCTCCCACCAGCGCCGCGCCTCCGCTTGCGTCCATCGGGGCAGATCGCATGCGTCCAGCGCTTCTTGCAGGTTGCGGGCGGAGGGAAAGCGCCGCTCGGGTTCCTTGCGCAAACACTGCAGGATGACCGCTTCCAGCGAAGCCGGCACGTCGAGCTCGGTGCGTTGAGAGGGGGGAACGGGCTCATCATACAGGTGCTGGCGGCAGATATCGACGATGTTGTCGGACTCGAACACCGGGCGGCCGGTCAGAAGGAAGTAGCCCACCGCGCCCACAGCGTAGAGGTCAGAGCGGGCATCGATGCTGTCGGGCGAACGGATCGCTTCCGGCGACATGTATAACGGCGTCCCCATCACGGCGCCCGGCCATGATAGGTCCGCTGTCTCGTCGCCCAGCTCCTTCACGAGTCCGAAATCCAGCACCTTGAGGAAATCGGCCGTGCCGCCCTGAATGCAGACCATCAAGTTGCCAGGTTTCACGTCGCGGTGTATCAGCCCGGCTTCATGAGCCTCTGACAGAGCCCCGCACACCTGCTTCAGCAACGACACCACTCGTGCGGCGGGCAGCGGACCGTGGGTCGTGACGAGCGCCTCGAGGCTGATGCCGTCGATGTACTCCATGGCATAGTACAGCAGTCCACGCTCCGTTCTTCCGTAATCGTAGATGACGACGGTGTTCGGGTGAGTGAGGCGGCTGGTCATCTGAACCTCACGCTCGAATCGTGCGAGGCGCTCTTCGCCGCCGGCACCCGGCGGCAAGAGCTTGATTGCCGTCGGACGCCGTAGCATCGCGTGACGCGCCTTGTACACGACTCCCATCGCGCCCTCGCCCAGCTTCTCGGTCAAAGTGTATTGGCCGAGCTCGAGAGCGGCTTCCATCTGCCGGTGCAGTCGGCGAATCACCCGCGAGACGGCTAATCCCGCGGCGAGCAGCAAGCTGACCAGCGAGCCCACGGCCAGGGTCGCCCACGCCGTGACTCCCCGGCCGCCATCACCCGGGTGATCTCTGGCGATGAGGGACCAGCGGCGATCCGCGAACGGAAACTGCAGCTCGTGACGGAGGAAATCTCTGCCCGCGTTCCGAGAGGATGCGCCCGGCTGGCTTTCATAGAGAGTTTGCATCCCGGCGGGCGCCGACGCGTCCAGCAACACCAGAGCGACTCCCGTGGTATCGATGGTCCGCAACGCCCTCTCGACCATGGGGGCCAGGCGAAACACCTCGGCGGCCACGCCACGCAGCGCTGCCCGCCGGCTCTCAGGTCGGTCGAGGGGCGCACCGCGCCGGTACACCGGATGAAAGACGGCGATCGAGTAGACGCTCGGGTCGTCTTCGACCAAATGGATGCGCGGCGAGGCTACGCTCTCACCGGTCAGCGCGGCCCTCTCGGCCGGAGCCAGTCGATCCGGCTCCGACGCGACATCGAAACCGAGGGCGATCTCGTTGGGCGGCTCCATATAGTAGATCGGCAGGTAGAACGGCCGCTCTGCCGCGCGCACCATTTGGCCGCCCCCCCGGGATTCCTTGAACTCGAAGTTCCCGAGGCCATCCCTTCGCGCCTCAGCTTCATAGCTCGCTCGCTCGGCGGATGGCACCAACGGCAGCCACTCGAGCGCATAGATCCCCGGGTAGCGCTCCAAGGCGCCGGCCGTGAAGGCCCGAAATTCCTGCCGCGAGACATCCTCGGACGCCTCGAAAAGCGCGGGTACCGAGCGCAGCACCTCGACCGGCAAGTCCAACCCGACCTCCAGCGCGCCCACGATCTCAGTGACTCGTTTTGGGAAGGCCAGTTGCTGCCGCTCCCGATAACGGCCGGATAGCGCGAGGAAAGCCGCGAAACTGACCGCCAGGCCAACCGCCAAAGTGACGAGCACCGGTAGGTGCCGCCGCCGCCAGGGCGAGCGGTCCGCTGTTTCGAACAACGTCGCCCCGACCGGACGCACTCCATCAGAACGCCGAGGAAAGCTCATTGCCGTCTCTCAGGTCGGTCGGGGTTCAGAGCAGATCGGAAAGATCCGGGTGCCGCTCGAGCAGCGTGGCCGCTTCACTCGGTAGCCCGGATAGGAGCCGGAAATCCTCGAACTCGAACCCCGGGCCCACCGTGCACCCGACCAGCGAGTACGCTCCCGCGGTCCGCGCCGCCTGCCAGGACCCGGCCGGCACGACGGCGACCGGCCGCCGGTTCTCGGCGACCGCGCCCAAGAGAACACGGTGGCACTCGAGCGTGGCGCGGTCGAGCCAGATCAGCTCCAGCGGATCGCCCTCATGAAAATGCCACACCTCATCCGAGCGCAGCCGGTGTAGACGGCTGGGGTTACCGGCTGAAAGCAAGAAGTAGATCGTTGTCAGCGCCCGCCGCACATCGCGACCATCGGCCGGGACGACCAGCGCCTGTGAGCGAAACACCTCACGATAGTAGCCGCCCTCGGGGTGAGGCCGAAGCTCGAGGCGCTCGATCAACCTCTTCACATGTGGGTCCGCTGGCATCCTGTCCAATCAACTCGCCCTCTGAAAACGCACTTTACGCACGCGTGGGCTGCTGAGGGTGAAACCATTCACCCGCCCCTGCGGGTCACGGCTGAGAGTCAGCGAGTAAGACTCCGACGAGAAACCAGCCCGGTGCGTCGGGCGAAGCGGTATGAGGCCGTGCTTCCGGTTCCAGAGCGCCACGCCGTGGCCGTTCCGACGGACGGCGTACGCGGCGCCAAGTTCGGCGCTGTAGTAGTCGCCCGCGTACTCAGCCAGAGCGGCCTCTGACGTATCGGGAGGCTCGGCCCGTGTATAACGTCGCGAGGAACCTTCCGGTACGCTGACCCGCATCACGCCTGACGATCCAACCTGCTCAAAACGGACAACCCGGTCCGTGCCCTTCTCCCTAAAACGCCCGTCGCCCAGCGGAATCAGCTCTTCCGGGTCGAAGCGGCCCATAAACAGACGTCCGACACGCTCACGCACGTGAACGGGAATATCGGTGTGCGGCGCGACATAGAAACCCTCGTACCGACGGAGCTGAGCTTCGGACAGCTTGGCTGGCGAAGGCGTCGGCTCGTCCTTATCGGTGTTCTTGGCTAACGCGCTTGCTAGATAGATGTCAGCGATCTCCTGAGCCTTGCGCCCAGGCGCGCTCGAAGGGTAGTTGCACAAAACCGCCACCGAGAACTTCTGATCGGGGAAACGCACGAAGTTGCTGCGATACCCCGCGTCGGCGCCCCCGTGTCCAACCGTCCGCGCCCCGCGATACCAACCGTGACTGAGGCCCAGGGCATAATCGATCGACTCTCCGCTGCCTAGGACCCCTCTCGCCTGCAGCTCCTCCAGCACCGCCGGGCCTCCCACTTCGCCGCTGTAGAAGTTCCGGTCCCAACGTGCTAGATCCCGGGCCGTTGTGAAGAGGCTCGACGCGCCGACGATGGCGAAGTCGGGGATGCTGATCTTGAGGCCTTGTGCCGCGTCAGGAGCGTAGGCGTAGGCGCGGTTCTTCACGATCATCTGGTGATCGTCGTGAAAGTGCGTATCGCGCATCTCCAGAGGTCTGAAGATCCTCTCGTCCGCAAACTCTCGAAGCGTCTTTCCTGTGACACGTTCCACCACGACGGCGAGCAGAGTATAGCCGGTGTTACTGTAGAGGTATTCCTCGCCCGGCATGAAGTTCAGCGCTTTCTGGCGCGATGTGATGTCCAGCACGTCCTCCTGCCGTACCACATCGGCCTCCCAGCGCCACCCCGCCATCGACAGCAGCTCCCACTGGTCCCGCAGCCCACTGGTGTGGTGGGCCAGGTGGCGAAGCGTGATCGGTACCCCGAAGTCTGGAACTTCCGGCACGTAGACCCGGATATCGTCGTCCCAAGACAGCTTCCCCTCTGCGGCGAGCAGTGAGACCGCCATGGCCGTGAACTGCTTCGAGACTGAAGCGACGTGAAAGATCGACGTTGGCGTGATTGGAATGTCGTACTCGAGATTCGCTGTCCCGTAGCCGCGCTCGTACACGATCTCCCCCTCCCGCATCACCGAGACTGCGCAACCCGGCGACTCGGGCTTGTCGACGCTAAGGAAGATCGCATCGATTAGCGCCCGCCGTATCGAGTCCTGCCCGGCGGGCCTCTCTTGGGCGAAGATCGGGCGGGCCGACAGCAGCACCAGTAGGCTGACCGCCCCGAGAATCGTATCACGGCTCATCGACCGGCCCCCTCGGTTGCTAAGGTGGTGTCTAAGAAAAAGACGAGCCGAGCCGGATCGGCGACGCGCCGCCCAGCTCGACTGGCTCGTGTCTGAAACGATCCGATTCAGGCCGCGGCCAAGAGCTTTTCCAGCTCGTCCCGCGGGACGGCCCCGGTGCGCCGCGCCACCTCGACGCCCTTCCTAAAGACAATCATCGTCGGGATCCCGCGAATCCCATATTTCTCGGCCGTGTCCGGGTTCCGGTCGGTGTCCAACTTCACCACCAGGATCTCGCCGATATGCTGATGGGCGAACTCATCGAGAACCGGAGCCATGATCTTGCAGGGGGCACACCAGTCGGCGTAAAAGTCGACCATCACCGGGATTTCCGACTTGCCTATGACATGTTGAAAATCATCGTCAGTCACCCTGATCGGCCGATCGAGCAATATCG
This sequence comes from uncultured Gemmatimonadota bacterium, assembly GCA_964348165.1. Taxonomy (GTDB): domain Bacteria; phylum Gemmatimonadota; class Gemmatimonadetes; order Palauibacterales; family KS3-K002; genus CAYGAJ01. The sequence goes on along the minus strand of CAYGCC010000270.1, from coordinate 10,504 downwards.
GTTTGCCACAACTGCCGCATTTGGGACTGTGGTTGACCTTGCCAACGTCAACACGGTTGAGCGTCAAGCAGAACTGACAGCTCAACGTGACCCGACGCGTTGCTTCCCTTGCCTTCTCTACCATGCTCTCTCGTCGTGTGCGCCGAGCCCGCTCACGTCAAGAAACCCGCAAGGGTTTCCGGGCCCGGGGTGTCCGGAAGATTCGACTCGTTAGACTTCTAATATAGAAGAGCCACTCAATTGCGGTATCCAACGGAGCGTCGCGTCTCAACGCTTCTTGTAGGTGCCGTCGAAGACGACCTGCCAGTTTTTCCCGCCATCCCGCGAGACCTCCCAAAGCTGGCGGACGCGGCCGGGCTCCAGCGGCATCCAGCTGATCCGGTCTATGACCGTGCCCTCGGGCGTCACCCGCTCTCCGGCAAGCGCCATCCGGTCCCCTTTTAGACCGCCCCTCAGGTGTATATACAAACCGAGCTCAACCCAGACCTGATGCCACTGGCGGCTTCCCGGATCGTACCAGTTGAGGCTGGTCCCGTTTCTCCCTCCGGCCCCACGCCAGTATTCACTGAGCCCGCAGCCGTTGGCGACTCGGGCGATCTCATTCGTGCCGGCCAGCTGTCCCGCCGCGTCGCTCACCTCCCACTCGCCCACCCAAAAATCGAACTGACGATGCTCGGGCCCCGCGCACGCCTCGATGATTGTCTCCTCGTCGTGCTGGGGCTGAACCTCACTCTGCTGCGCCCAAGCGGCAGGCCGCGTCCAGACTGTGAGCACAGCGCATATCGATAATAACCAGTGCGCTCTCTTTCTCACTTCTCCTCCTTTACGCAGTCGAGAGCGTAGGCGTCGGCCGCGTTCCCCCTCCCACCTCCTGTTCCCGGCGCCAGCGATTTCACCGTCAGGCTCCGCGGCGCCGATTTTCCACTCGCACGAGCAGCAGCGCTACCAATCCAAGCAGGCCGAGGAGCAGGTTGGTCAGAATGAAGTAGACGAGCACTTCCTGCAGATAGGAGGGATTCTCAAAGAACCAATCGGCGAAGCTAAAATCTCCTCCCGTCTTGCTCGGGGTGATGGGCATTGCCAGGCCGATGAGCAAGGCCATGAACTCCAGCAGGAAGATGATCTTGAGGACGGTCAGCTCTCTTTGGGCGCTCACGATCGTGTCTCGCTCGCGTTTCCCGGTGGTCGGCTTCCGCCTCGCTTCGCACTACGCCCGTGCATGTCTCACGTCCCGGATGACGACTCGAGCCGCCGCCGCGCCGCGTTCCAGCGCCAGATGGGCCCATTGGAGCGCAAGTGCGTCCCGCCAAGCCAGCGATCGATGGGCTGCATCCCGAGCCAATCGCGTCGTCCCGATAGCACGGCGACGCCAGCCTCGGTGAGGACGGCCCGTCGATTCCAAAACGCCGGTCTCTCCCTTCCGATCGCGGGAGCTTCCAGCTGTCCTCCGTCTTGCAACACGATCAAAGGCTCCGCGCCGCGGCTCAACCTCACCAGGTAAAGCAAGAACACCGTGTCACCAAGGAACACAGGATCCTCTCGCTCACGATGCGCCGCCGGAAAAGCCTTCGCCAGAGTGATCGCGCCGTGGCTGAAAGCCTCCAGCGCCTGTCGCTCGGAGCGCGAGAGACCGGTACGCGCGTCAGGGAACTCTTCCAGATGCCGACGCAAAGCCGCCTCTACGAACGGCAGCGCCGATTGATCCCCGTCCAGCAGCCGTTCGACTTCGGTCGGGTCGGACGCGCGAAACGCGCCCCAGGCCCGCCGGCCGACCGCGAGCTGCGCTTCGCTCACCTGCTCGCGGCCTGCGTGAAGCTCGCGTAGCCGTTGCATTTCCATCGGCCCCAGGTAGTCGTTCGCGCTCACCAGACTAACCCGGGTCGGCCCGAGCCCCCTGGTAGCGAGCCAATCGAGAATCTGTAACTGTTGCAGCTGGTCGTAGAGATCGTGCTCGAACCAGAGGACGACCTCGTCGTGCCGCTGAAACCCCTGAAGCGCCTTATCGCGTTCGGTCAGCTCCGCCAGTACCTCATCGAACTCGCCCCAGCCTTGGTCGGCGATAAAGCGGGCCCGCACATGTCGCAACTCGTCCAGATCGAGGCCGGTAGGCACCGGCCCCTCATGCAGGACGTCGTTCCAGGAGACGATGGTGCCCTCGATGCCCGCCACAGCGATCCGCCGCGCCGCTTGATCTCCGTTGGTGAGGTGGAGCATGAGCGCCCTCTCTCCGGTGCGCGACAACGCGCCCGAGCAAGTTGCTCCTTGCGGGGCCACCGCGTCAACGCCGAATGCTTTCGCGCTCGCGCCCGGCGCGGCGTCGACGAAAAGCGACGACCCCTCGCAACACCGTTGCGCCCATCCCCACGGCACCGCCCGGACAGTCGACGTTACAAGTATATGTTATAGGGAGACTTAGAGACTCTGAGGCGCCGGGTTCAAATCGTGCAGAAGCCATAATACGAGAGCACTCGACAGACCCAGCACCCGAGCTTCGTGCAATCGTGATGACCCTGCGGAATCTTCTACGCGGACCGGCGGTCATCAATCTCGATCCGCTGATCGGCACCCCCCAGCACTACGGCTGGCTGCAGGGAATCGTCAAAGCCGTGGTCGTTCTCAACCTTCTCGACGCCATTTTCACTCTCTGGTGGGTTCGCCTCGGATTGGCGGAAGAGGCGAACGCTTTGCTCAGAGACCTTGTGAGCGAGCGACCCCTCGCCTTTGTGCTCGCCAAGCTCGGGCTCGTTTCGCTGGGGGCCATCTTTCTCTGGCTGCGCCGACAACGGGCCTTTGCCGTCATCGCTATCTTCGCGGCCTTCTTCATCTACTATCTCGTCCTGCTACACCACCTGAGCTATTCGACGGTCTTCCTCGCCACGCTTGCCGGCGCCTGAACCCGACAAAGCCGGGCAGATCTCTGGGCCGGAGTTGTCGGGAACTCGCCGACGACTCTCGGCATCGAGGACCAGTGGATCGCAGGTCCCGATGACCTGCAGACAGCTCCAAGGAGGGGTCAGTGGCGACTGGCCCGTCGGCCGCCGCTGAACGGCTTGCCCAGCCTTGGCGAGCACGCCCATCTTCTTCTCTTCACCTTCGGGTTCCGACAAAGATGGAGGGCACATGGGCAGAGCGGTTTGCCGCTGTGATCGTCGGCTACGTAACGATGTTCGCGGTCGTTTTCGTCAGCTTCAGCCTGGCGTTTCTTGCGATGGGCGTCGATAACGCCTTCCGCGCCGGCGCCTACGAGGTGTCGGGTCTGTGGATAGTCGTCAGCATCGTGCTGGGCTTCATCGCCGCGGTCATCGGCGGGCTCGTTTGCGCCAAGATCGCAAAGGGGGGCAACGCACCGAAAGCGCTGGCCGTCGTCGTTCTGGCACTCGGGCTCATCCTGGCCGTGCCGGTGATCACGAAGTCGGGTGAAGCTGTGCCCCAGGTGCGCACCGAGAGCGTCGGGCCGATGGAGGCCATGCAGCGGGCGGAGCAGCCCGTCTGGATCGCCCTGCTCAACCCAATCCTGGGCGCCGTCGGTGTACTGGTGGGCGCCGGCCTCAGCGCACGTCGCCGGGCGGCCGGCGGGCCCTAGTCGGCCAGGTTTCTTTCGCGACCACCGCCCCTGTTCGGATCGCGGTGATGAGTGGCGTGGAGAATCGCTCGTGGGCGCGCGCGCCAAGCGGGAATCCCGGCAAGCATGCGAGCCGCTTCGCTTGGCTCGCTGTCGGCCTCGCATTGCTGTTGGTGGCGAACGGCCGCTGGATCCTCCCACTGGCCGCGTGGCTGGCCCCGATCGGCTGGCTGGTCTTCCTCGAGCGCTCTCGAGCGGTGGCTGGCGTCGCCCTCGCCTTTGTCCTTTACGTCCTGGTCAACTTCATCGCGTGGCGTGGCCTGATTCCCGCGCCCGGCGTGCTCTACTACATCATCGCCGGAACCTACGCCCTCGTCTACTTCCTACCGTTCGCGATCCACCGGGTGATCGTTCCGCGGCTGCCGGCTTTCGCTTCCACACTGACTTTTCCGCTCGCCTGGGTCGGCATCGAGTTCGTCTTCCACCGCTGGATCACCCCCTACGGCAGCTGGTTCTCCCTCGCCTACACGCAGCCAGACCACCTTTCTTTACTGCAGGTGGCCTCGCTCGCGGGTACCGGCGGCGTCTCCTTCCTGATGACCTGGTTCTCCGCAACCGCGGCGGCGATCCTGCGTGCCGGCACCGATTCGCGGACGCAACCACGGTTGGCGGCTCCCTACGCGCTCACACTGGTCGCCGCCCTCGTCTTCAGCCAGATACGATTGGCCGGATCAGCTGTCGAGGGTGAGGCCATCCGTGTGGCCGGCATCGTTCCGGATCCGAGTCTTGCGCGCGAACTCGAATCGGCGCTGGTGCCTGTACGCCAGGGCGAGCAGCTCGAGCCCGACGATCTGGACCGGTTGGCTGCCATCGCCGAGCGTCTCAATCTCGATCTTCTAGCCCGGAGCCGCCGCGAGGCCCAAGCCGGCGCCCGGTTGGTGGCCTGGTCGGAGACGGGGGCACGCGTCCTCGCGCGTGACGAGCCCGCTCTTCTGGCCGCCGCCCAGCAGCTCGCCGCCGAAGAAGATGTGGACTTGATCCTGGGTTACGGCGTGTGGTATCCGGACGAGCAGCCACCGTTGGCAAACAAGGTGACGGCGGTGAATGCGCGGGGCGAGATCGCCTGGGACTATCACAAGGCTCACCCGATCGTTGGCGCCGAGTCTCCGTTCGTAGAGAAAGGCGGCGGTGAAATTCGGGTCCTGGAGACCGCTTACGGACGTGTCGGCGCCGTGATCTGTCACGATCTCGACTTCCCCGCCCTAATGCGCCAGGCGAGTCGGCAGCGCATCGGGCTGGTGGTCGGACCGTCGGCGGATTGGCGCGCGATCACGCCGCTTCATGCCGACATGTCGATTCTCAGAGCAATCGAGAACGGCTTTGCTCTCCTGCGCCCCACCAGCGGTGGCCGTTCGATCGCGACGGACCCTCAGGGTCGCGTCGTCGGCCTCGCGGATTACACCGAAGACGCGATCGTTACGTACGTATCCGCGGTGGCGGTCGGCACCGTTTATGGGGTGATTGGCGACCTGTTCGCGTGGCTCTGCCTTGTGGGCCTGATCGCCATTCTGGCCACCACCCTTCTGCGCCAGGCCCGATGGCTCGCATACCGCCTACCGCCTACCGTCTACCGAACTCTACCGTCCTTCTGGCAGCGATCGCCCGACCGTTATTAATTGTACGGGGTACACATCGGCCGGGGCCTTGGGGCCGCAACCCCGTGCCGAGCACGGGATCGGGGGGGCGATCAAGAACATGCCAGACGTCGCGGGTTCGGTCGTATCGACGAAATACTGGCACGCGCTCGAAGACGGGCGTGTTCAGTGTGATGTCTGCCCACGGTACTGCAAGTTGCGGGAGGGGCAGCGTGGGATGTGCTTCGTCCGCATGCGCCAGGACGATCAGATCGTGCTCACCACTTATGGGCGCTCGAGCGGCTTTTGCGTCGATCCCAGCGAGAAGAAGCCGCTCAACCACTTTTACCCGGGCACGCCCGTTCTTTCCTTCGGCACCGCCGGCTGCAATCTGGCGTGCAAGTTCTGCCAGAACTGGGACATCAGCAAGTCGCGCGAGATCGACACGCTGGCCGACGCCGCTTCGCCAGAGGCGCTAGCGGAGACGGCGACCCGTCTTGGCTGCCGCAGCGTCGCCTTCACCTACAACGATCCGGTGATCTTTCACGAGTATGCCATCGACGTGGCGCAGGCCTGCCACGAACGAGACATCAAGTCTGTCGCGGTAACTGCGGGCTATGTTTGCGACGAGCCACGGCGCGAGTTCTACCGTTATATGGATGCGGCCAACGTCGATCTCAAAGCGTTCACTGAGGATTTCTACTGGGGGATTACCAAGGGGCACCTGCAGCCGGTACTCGACACGCTCGTCTACCTGAAGCACGAGACCCAGGTCTGGTTCGAGATCACGACGTTGCTGATTCCCGGGCAGAACGACTCCGACCAGGAGATCGAGGAGTTGGCGCAGTGGGTGGTCGCGAATCTTGGATCCGATGTTCCGCTCCACTTCACGGCATTCCACCCCGACTACAAGATGACGGACGTAGCTCCTACCCCCGCTGCCACTCTGACCCGGGCACGCCAGATCGCGCTGAGAAACGGCGTGCGCTACGCGTACACGGGCAACGTGCACGACCTCGAGGGCGGCAGCACCATCTGTCACGAGTGCGGGCAGACGGTCATCGCCCGGGATTGGTATGTCTTGATGGAGTGGAATCTCACCGACGCCGGCCGCTGCACCCGTTGCGGCACAGCTTGCAGCGGCGTCTTTGCGGGACCGCCCGGTCGTTGGGGGGCGAAGCGCCTGCCGGTACGAATCAGCCGCTGAGCTCGGCGATCACCGGCGCGTGGTCGGAAGGTTTGTCGGCGGCCGAGCCCTGCCGCTCCTCCCGGTCGATGCGTGCGTTGGCGAAGCGGCCAGCCAGCGTCTGCGTGGCGAAGATGTGGTCGATGCGAAGCCCATCATCTTTCTCGAAAGCGCGGAGCTTGTAATCCCACCAGCTGTAGGCTTTGGCCTCGGGGTGAAGTCTTCTGAACACGTCGACGAACCCCCACTCGCGTATCCGCTCCAGCTCCTCGCGCGCGCTTTCGTGACAGAGCACGCTTCCGCCCCACCAGTCGGGATTGGCCACGTCACGACCATCCGGTGCGACGTTGAAGTCGCCCGCCAGCACGATGTCATCGGTCGCTGAGGTGGCGGCATCGAGGTGCTCACGCAGGCGCCGCATCCAGTCCAGCTTGTAGGCGTATTCGTCCGACCCCACCACGCGGCCCGCAGGAAAGTAAGCGCTCATCACCCGCACGCCATCGATCCTGGCGCTGATCAGTCGAGCCTGAGGGTCCCGATCGGCCGCACCCATGCCGCACTCGACCTCGGTCGGGGCCGTACGACAGAGGATCGCCACACCGTTCAAACGCTTCTGCCCGTGGACGACGGCGTGGTAGCCCGCTCGGTCCATCGCATCGTACGGGAACTCGTCGACGGCCACTTTCAGTTCCTGCAGACAGACCACGTCAGGCTCCTCGCGCCTCAGCCAGCGAATCAGCCGCGACTCGCGCGCACGGATAGAGTTGACGTTCCAGGTTGCGATCTTCACCGCAGGTCAGCCCAACTCCCGGCGAACTCCATATTCCGCCCGCACGGTCTTTTCCGGCCAGCGTGTCTCGAACCAGTCGCGCTGCTGGCTATGCACAGGCACGATGCGCTGGGGATCGGTCGTCTCGATGAGCCACTCCATTCCCGGCCCATCGATGTGACCCGAGGCGTGATAGGGTCCCTCTTCAGCGCCCGGTAGCCCGCCGACGGCCTTCAAGCCGAAATGAGCGATCCAGTTGGCAAGGCGCGTTTGGTCGATGACCTGCTCCTCGTTGTGGGCCTCCGAGCTCGAGTAGATATAGGTTCCGCCCTCGGGCTCCAGGTCGACGAGATTGGCGATGTCAAAGAACGACAGGCACAGAATATAGCTTCCCGGCTCATCCCTTATCTCCTTGGCCTCCACCACGTTACCGGCGAAACGACCCAGCAGAGCTTTTTCCCAGATCAATCGCGACGCCGCCGGTTCCTTTAGCACGGCCAGCAGTTCGGAGTCCGGGCGCGGGATGGCAGGATCGATCACATTCATGTACTCGAGCAGATACGCGTCACGGGTAGTCACGACCAGACGACGTCCGCGATCGCGGGCGATGTCATGAAAGGTTCGCAGCCGCTCGATGTTTCGCGGCGAGAAGTCCGCGATGACCAGACCGGCCTCGCCCGCCACCACTCCGTCCGCCGCCTCGTGCACGGTCGGCTCCTCCAGCGCCGGCTCCGGCCGGAGCGAAGTGCCCTCAACCACGAATACGGCCGGTCGAAGCTCCGCGACCTCTCGGGCGAACTTCTCCGTCCGCCACTTCGAATGTCCATGGCGCCGAAGATCCCCGCTGTAGACCAGCCACCCGATCGGCGTCTCGAGCGCGAACGCGCCCGATCCGGGGATCGAGTGATCAACGCGATAGAAGCGAAAGCCGCAGGTCTCGGGATCGGACCAAGCCAGCGGAACTTCGTCGAGCGTCGTCCTGGGGCCCGGCACGTCGCTCCAGAAGCCCGCGATGCGCTGCATCGCCTCGCCGAAGTCGGCCGGGTCATCGCAGATGAGGTGCGGGCGACCGATCCGTGGCGCGCCCTTTACCGCTCGCAAAACGCCATCCTCAACCTCGCGCGGCGCCATGTAACAGAACTCGCTATCCGGCCCGGTCGGACGGGTGTCCTGGATCCCTTTGCCGATCAGCGATGTCATGAGGCCGGTGTAGACCGGAATCTCGGGTCGCAGAAAGCCGAGGGCCCCGTTGTGATCGACATGAGCGTGCGAAAGGAGAACGCCGTCGAGGTGATCGAGCCGACGGTAGTGGGGGTGTGCGCGGTAGCGCTCCCATAGACCCGGCTCATGAGCGGCGAGATCGTCCCGATAGATACCTTCCAGCGGCGGCAGGAGCCCCATGCGCAGGAAGTCGCGGAGGCCGGCGGCCGATCGTGGCTTCAGAAACTCTTCGAAGAACTTGCCGGTCACAGAAAAGCGGGTTCCAAAGTCGAGGAAGTAAGCTCGATCGTCAAGCTCGATCAGGATCTTGTTGCCGCCGATCTCGCCGGATACCGCATCGCCGGCGGCCCCACCGTACACCGTCAGCGCGATCACGTTGACGAACCCCCGCTCAGGAAAGAAGAGTCCAACGGGCACCAACGACCCGTAAGTATTCTCCGCAAGATGGGGAGGTCGCCCTCAGACCGGAAGTCGGCCACGGGGCTCGGCCGATTTGCCGCGCGGCGCTTTGACCTGTTCTCGCTTGCTCGCTAACGTTCTCCGGAACCTCGGTCGATCGGGTGGCCCGCCCCCCAGCGTGTCACTGCGGTCGAGCGGCTCAGCGGGCGATACCACGCGCTCCAGCTGGGCTAGCGATTCCCAAACCGCCATGCCGGGAGGCGCCATGAACGAAGATACGCGCAAGAAGCTCCGCGACGCTTTGATGGACACATTTCGCTCCTGGGGCGGTCAGTGGAACGTTTCGCCGGTCGCTCCCGGTACCGGTGCCGCGCCGGACGACCGCTGGCTCATTCGCGTCCACTCGAACCCCATCACCCGGGCCGAGCTTCCAGCCGACCTGGTCGACTCCTACTTACAGGACCCGGATAACGCCGAGACCACTGCCCGCTGGGAAACGGAACTGCGCCCGATCTTCGATCAGGCTCGCGCTCAGGCGCCCTGAACTGGGTGTACCACCGTTTCACACGGTCGAGCCAGCCCGGCCCCAGCGGCCTTCTACTCCTTTTGAAGCAATCCGGCTACGGCGCTCGTCGTCGCTGAGAGGAGGTCACACATGAAGCTTCGCTCGTTCGTCACGCTGGGTTGTGCGATCGCCGCCTTCGCCTTCGCGCCCGAATCGTCGCTGGCCCAGAAACGGCCAGTCCAGATCTCGCTGGTTACGCCGGTCCAGATCTTCCCACCCGAGGACACCATCGCGGGCCTCAGGATCAACATTCTCTACGGCCGCAACGTCGCAATCACCGGGCTCGATATCGGCATCGTCAACCACTCGACAGGTATCTCGCGCGGCCTGCAGTACGGACTTGTCGGCGTTGTCGAGGATTTTCAGGGCTGGCAGAGCCACGCGGTCAACGTAGCGAACGGCAAGTTCGAAGGTTTTCAGTCAGGCTGGGTCAACGTCAGCGAGATTTTTCGAGGCTTCCAGTACGGACTGGTGAACTACGCCAATGACACAGAGGGCTTTCAGCTCTCGTTGGTCAACTACGCCCAGACGCTGAAGGGCCTTCAGATTGGGTTGGTGAACATAATCAGGGAGGACGGGTTGTTCCCGGTCTTTCCGATCTTCAACGTCGGTAAGAAAAAGTAAACGTTCGCCCCGGGGTGGGCCGCGTCAGCCGGCCCGTTCCACGGCAACTGTGCGTTGCAAGCCCGCCTCGGCCCGCCCGCGCCAGGGCGCGATCTCGGGACCGCCGTGCTGCCAATATCGGAAGGCGCGACGATACTGGCGGGCCGCTTCTGCCAGGTCGCCCCGGTTCTCGGCCAGCTCGCCCAGCTCGTAGGACGCGCGAGCGGTAAGAAAGCCCATCCAGCTAGTGGGCGGGACCAGGGAGCGCAGGACCGCGGTCGCGCTATCGGGCATGTCGTTCGCCCTGTAGAGGAGGGCGAGGTGAAAGCGCATCTGAGGTTCCGCGAGCGCTTCCCAATCGTTCTCGGTGTGGATCGACCAGAGCTGGAACGCCGTTCGCGCGCTTTCGAGGGCGCTTTCCAGGTCTCCGCGTCTCACCGCCAGACGCGCTGCCAGGTCGGCTCGTAGGCCGCCACGGTAATCGAGCGGTGTTCCGCCTTCTGGGAAGGTGGCGATGGTCTCGTGCCAGCGCCGCGTCACCGCCGTGTCACCGAACGAGGCGTTA
>CAYGCC010000269.1:0-3322 GCA_964348165.1 uncultured Gemmatimonadota bacterium | reverse complement strand
GCGGAATTCCACCAGGCTTCCGCCCATCAGGGCAAACTCGTTTGGCTTGGGCGAGGTCACGAACACCTGTCCCCACTCCTCCGCCCCCACGAGCTCGGCCACCCGCTCGGCCCGGGCGGGATCGAGCTCGGCGAACACATCGTCCAGCATGATAATCGGGCGTCGACCCTGTGCCTCCCGCACGACCCCGGCTTCCACCATGCGCAATGCCACGGCGGCCGTCCGCTGCTGGCCTGCCGAACCGAAGCCCCGTAGAGCCACGCGTTGGGGCTCGCCATCGACCCAGAATTTCAGATCGTCGCGGTGGGGCCCGATCATCGTCAGGCCGCGCCGCCGTTCCCGCTCGGCGTGCAGCTCGATCGCGCCGCGGAAGGCTTCGGCCCAGGTCCCTCGCTCGTGGGCGTTCGAGCCGTCGTTGCCCGGTCGCGGGACGGAGGGCATGTACTCGACGCCGGCCGCCTGACCGCCCGATATGGCGGCGTAGTAGCGCGTGAAGGCGCCCCGGCTCGACTCCACCCAGCGAGAGCGGGCCTCGACGATGCGGCTTCCCGAGTCGATCAGCCCCCGATCCCAGGCGGCCAGCTCGAGGCGGGTCGCCCGATCACGCAGAAGGCCGTTGCGCTGGGCGAGGACCTGTCGATACCGCTGAAGCGTCGACAGATAACCGGGCTCGACCAGGGAGAGGATGATGTCGAGGAAGCGTCGTCGCGCGCCGGGCCCCCCTGCCACGATATCGACATCGCTGGCAGTGAAGATGATGGCGCCGACGCGGCCGATCGCCTCGCCCACGCGGCCGGGCTCGCGCCCGTCCACGCTGACCTTTTTCCGGCGGCTCTCGAGCGCGTAGGCCGCCGCCACCTCCGCCTCCCCACCCACCTCACCTCCCGCAAGATGACCTACAACGCGAAAATGGTCCGTGCCGAAAGTTATCAGCTGCTCGTCCCGAGCCCCCCGGAACGAGCGAAATATCTCGAGGTAGTATACGGACTCCAGCAGGTTGGTCTTGCCCTGACCATTGTCGCCGATGAGGGCGGCGCCGCGCTCCGGAAACTCGACGTCCGCGTCCTCAAAATTCCGGAAATTCCGGAGCCCAAGCCGCTGGAGAAACACCTTTAAAATATAGATAAATGCAGGCGATATTCAAGTTGCGCCCCCGGGGCGCCAGCGGGGCAATTTTTCGCTTTTTTCCCGATTGGGGCACGCCGCTACGCCACGTCCATAACCCCAGGAACCCCCGCCCCGGCCGATTCGACGATCTCGTTCAGAGGTTGGCACAGGTGACCGGGAAAACGTCGCACTCGATCACCACCACGACCACCGGCACGGACAGATGGCGGTCGCCGACGATGTCCTCGGCGACGGCCTGAACCTGGAGCTCTGCCCCGGTTCGAAGGCGGCCAGGTATGTGGATGCCGAAGACAAGCTCGACCGTCTCCCGCGGTGTATCGAACGCCTCGCGCTCGATCGCCAGCGTATCCGGCAAGGTGTTCAGCGTTAGAACCACTTCCACCGCCTGAATCAGACCCGACCCCTCCACGACCACGATAGCGGTGGAATCGGCGGGCACGAACTGCTGAGAGCGCGGCGCTACCACCGCGATCGTCGTGGTCGGCAACGGCTGCGTCAGACCGGTGGGCCGGTCTCGCGCGGTCTCGCAGGCGCTCAAAGAGAAGAGGCCAGTCAGCAGAATCGCAAGCCCGGGCGGCCATGTGCGTAACTGGCGGATTTCGAACAGCATCGCCCCGAAGCCTCTCGCGAGTCGTAGGATCAGGCGTCTAACGGCGTTAGGTGCCCGAGTCGACCAAGACGGGTTTCTAGCCATTATTTGCTATTCGAGACGCCGTACCCCCCTCTTCCTCCCCGCGTAATCTACCTCGACCCTCTTCTTCAGCGCAGGATCACTTCAACAGATCCCGCCACGACGCCCGCTGTGGCTCCAGCGAGTCGCCATGTTCCAATCGGTCCAACAAACCTTCCAGGCTCAGGCGCATCTTCTCCATCGCCCGCAAGTACCCCAGGCGCGCCGCGCCCACGGCACCCGCCATCACGGGCAGACCGGAGGCCGCCAGGACGGCGATCTCGCTGATCAGCGCCGCGGTCACACCCGCGCCCGCGGCCAGGGGCACCCCGACCGCGACCCCCAGGCCCCAGAACCAGCCAGCGCGCTCGTTACCCAGGTCGGCCGTGAGAGTCACCTGGGTCGCCGATTCAGCGATGGGGGCAAGCCCCAGCTCGATCGCCCGCGCCTTCTTCGCCAGCTGGTAGCCCCGTCCGAACAGGTCTACCGACCGCATGATGGACGCGATCACGCCGCGATCCGGCTCCCAAAGCGAGCCCGAGCGCGACCGCCGCACCAGACGCAGACTCTCGTTCGCCTGGAAGTGCGACTCGAGCACCTCTCGCAGCTCGCTCACCGGCCGGGCGATGCGGCGTGTCGCCGTCACCAACCCCGGCCCGCACAGGCGCGGCAGCCAGCCGCGCTCCACCAGCAGGCCGCCTCCAGCGGCGAGGTGCTCAGCCAGCGCCCGGCGCGTGTTGACCTCGGACAGCCCGACTTCGCCAGCGATGCGAAGCACGTCGTCTTCGCTCAGCTCGGGATTGTCACCTCCCGATTGCACCTCGAGCTCTGCGGCACGTCGAATCACGACCTCCAGGTCGCGCCGGTTGAGCCGCTGGCCACCGGTCAGCTCACCCACGCGCTAGCGCTCCCAGAACGGGCGCGGACCACAGCCGCCGTCGGCCTGGCCCGCTTTCGAGGCTCGTCAATCCTCTCGTCTTTTCGCGCGAGCCGGCTCCGCCGCACGCGACTTCGGCAGTCCGGCGGGCGCCGCCGGCAGTTCACGGGTCGACGCCTCAGCCTGTTCCACAGCGCCCTCTTCCTCCTCAAGACCCTCCACGTCGACCAGACCGGTGATCGCCTTCCGCATGAACGGTTTGAACAGGTCCATCGGTATCGGGAACAAGGTCGTCGAGTTGTTCTCCGCCGCGATCTCCGAGACCGTCTGCAAGAAGCGGAGCTGCAGTGCCGCCGGATCGACGCTCATGATCTGCGCCGCCGCCACCAGCTTCCGCGACGCCTGGTACTCGCCCAGGGCGTTCACGACCTTCGCCCGGCGCTCACGTTCCGCCTCGGCCTGCTTCGCCATCGCCCGCTTCATCTCCTGCGGCAAGTCGATGTCCTTGACCTCGACGGCCGTGACCTCGATGCCCCAAACGTCGGTCTGTTCGTCGATGATCGTCCGCAGCATATCGTTGTACTTCTCGCGCTCGGCCAGCAGATCGTCGAGCTCGGCCTGGCCGATCACCGATCGCAGCGTGGTCT
>CAYGCC010000268.1:0-3319 GCA_964348165.1 uncultured Gemmatimonadota bacterium | reverse complement strand
AGCGCGATGGGCATGGCGCCGAAGATCGTCGCCGTGGCGGTCATCAGGATGGGCCGCAGCCGGATGCGCCCGGACTCGAGCATCGCCTCGGCAGAAGCCAACCCCCGGTCCTTTAGCTGGTTGGCGTACTCGACGAGCAGGATCGAGTTCTTGCTCACGATCCCGATCAGCAAGATCATCCCGATCTGGCTGTAGAGGTTGAGCGTGGAGCCGGCGAGCAACAGCGTCACCAGCGCGCCTGTCACCGCCAACGGCACCGAGAGCAAGACCGTGAACGGATGGAGCAGCGACTCGAACTGTGCCGCCAACACCATGAACACGACCACCAGCGCCAATACGAAGGCGAAGTACAGGGCGTTTCCACTCTCTTCCAGCTCACGCGACTCACCCGCCAGCGCGATGCTGCCCCCGGGCGGCAAGACCTCCGCCGCCGCCACATTCAGGGAATCGAGCGCTTCGCCCAGTGTGAAATCGGGCGCCAAATTGCCGCTGAGCGTGAACGAGCGCACCCGATTGAAGTGGTTGAGCTGGCGCGGTCCAACCCCTTCTTCAATTCGCGCCAGCGCATCGAGCTTGACCAGCGCGCCGTCACGACCGCGGAGGTACAGCCCCCGCATGTCGCCCGGTGTGCTCCGCGCTTGCGGCTCGAGCTGAACGATCACGTCGTACAGTTTGTTGTCCCGGGTGAAGGTGCTGACTCGCCTGCCGCCCAGCAACGTCTGCAAGGCGGCCGAGATGTCCCGGATCGCCACGCCCAGGTCCTCGGCCCGGTCGCGATCGTAGCTGACGGTGATCTCCGGCTTGTTGACCCGCAGATCGGTGTCGACGTTGATCAGACCGGGTATGCTGCGGGCCCGCGCCGTAAGCCGGTCCATCCCCACGGCGAGCGAATCGAAGTTGGGGTGCCTGACCACGAACTGGACTGGACTCTGGAAGCCGAAGGCCGGCGGGTTGTTGGCGAAAGCGAACACGCCCGGTATGCCAAAGAGTTGCGGCTGCACCTCGCCGATGATGTCTTGCACCGAGCGGTCGCGCTCCGACCAGTCGTTCAGTCGGGTGAAGATGATTCCGCCGTTCACTCGTCCGCCGAAGCCCACCACGCTGAAGTAGGCCTCGATGTCCTCGGTGCGCCCGAGGACTTCCTCGATTCGCTGCTGGTAACCGTCGGTATAGGCGAGGGTGGCGCCCTCGGGGGCGACGGTGATGACGATGAACCAGCCACGATCCTCCGGCGGCACGAACTCGCGCTTGAGCGCCCGGAACGCCACGACGGCGATCAGGACCGTGGCGACGGCGCCGCCCACGATGTACCAGCGGTGGCGAAGCGCCCAGGCCAGGCTGCGGGAGTAGCCGGCCGACAGGCCCAGAAAGCCCCTTTCGAAAGCCATAAACACGCGGCCGTGACTCTTCGGCACCCGCAAGATCTTAGCGGAGGTCATCGCGGTGAGCGTGAGCGCCACGAAGCTCGAGATCACGACGGCGCCCGCCATGGCGATACCGAACTCGTTGAACAGTCGGCCCGTGGTCCCGCGCAGGAAGGCCAGCGGCGAAAACACGGCGACCAGAGCGACCGTGGTGGCGATCACCGCGAACGCGATCTCACGCGTGCCCTTGAGCGCCGCCGTCTGCGGGTCCTCGCTTAGCTCTTCCTGATGCCGGTAGGCGTTCTCCATGACGATGATCGCGTCGTCCACCACAATGCCGATGGAGAGGATCAACGACAGCAGCGTCAGGTTGTTGATCGTGAACCCGAAAAAGTACATGAGCCCGAACGCCGAGATGATCGACGTCGGAATCGCCAGTGCCGGGATGATCGTCGCTTTCAGGTTGCGCAGCGCGACGAAGATGATGATAACGACCAGGAAGGCGGCGAGCAGAAGAGTCTCCTGCGCCTCCTGAATTGAGCGCCGCACGAAGACCGAAGAATCGAACGCGATCTCCAGCTTCACCCCCGGTGGCAGCGCCGTGTTGATCGCCGGCAGTTCGCCGCGGATCCCATCGGAGACCTCGATCAGGTTCGACTTCGACTGGCGGGTCACGCCGATGGCTACCGCCGAGGTGCCCTTGAACCGAAGGGTGCTGCGTTCATCTTCAGGCCCAAGTTCGACCCGAGACAGGTCGCGCAGCCTCACCAGCTGGCCGTTCGGGCTCGCCACCGTCAGGTTCGCAAACTCACTTGGCGTCTTCAGCTCGCCCAGGGAGCGAACCGTGAACTCGCGCCGCTCCGACTCGATGCGACCGGCGGGGATCTCGACGTTGCGGCTGCGAATCGCCGCCTCGACGTCCTGCACCGTGAGGCCGCGGGCCGAAAGCTCGGTGGCCGATAACCAGATGCGCATCGAGTAGCGCCGCTCGCCGTACACCTGGGCGCGGCCGACGCCGGGCAGCGTCTGCAGCCGAGACTTCACCTCCCGGTCGGCGATATCCGACAGCTGCAGCAGTCCGTAGTTCTCGCCGGACAACGAAAGCCAGAAGAACGGCTGGGCGTCGGCGTCCTGCTTGCTGACGACGGGCTCCTCGATCTCCTGCGGCAAGCGGCCGCGAACGCGCGATACCTTGTCGCGCACGTCCTGGGCCGAGGCCTCGATATCCCGGTCGAGGGTGAACTCGAGGGTGATGTTGCTCACCTGCTCCGCGCTGCTGCTCGTGAGCGTCCGCAGCCCGGGAATCGTGCTCAGCTCTTCCTCGAGGATGTCCGTGACCGTCGACTCGATCACTCGCGGGTTGGCGCCTCGTAGCACCGTTGTCACCGAGACGATCGGTGCGTCCACATCGGGGAATTCCCGCACCGGCAATCGGAAGTAGCCGATTCCCCCGAAAAGGACGAGGGCGGTGCTCATCATCGCGGCCAACACCGGCCGCCGGATGGCGGTATCGGAGAGTTTCAAGGTAGATCCACCCTTTGCTCTACCATGCCTGAGTCTGTACCTATATTAAGCTTTGCCGGCCCAGTCTTTGACGTCTCGGGGCGCGACACGGTTGCGGGGACCGGCCTAGAGGTCGATGCGACGTCTGTCTCCGACCGACCCCGGTCCCCGTCGACATACGACGAAACGGCAAAGATGACCGTGCCGGCTCCCGAGGGGAAGGGCCTGTCACGCCGACTCACCGGCCGCGTCGGCCTGCTGGCCGAGGGCGACCGGGTCCGGCTCGGGCCTCTCGCACCTCGAGTTCAGCCGTTCCGCGTGGCCGGGACGGCGGGGCGGCCGGAAATTGGCCCAAGGGGCAGCTTGATGACGCAAACGGACGGAGACGCCGGAGTTCGACTCGATAAGTGGCTGTGGGCAGCGCGCTTCTTCAAGACCCGCTCGCTGGCCGC
>CAYGCC010000267.1:0-7945 GCA_964348165.1 uncultured Gemmatimonadota bacterium | reverse complement strand
CCCTTTCCGTAGCACCTGCAGCTCGCGGTAACGAAGCCGGAACGGGATCAAGTAGCCACAAACGGCGACGGCGACCGCCAGCACGGTGAGACCGAGCGCAGGGCTCCACGCCGTGGCCACGGCCGCGGCCGCCGCGACGGCGCTGAACAGCCAGAGGATCTTCACGGCCACCCCGTGGGAGTAACCACGCTCCAGCAGCCGGTGGTGCACGTGGCCTCGATCGGCTTTGAACAACCGCGGACGCCCCTCAAGCTGCAGCGCGAATCGCTCGCGCTCCGGCACCGACTGACGGACAACGTTCAACACCTGTAGCAGACGCCGAAGGACTGCCGTGATCGTATCGGCCAGGGGCAAAGCCAGGGCGAGGATCGGTGGCGCCACCATGACGGCGCGCGTGGACGGAGCTTCGGCGGCCAGCAAAGCGCCGCAGCCGAGCAGGAAGCCGATCGTCAAGCTCCCGGAATCACCGAGGAAGATCCGCGCCGGGTGGATGTTGTGAACCAGAAAGCCGAGGGCCGTCCCGGCGATCAGCGCCATCAGGCCAAGCACCAGTAGCTGCCCGTTGACCGCCGCGACGGCGCCGAGAGCCGTGGCGGCGATCGCCGCGACACCGGCGCATAGCCCATCCAGGCCATCGATCAAGTTCATCGCGTTGACCGCCGTTACGATCCAGGCGATGGCAATGAGGCTACCGAGCGGACCCAGTTCCAGGTGCGAGCCGTCGAGGGGGTGGGAGATCGAAAAGATCTGCAAGCCGAAGGCGACGGCGACGGTCGCCGCGATTACCTGAGCGGCGAGTTTTAGCCAGGGTGAGACAGGCCGGACATCGTCGAACACACCCACGGCCAGCATGATCAGCGTCCCCGCCAACAGACCGGCCCAACGCCGGTCGAAGGGCACGCCTCCCTCGGCGGTGGCAAACAGGCCGAGCGTCGCCAGGCCTGCAGCGACCCCGGCCGTGAGCGCCAACCCGCCCAGCCGCGGCGTCGGCTTCGCGTGCTGCTTGCGCACGCCCGGTCGATCCACGGCGCCTACCCACGCGGCCAGGCGTCCCACGACTGGTGTGACGGCAAGCGTTACCAGCCCGCTGACAAGCACGACGGTCGCAGCCATCACCAACATTCGATCAACCCCGCCTCGCACCCACCAGGCGCCGGATCCGGTTCGCAACGGTCAGGCGGCCGCGCTCACCATAGTAGCCATCTCGATAGTAGTAGTAGCTGGACCCGTAGCCGAACTCAGCGCGGAGCGCGTTCACTACCACGCCAAGCACATCGCCACCCACATCGTTGAGGCGCTCCACAGCATCCAGCAGAGCCTGCCGTCCGGTTTCGTTGGCGCGGATGACGACCAGCGCGGCATCGAGCTGCTGAGCCAGAATGCAGGGATCCGAAACCGCGAGGACCGGCGGTGAGTCGACGAGCACTCGATCGTAGCGTTCGGACAACGTCGCGAGCAGCGACCCCATGCGTTCGGCGCCCAACAGCTCCGCCGGGTTCGGCGGCAACGGGCCCGATGGGATGACGTCGAGGCCGTCGACCGCTCCGGCGACGATCGCGCTGTCGACGCTCGCTTCACCGGTTAGGATCCCCGTCAGGCCAGGACCCGCCTCGATCTCGAGTAGGCGGTTCACACTCCCTTTTCGCAGGTCCGCATCAAGAAGAAGCGTGCGCGCGCCTTGTTGAGACAGCGAGACCGCGAGATTCGTCGCCGTGGTGGTCTTACCTTCCATCGGTCCCGGCGATGTGATCAGGATCGAGCGACGCGGCTTTACCGCCAGACTGAAGCTCAGATTGGTGCGGATGACGCGATAGCACTCGGCCGGCGCCGACTGTGGCTCGAGGTGAACGCGGCCTTTCTCCGCCGCACGCCCATCGGCGACGGGGCTACTGAGCGGATCGAACTGCGGAACGACACCGAGCACGGTGAGTCCGAGCGAGCGGCGTACTTCACGCGGAGAGCGAACCCGGTCATCGAAGTAGTCCAACACCAGGGCCGTGCCAAAACCGACTATCCCGGCCAACACGATGGCGAGCAGGACATCCCCTACCCGTGTGGAGTTGATCGGCTCCCGCATTACGACGGCGGGGTCGATGATGGCGAGCTGGCCGCTCTCCGCCGCCTCCTCGATCCGCGTCTGCTCGAGCTGGGCCTGGAGTGTTTCATAAACTCGGCGCAGGCTTTCGACCCGCTGCTGACGACGCGTGAGCTCGGCGGCGTGGGGCAGAAACTGCTCTGTCTCGCGCCGCAGCCGCGCGATCGTGCTGCGCAGTGCCACGATCTGCCGGTCCAAGCCGCGGATATACTCGGCGAGCGCCTCCACGAGCTTTTGCCCGGTCGTCTCGATCTGCTCGTCCAACGCCTGGACGGCGTAGTTGCCCGGTCCGGCGCCGCCGGGGCCCGAGACGAGTGAATCACGGGTGACCTCCAGAGCCACCAAGCGGCGATAGAGGTTGCCGATCGCCGGGTTCTTCACCAGAGCCGGCGTCGCCGAGAGCGTCTCCAGCCGCCTCTTCGTGGCCGGCGCTTCGCCGACCGTCCCGGCCTCCATGCCTTCGAAGACCGGAGCGTACAGGTCGCGCTCCAACCGCAGCTCCTCGACCTGCCGCTCGAAAGCCAGGATGTTGTCGATCTGGCCTGTCTCCTCACTCTCTGCGCTGACCGCGCCGATCTCTTCCTGGTAGCGCTGAACCTCAGCTTGTGCTTCGAGAAGCTGGCGCTCGAAATCGATCAGCTGATCTTCGATGAACTCGCGCCGCGCGGACGCCTGCTGCCGCAGGCGTTGGATCGACTGCCGGCGTGCCAGCTCCATGATCGTGTTCAGCACCTGCGCTGCCAGCTCGGGGTCGTAGTCGCGATACGACACGTTGACCAGGTTCGTCCGCTCGACGGATGCGGCGCTCAGCCGCTCGTAGAGCTCGTCGCTGGCCGCCCGCCGCTCCTCGATGCGAAAGCGGACCTCGTCCGGATAGCCCGCCGGGCGCTGGGCGGCGGTAAACCGGAACCCTGCGAGCTGAACCACTGCCCCTGGCTGAGCGCGATCGAGCACCGTGCCCGATCGATCCCGGATTTCCACCGCGCCATCCACGTAGGCCAGCACGTACTCGCCGGGCTCTTGAACACCGAGTGTCTGCAAATCCGGAGCCAGCTGCGAGCGGCGCAGCGGCGTCGCTCCGAGGGTCAACTGCAGACCGAGTGAGTCAACGACGGCGTCGAGGAGCGTGCGGCTGCGCAGCACCTCCACCTCGCTGCTTACCGGGTCGACAGGCAACCTCGCGACCGGCACATCGATGGCCAGCCCGGGTACCGCCGGCTCCTCTGGGATAACCTGGATCTGACCCACCGCCTGGTACTCGGGCACACGGGTCAGGCGCTGCCAGGCGAACGCTCCGAGCACGAGAATCACCAGCGAGGCGATCAACCAGCGCCGGCGCCAAAACCGCTCCACCACTTCGTGTGCGTCGACGGCGGTCTCCCGAACCAGCTCGGAACGCCCGGAATCGTGATTCGACCGCGAGTTGTTGTTGGTCATCTTCGTCCTTAGCGGGTGGTCAGAATCAACACAGTGTTCACCAGGGTCGCCGCCGCCGTGAAAATGGCGCTGACCCGTGCCACGTTGTCCAGCGTCTGCGGCCGATCCGGAACGACGATGATATCGCCCGATTGGATGCCGATCTGCGCCAGGCTTCGCCCCAGCTGCAACGTCTGGCGGGTGTCGATCACAAAGTAGTCCCCGCCGCGCACCAGCAGGATCTCCTCGAAGTCCGCCTCACGGCTGGGGCCACCGGCGCTTCCGATGGCATCGAACAGGTTGAACGTGGGGTCGAGCGGGTAGAGGCCCGGACGCACCACCGCGCCCAGCACGTTCACCCGGATGAGCGGTGTGACCGCGATCTCGGGATTGTTGAAGAAGTCGGTCAACGCCTCGCGCAGCGCCTGCACCGCCTGCTCGCCCGTGAGCCCGGCCATCTTCACCCGTCCGACCAGCGGGTACTGAATCTCACCGGCTTCATCGATGGGGAACTCGCCGCTCAATTCCTCGCGCCCGAAGAAGACGATCCGCAGAACGTCGCCCGACCCCAGGAGCGGCGAGCCTTGGGCCCGCTCGGGCAACTCGGCCATGGGACGCGCGCCTTCCGGTATGGTGAACGCGGTTCCACAACCGCTGACGAGAACCGCAACAATCAGAACGAAGCGTCGCACCGTTAACCTCCCAGACCTCTCACGCTGCCGCCGCGGCTGCATCGTCCACCAACGACTCGAGGACCGCAGCGAAACGCCGAGTCTGAATCGGACGGGCGTAAAGCCGCTCAGCCGCGGTACGCGCCCGTTCACCCAACCTGCGCAAGCTCTTTCGATCCTGCGACGCCCGCCGGATGAGACCAGCCAGCTCGACGCAATCGCCCGGTCGGCCCACCCAGCCGCAGCGGTGAGCTTCGACGACTCGAGCCGCTTCGCTGTCGCCCTCGGCCAAAGCGACCATGGGCGTTCCCGAGGCCAAAATTCCGTAGATCTTGCTGGGGACGATGGTGCCATAAACGCCCGGGCGCATCGGCACCAGATGTAGATCCGCGGCGCTCAGCGACGCGGCAAGCCCCTCTTTTCTTTCGTACGGCAATAATCTGATGTTGTCCAGGCGCTCGGCGCGAATCCGGGCCTCGATATGTGGTCGCGTCGAGCCATCGCCGACGAGCACGAAGAGGATGTCTTCGGCGTCCTGAACGATCGCCGCCGCGTCCAGCACGACGTCCAGGTCCCAGATATGTCCGAAGTTTCCCGAATACATCACGACGAATCGCTCAGCCAGTCCGTGGCGCATCCGAAACGGGTTTCCCGTCTTAATCGGTCGAATCGCCTCGGTGTCCACCCAGTTGCGAACCACGCTCAAGCGACTGGCGCTCGCACCTTTCTCGATCAGGCGCGCCGCCATGTCTTCGCCCAAGGCTACGATCCAATCAGCGCCGTCGATGATCCGCGCTTGAACGCGGTCGAACGCGGCCGCGAGCGGGCGCGGGGCCATTCCCACCGCTCGCGCGACGTCGGGATAGAGGTCCTCGCAGTAGTACAGGAAGGGGATGCCCAGCCGGCGCTTGAGATTCAGCGCCAGCAGACCGAGGAAGGGGGGGTCGGTGAGCGAGACCACGACGTCGGGACGCGGCAACCGGCGAGCCGTCAGCCACGCCAGCCCATAGAAGCTCGCCTGGTTCACGACTCGAGCCAGCGGATAGCGCTTCGGCCAGGAGCTGCCCCAGGCGCGCCACACCTTCACTCGTCCGTGCTGCTCGCGCCGGTACGGGAACACGCGGCCGCTGAGCGTCCCGTAGTTCGGTCGACCGCAGAGCACCAGGACCTCGTGGACCTGGCTCAGATCCTCCGTCAACTCGGCGAGATACTGGGCCGTCGCCTCGATCTCCGGCGGATAAGCTCGGTTCAGAAACAGTACCCGCATCTTCCCAGCCCGCTTGCCGCTCTAGAAATCCCTGGACCGGCTGATCTCGCGATACCAGTCGACGGTTCTGCGCAAACCCTCGCGAAAATCGGTGCGCGCCTCGAACCCGAATTCACGCTTGGCCCGCGTCGTATCGAGGCAGCGCCGCGGCTGGCCATCCGGCTTCGTCGGGTCCCAGACGATCTCGCCCTCGAAACCGATTTCGGCGGCGATCAGCTCCACCAGTTCGCGGATCGTGATCTCTTTTCCGGATCCGAGGTTGACCGGGTCGGGCTTGTCGTAACGCTCGGCGGCCGCCAACAGGCCGTCGGCACAGTCCGCGACGTAGAGGAACTCGCGCGAGGCGTTGCCCGTCCCCCAAACGACGATGCGGTCGTCGCCGTTGTTCACCGCATCGACGCACTTCGTGATGAGTGCGGGAAGCACAGGCGACGTGGCCGGATCGAACTCGTCGCCGGGCCCGTACAGGTTCACCGGCAGCAGGTAGATGGCGTTGAATCCATACTGTCGACGATAGGCCTGGGCTTGAACGAGCAGCATCTTTTTGGCGAGGCCGTAGGGCGCGTTCGTCTCCTCGGGATAGCCGGCCCACAGGTCCGCCTCGCGGAACGGCACCGGCGTGAGCTTCGGGTAGGCGCAGACCGTGCCGACGGCCAAGAACTTCTCCACTCCCTGCCTTCGCGACTCCTCCATCAGCTGCACGCCCATCATCAGGTTCTCGTAAAAAAAGAGGCCCGGGTTCTCGCGGTTGGCGCCGATGCCGCCGACGCGGGCCGCCAGGTGGATCACGAGGTTGGGGCGAGCATCGGCCAGGAGTCGGCGAATATCGGTTGCCAACACGAGATCGTAGTCCTCATGCCGTGATGCCAAGACCTCACCGGGACTCAGCTTCTGCAGCTTGGCCACGACCTGTGAGCCGAGAAATCCGGTTCCGCCCGTTACGAGGACGCGCTTACCGGACCAGAACGACATGGCTCCTCAGTAAGCTAGTGGTGGTAGAGTCCCACATGAAAACGCTCAGAGAAAGACGCCCACACGGGCCCAGCGGCGGACTCGAGGCGGGACGCCAGACTACCGCCTCGAGGATCCTGTGTCAACGCCGTCGCTGCGATCGATCAAGCGTCGGCGCGACCTAACCGGCTGCGCCGGCACACCCTGATAAATCTGCCAGCTATCGAGGTTCTCGGTCGCGACACTACCCAGGGCAAGAACCGCGCCTTCACTGACGACGACCCCGGGGCCAACCACAGCGCGGGCGCCAACCCAGGCGAACTCGCGAATCTCGATCGGTTCCGTGATGAGATTGAAGGTCGCGGACTCCCAGTCGTGACTCCCGGTACACAGGTAGGCCCCCTGCGAGATGCAGCAATGATCACGGATCGTCACGGTCGCGAGATTGTCAATCCACACATCTTCACCTATCCACACGTGATCCGCGATCTTCAGGCGCCAGGGGAATTTCACTCGCACACCCGGTTTGAGCACAACGCCACGACCGATCCGGGCTCCGAACCGGCGCAGCAGCCAAGCTCGGTGAGTCGAGCCCGGCACCCACGATCTGAAAAAGAGACGCTGAGCCACCCACCACAGCGCCTCCACCCAGGCCGGTCGGCCCCGATCGAAGCTGCTGCTGTCGAAGCGATCTAGCTGCGGGCCGGACATTGAAGTTTGATCTGACACCGATGCGCTTCACCCAGCCGCTCAGGCGGCATTCTCGTACAGACAATCCGGCGGTGCGCCACCACCGAGAACCCAGTCGTACACAGCCAGCATCTCGCTCGCCGCCCGATTCCAGCTGAACTGCCCTTCCACGAGCGCCCGACCGCGATCGCCCATGACGTGAAGCTCTCGATCGGAGAGCTCGAGCAGTTGTCTCAAGCCATCTGCAACCGACTCCGTTGTCGGGTCGACGCGAAGCGCTGCGCCAACGTCGAAGCCCTGCGGTAGGTTGCACTGAGGCGTCATCACTACCGGGAGCCCGTAGGCCCAGGCTTCCAAAACGGCAATGGGCAACCCCTCGCTGAATGAGGCTAAGACACAAGCTCTTGCGTTGCGCAACGCCGCGTCCTTCGCCTTCCCGAACTGTGGTCCGACGAAGACCACACGATCTGTGATCGCCAGCTCTTTCGCCAGCCGCCTGAGTTGACGCTCATGGCCACGCTGGTCCCATCCAGCGATCACCAGGCGCCAGTCCGACGCCGGTGTGCCGCTTAGTCCAGACCAGGCACGCAGAAGGTTCACCAACCCCTTCTTCGGGTGCAATCGGCCGAGGTACAGCAACACCTTTGCACTCTCCGGCACTTGTCCGAACCAGGGCGCGCTCGCCCCACCATCGTCGGCGGGGACATCGACTCCGCTCGGGATCACACAGATGGGGTTGCCGAGGCCGTAGGCGCGAATCGCACGCGCCTCCTCTTCGCATAGGGCGTGCAGGCAGGCGGAGCCGCCCAGATGCTTGTTTTCATACAGCCAGCCCGCAAGGCGCTTCTTCCATCT
>CAYGCC010000266.1:0-2614 GCA_964348165.1 uncultured Gemmatimonadota bacterium | reverse complement strand
GGGCGAAGGAGCTGGAGCATCTGCAGTGGATCACCCCGCACGTCGAGGTGGAGCCGCTGCCGATCGGCCGCGCCGTCGTGATCGGCGTCTGAGCGCTCCCGTCGGACCAGCGACGCCGGCGCCCTCAGCCGCCGGCGTACTCGGCGGCGATCGCCTCCAGCTTCGCCCGGATCTCGCTCTCCGGAAGCCAGCGGCCCCGCACCATCACGCCGGCGCGCTTCGCCACGTTCGCGATATCGGTCAGCGGGTTCGCCTCGAGGAGCACCAGATCGGCGGCCTTGCCTTCCTCGATCGTGCCGAACTCGTCGGTCGCGCCGAAGAACTGCGCCACGTTCCGCGTCCCGGTCTCCAGCGCCTCGTACGGCGTGAGGCCCGAGGCGACCAGGATCCGCAGCTCGGCCTGGATCGAGAAGCCTGGCACCTGGAAAACCTGCGGCGCATCCGAGCCGAGCAGCAGACCGGCTCCCGCGTCGTGCAACGCCTTGATGAGCCTGCGGCGGACCTCCACGAAGCGGTGGGCCAGCTCCGCGTCGTACAGCTCGTGCCGGAACAGGTTGGTCTTGGCCCGCACCCAGTTGCTCACCATCTGGGGCGGCACGTACCGCATCTCAGGACGTTGGGCCATCGCGTCCGGATTTTCCGGCAGCAGCACGTGCTCGATGAGGCTCTGCGTGGGCACGTTCCACACGCCGGCCACCTTGGTCGCTTCCGCCAGTTCAGGGATTCGCGACTCATCGACCTGACCGGCGAAGTTGGCGCCGAAGAAGAGCGACTGGCCGATTTCGACATCCTCGGGCAGCAGCGCCTCGGTGTACTGATCGAGGTGGTCGATCGTCGCCTGCCGCACCTCCAACGCTCGCTCCAACCCGACGTCGGCAGGAACGTGACCGGCCCACCGAATCCCGAGCCGCTCCGCTTCCGCGACCATCGCGTCGTACGAGGCGCGTGACAGGCCCGGATGGATCTTGAGAAAGTCGTACCCCGCCTCGGCCTGGTGTTTGACCGCGCGGCGCGCCGAGTCGGGATCTGGAATGCTGTTTCCGTTCAGCGAGGGGCCGGAGGTGTAGATTCGCGGCCCGAGCACATCTCCCCTCTCCACCTCTTGCCGCAGCTCGAGGTGGGCCGGCTGGCCGAGCATCCCGCGGACCGTGGTGATCCCGTTGGCCACGTAGAGGAAGAGCACGCGCTCCATCCACTCCCTGCCCCCCTGCGGCGGCACGTGGGCGTGCATCTCGGCCAACCCGGGGATCAGGTATTTTCCCCCCGCCTCGATGCGGATCGCGCCTTCCGGAAGCTCGACTTCAGCGGCCGGACCGACCCGCACGATTCTCCCCCGCTCCACGAGCACGGGCTGATCCTCCAGGACCCGCTCGCGATCCATCGGAATCACGTTGACATGCAAGAAGGCGATCGCCTCCTGCAGCGCGGCGGCCGCTGCGCTCCGAGCCGCCGCTTCGGGGCGGGTCCAGGCGGCGAACACACCGGCGGACAGGATGATCCCGACCAGCAAGAGGGCACCCGGCCGGTAACGTCTCCAGATTGGGGCAGGCTCGGTCATGGCTCCCACCTCACGAAGGACATTGCGATCGCCGCCGCAGAGCGGCACAGATCGGGTCGTGAAGATAGCGAATGAGCTTTGCTCAAAGCCACCCGACCACGATTTCGCACGGCCTGTTTCCCCGCGGTGCTCGTCTGTGCATGTTTGTGTAGGTTGCTCAACCCGATGCGGAGGTTAAGGCGTTTGACCCGATTCGCTAAGACTGTCATCGCGCTGGCTCTCATCGCCACCGTCGGCCCCGTGGCCTGCGGCGACGACCCGACCCCGCCGGGGCCGCTCCCCGGCGATTTGATCGTGACCGTCGTCTCGCCCAACGGCGTCGAAGGGGCCGTCGTGCTCGAGACGGCCGACGCGGGGATCGTCGGCGTGGCGGCGGACGAGGCTCAGGTGTTCCACTGGCGTGCGGGGGGCTTGAGTCGCGTCGTCGTGCTGCTCGATGAGGCCAGCGATCTGCGCTTTCGGCTGAGCGTCGAGGACCTGAACCGGCCGCCCCAACTGCGGATCGTCGAAGTCGCCGATGCCTTGAACCGGCTCCGCCCCAGCCACGCCGGCTACCTGGTTCGGGCCAAGCCGTGGACGGGAGCGTGACATGAGACGGCATCGTCCCCAGCTCGCTCCGGCCCTGGTCATCGTCGCGCTCGCCGCCAGCGAAGCCGCCGCTCAAAACATCGAGGTCGCCGCTCAACAGGCCGGCCTGACGCTGCCCGCGGGCTACTACGCGCGCGTCCGACAGGATCCCGACTTCTTCGCTCCGCACGGTGGCTGGATCGCGCGCGCGAGCCTTGACGTCGCGGCGGGGCGTGCCGTCGCCGGCGACCTGCCGTTGGTGGCGATCCCCGCGCTGTTCTCCGACTCACCGGACCCGCAGTTCAGCAGCGCCGACCTGTCGCAAGTGCTCTTCGAGGGGCCGGCGGCCGAAGGCACGCTCCGGGAGTTTTATGCCGAGGTGTCGGGTGGGCGGCTGAGTATCGCCGGTGCCGTCGTCCCTTGGGCGCGCACCAATCTGACGCGAGCCGAGGTGGTGGGGAGCGAATATGGCCTCGGTAGCGACTCACG
>CAYGCC010000265.1:0-32213 GCA_964348165.1 uncultured Gemmatimonadota bacterium | reverse complement strand
GTCAACAGGTTCGCGACCGCGATCCGGGCCCCCAAGAGGAAGAAGACCAGGGCAAACAGCTTACGCAGCGCGTGGGTCGGCATGCGGAGCTGGGCCCGGGCGCCCAGCGGCACCGCCGTAAACGCCCCCACCGCCAGACCCAGGCCGGCGGGGAAATGGAAATAGCCGAAGTTGCCTAGCCCTCCGGGTTCGCCGGTCAGCCCGCTGAGGGCGTAGGTGATCACGCCGGTCGCCGCCGTGAAGGTGATGATGGCCAGCGACGTGGCCGACACCTTCCGGATCGGCAGGTTCAGCCAGTAGATCAACACCGGAATTGCCACCAGGCCGCCGCCCACTCCCAAGAGCGCCGAAAAGAACCCCACGGCCGCGCCGCCGGCCAGGGCCCGGCCCATCCGAACCCGCGCCGACTGCTCGGAGAAATCCGGCGCCTCCTTCTTTCGCCCGAAGGCGAGGCGTGTCGCCACCGCCAGCAAGAAGATCCCGAACGCCAGCTTCAGCAGCTCGCCGGGCGCGGCTACCGCGACCCGGGCGCCCAGCACCGCCCCGACCACGCTGGCGGCGCCCATACGCCAAACGGAGCGCCAGTCCACCAGACCCTCGCGGTGATAGAGCAGTGCGCCGCGCAGGCTAACGGGGACGATGACCAGCAAGCTGGTTGCGTGGGCGACGACAGCTTGATCGGCGGAAGGGATGAAGACGCCAGACAGCTCGCTCTGGGCCAGAAAGAAATAAAGGAAAGGGACCATGACGGCCCCTCCCCCGATTCCTACCAAGCCGGAGACGGCGCCGGCCAGCAGCCCAACCACCAGGACGGCCAGCCAGCCGGCGAGCGTCACCTCGGCTACCTACTGCTCCCGGACCGGCGAGAGCTCGTCTCCACCTCGGATCTCGGCCAGCGCGAACAGCTGCTTCTGCGTAATCGCCTCCCTGAGAAGCTCGGCCGCGGTGTCCAACTGACGATCGAGCACGAGCCGGCGACGCAACGACACGGCTTCGTCGAATGCCACCGTCGCGAGTTGAATCCCGAGCTCACGCTCGACCAGACGGCGCGCTCCATTCCACAGCGATCGATCGATGGCCACGCCTCGATCCTGGAGCCACGCGTAGAGCGAGTCCAGCATCCCCTGAGTGACCGCGAAGTCGGGCTCGAGGTTCGGACGTCCATCGACGTAGGCAACCGCGAAGCGGAAGACCGCATCGCTATAGATGGCCAGCTGGTCGCCCAGCGCCTTGCCGAATTCGCGCTCGATCGTCCACAGCGTGTCGGAGCGCACGACGAGATCCGGCGTGATCCCGCCGCCGCCATAGACCTTGCGCCCGCCATCCGTCAAGTAGACCTGGGCCGTGTCGGTCGGCAGTAGTTCTTCCTCCTCCGCCGGCATGGCCAACGCCAGGACATGTCCCTGGTCAGCCGCGCGATGAATCGAGCGACCGTTCGGGGTGTACCACTTCGCCGTGGTCAGCTTCAGGTAGTTGCCCCCCGGCAGTGGGTAGAGCGTCTGGACCGAGCCCTTTCCGAAGGTCGGCAGCCCCACCACCAGAGCCCGATCGTGATCTTGCAGGGCTCCGGCGACGATCTCCGACGCACTAGCGGAGAACCGATCCACCAGCACGATGACCGGCAGATCCGGATCGATGGGCCGCCGCTCGGCGAAATAGGTGTCGTTCTGGTCGGCGATGCGCGAGCGCGTCTCGACGACTTCGGTGCCGCTGTCGAGGAAAAGGTCCGACACCGCCACGCCCTCTTCGAGCAGGCCGCCGGGGTTTCCTCGCAAGTCCAAGATCAGGCTCTTCATCCCCTGGCGATTCAGCTCATCGACCGCCTGACGGATGTCGTCGGCCGACTTGGCGCTGAACTGTTGCAGCCGAATGTAGCCGATCCCCGTATCGTACATGAACGCCGTCACGTATACGACGTGGATCTCGTCCCGCACGATCCGCACCGGGATCGGCTCGGGCACCCCGATGCGCGAGATCTTCAGATCGACGGGAGAACCCTTCGGGCCGCGAAGCACACGCACCGCGTCGTCGGGCTTCCAGCCGCGCATCGACTCGCCGTTCACCTCGATCAGGCGATCCCCGGGCCGCAGCCCGACCCGCTCCGCCGGTGTGTTGGGCAGGGTCTGCACCACCGTGATCCAGTTGTCCTTTTGGTCGATCCGGATGCCGAGGCCGCCGTAGTTGCCCGTCGTCGTCAGGCGAAGATCGGAGTAGTCTTCCGGCCGCAGCAGCGTCGAGTGGGGATCCCCGAGCTTCTCGAGCAACCCGTCGATCGCCAGGTCATATAGCTCGGCGGGGTCGATCTCTTCGACGTAGCGGTCGGAAACTGTCCGGAGGATGTCCTGAAAAACCCTGTTCTTCAGGTAGACGTTCTCCTGACCGCCCTGCTGGAGCAGCCAGCCTCCGCTGACCACGGCCAGGAGGCCGATGATCGTTGGCTTCCACAATGACTTCTTTAGCTGCATAACGCCTCCGACGTCCGCTGCGGACACGCCCTCCCGAATGTTCTCAATTTAACACTTACCGGGTCGGAAAGTTTCAGGGAAGCGGCCGGCCAGCGCCCCCCAGACCAACTCAAACACCGCGCCGACCCGGCCCCGGCCATCCACCACTACGACCTCGGGCTCGCTGCGGGCCAGCTCTCGGTAGGCCTCGGCGACGCGCCGGTGAAAGCCTTGATCCTCACCCTCGATCCGATCCCGCGGGCCGCCGCCGCCGCGCTGCTGCCCCTGCTCCACGTCCACATCCAGCAGCAGGCTGAGGTGCGGTCGCAACCCGCCCGTGGCCAGCGCGTTCAGCTCCTTGACCTTGTTCATGGGCAGCCCCCGGCCGCCCCCCTGATAGGCGAAGGTCGAGAGCTCGTAGCGATCGGCCAGCACGACGCGGCCCGCCTCGAGACCCGGGCGCACCACTTCGCGAACGAAGACCGAGCGCGCCGCCAGCATGAGCAGAAGCTCGGCCACCGGGTCCAGGCGCAACTCCCGGTTCAACGCGACCGCCCGGATCGCTTCGCCGGCGGCCGTGCCCCCGGGCTCGCGGGTCACCAGCGGATCGACGCCAGCGGCGCGCAGCGCGTCGGCGACCCGCTTGATCTGTGTCGACTTGCCCGCGCCCTCCACCCCCTCGAAGGCGATGAATAGAGGACCACGGCTGCGGGAGCTGGAGCCAGACAACTCAGACGTCGCGGAGGTACTCGTCGTAGTACTCCACGCCCAGATGGGTGATCGGCGTTTCGCCCATCAGCCAGCGCAACGTGTTCTTCAATTTGGTCAGCTGGATGAACAGGTCATGTTCCGGGTAGAGATCCGGCGCCGTCATCGGGCTCTTAAAATAGAAGGACAGCCACTCCTGGATCCCGGCCATGCCGGCCCGCTGCGCCAAATCCAGGAAGAGCGCCAGATCGAGAACGATCGGTGCCGCCAGGATCGAGTCACGGCAGAGGAAATCGATCTTGATCTGCATCGGGTAGCCCAGCCACCCGAAGATGTCGATGTTGTCCCAGCCCTCTTTGTTGTCTCCGCGGGGTGGGTAATAGTTGATCCGCACCTTATGGTAGAAGTCCCCGTACAACTCCGGGTACATCCCCGGCTGCAGTATATGGTGGAGGACGCCGAGCTTCGACTCCTCTTTGGTCTTGAAGCTCTCGGGATCGTCCAGAACTTCGCCGTCTCGGTTGCCCAGTATATTGGTCGAGAACCAGCCCTCGAGACCCAGCATCCGTGCCTTGAACCCGGGCGCCAGAATCGTCTTCATCAGGGTCTGGCCCGTCTTGAAATCCTTGCCGGCGATCGCCACGCGGTTCTTGATCGCCAGATCGCGGAGCGCCGGCACATCAACGGTCAGGTTCGGCGCACCGTTGGCGAACGGCACCTGCTCTTTTATCGCCGCGTAGGCGTAGATCATCGAGGGGCTGATGCCGGGGTCGTTCGCCGCGAGCCCTTTTTCGAAGGCCTCGATCGTCTGGTGCACCGGTCCAGGGCTGAGAAACACCTCGGTCGAGGCGCACCAGATCATCACCAGACGCTCGCAGCGCTTTTCCTCCTTGAAGCGCCGGATATCCTCACGCAGCGCTTCGGCCAGCTCGAGCTTGTTCTTCCCCGCCTTGACGTTCTCGCCTTTGAGCTTCTTCACATAGTCCTGCGAGAACACGGCGGGCATCGGCTTGATCCCCGAGAGAAAATCGCCGATCGCGCCCAGGTGCTGTTCCTGCAATACGCCGGCGACTCGCGCCGACTTCAGTCCGTCGTCCGGGATCGGATCCCAGGCGCCGAACTCCAGGTTCTCGAGATCCGCCAGCGGCACGAAATCACGGATGAGCGGAGAACGTTCCTCGGTCCGCTTCCCCAGCCGGATCGTGGCCATCTGCGTCAGCGAACCGATCGGCTTGCCGATCCCGCGCCGCGCCGCCTCGACACCGGCGATGAACGTGGTGGCCACCGCGCCCAGGCCAGGCAGCAACACACCGAGCTTTCCGCTCGGAGCCTCGACCTCGGGACCCTGCTTCACCTTGCTTTTGCGGTTCACCTGGCATCCTCTCGTGTTCCGACCGTGACCTCTCGATGACCCGAGCGCTCGGCGGCTCGCGCCGCATCCGAGTTCGTCGCCGGGTGCTTCGACTCGCGCGTGTGCTGGTAGATCCAGATGATGCGGTGGATCGCGGTGAGGTTAGTGAGCGCGGCCAGCGCGACGATCACCACCCGCAGCGCCAACCCCGCATTCCCTTCACCGAAGAACAGGCTCGCCAGCCCGATGGCGATCACCCGCTCGCCTCGCTGCATCAGGCCGACCTTGCAATCGATTCCCAACGACTCCGCCCGCGCCCGCGTGTAGCTGATCATCAGCGAGCCGGCCATCGCCAGCATGACCGCGTAGATCATCCCGACGTCGCCGAGCTCGAGGCGATAGTCGTTGTACAGCGACAGAATGCCGATGTAGACAGCGATCTCGGATATGCGGTCGACGGTCGAGTCGTAGAAGGCGCCGAAGCGCGAGGCCAGGCCGGTGGCCCGCGCCACACGCCCATCGAACAAGTCGAACACGCCGCCCAACAGGATGAGCGCGCCGGCGGTCCGGACATGGTGCGAATGGAAAGCGAAGGCCGAGCTTATGGTGACCAGGAAGCCGACCGTGCTGAGGGCGTTGGGATGCACACGGTGGCGAACCAACCAATCGATGATCGGGCGTAGTACGCCGATCAGCTGCTTTTCGATGGCCCGCCTTATGGCATCCATGAACGCCTCATTCGAGTTCTGCCAAGACCATCCGCGCGTGCCCCGCAAGATCATGAAGCACTCGAGCTTTGCGGAAGACGCCGACCTCGCGGATCAGCGCGACCGTTTCGTCCGCGACCGAGGGCGCGACTTCGAGTGCGACAAGGCCACCCTCCCGCAGATGAGCGCGGCCCCCTCTCACGATCCGCTCCAGCACCTCCCTGCCGGTGGGCCCGGCGAAGAGGGCGACCCGCGGCTCCCAATCGCGGACCTCCGCGGGCAGCGAGTCGGCCTCGCCCTCGGCGACGTACGGCGGGTTCGAGACGACGACGTCGAAGCGTTCGTCGGAGCGTAGAGGTTCGTAGAGTGAGCCCAATCGGAACTCGACTCGGTCCCCTACCCCAGCCGTCTGCGCGTTCTCGCGCGCAACATTCAGAGCGGCCTCGGATATGTCAACGCCGACCACCCTCGCGAACGGGCCCTCCAACGCAAGGCTGATGGCGATCGCGCCCGAACCCGTCCCCAAATCCACGGCGCTCAGCGCCTCCCGGCCGCGCGACCAGGCCAAGACGCGCTCCACCAGCTCCTCGGTTTCCGGCCGCGGGATCAGCACCCATCGGTCCACGCGAAGCTGCAGCTCCCGGAAGGCGGCCCGTCCCTCTATATACTGGAGCGGCTCGCCGTGGCTGCGCCGCACCAATCGGGCCTCGTAAGCCGCGAGCTGCCCATCGCTCAGCAGACGGCCCCGGTGCAGTGCGGTCGCCCCCGGCGACTCGCCCAGAACTCCCGAAAGGAGGAAGAGCGCCTCACGCGGCGCCTCGGCGCCAAACCGCGGGGAAAGCCGAAGGCGACCGAGTTCGAGCGCTGCGCCCACCGTCGGCGGATCGGCCGCGAGCTTGCGCGCTGGCTGATGGCCGGCTCGCCGCGGGTCCCGCCGGCTCATGCGCTGAGAAGTTCCGCTCGGCGTGCCACACGCAGCTCGTTCAGCAGATCGTCGAGGTCGCCGTCGAGGATCTCCTGGAGACGGTGAAGCGTCAGACCGATACGGTGGTCGGTGACCCGGGCCTGAGGAAAGTTGTAGGTGCGGATTTTCGCCGAGCGATCGCCCGTCCCGATCTGCGACCTTCGCTCTTCCGCGCGCTCCGCCTGCTGTTCCGAGATCTTCAGGTCGAGAAGACGGCTGCGCAACACTTTCAGGGCTCGCGCTTTGTTCTTGTGCTGTGACTTCTCGTCCTGGCAGCTCACAACGAGCCCCGTGGCTAGGTGCGTGACACGCACGGCGGAATCGGTGGTGTTGACGCTTTGGCCGCCTGGCCCCGAAGAGCGAAAGACGTCGATCTTCAGGTCCTCCGGAGCGATCTCCACATCCACCTCCTCGGCTTCCGGCAAGACGGCGACAGTGGCGGCGGAGGTGTGAATGCGGCCCTGGCTCTCCGTCTCAGGCACGCGCTGCACTCGATGCACACCCGACTCGTAGCGCAGCGTGCCGAACACGTTCTTCCCGCGCACCAGGAAGACGACCTCCTTGATGCCGCCCAGCGTGCCCTCGCTGGTGGAGAGCAGCTCGATCTTCCAGTTCTTGCCCTCGGCGAACCGCTTGTACATACGGAACAGATCTGCGGCGAACAGACCGGCCTCGTCACCGCCCGTCCCGGCGCGGATCTCGATGACGGCCGCACGATCATCGAGAGGGTCGCGTGGGGCAAGCAACTCCTGGGCCTCGGATTCCAGAGCGGCGATCCGTCCACCCAGCTCCTCGGCTTCCGCCCGCGCCAGCTCGCGCAGCTCATCATCCTCGGCCGACTCGGCCAGCTCTGTCGCCTGGCGCACCTCGTCCTGCAGCTTGAGGAGCTTCGCCCCGACCTCGGCGATGCGCTCGAGCCCGGAGTGCTCCTGCGCTACGGTTCGCAGCCGGTCCGGGTCGGCAAGCACCTCCGGACTGGCCAGCTCACGCCCCAGCTCGTCCCGTCGGGCGATGGCCGCCGCGATCTTTTCCCGCAAATGCTCTGAGGTGGTCATTCGACTGCCGCGTGCCGCGGCACCGCCAAGTTACTCGGCCTGTTCCTCGCTCGAGGGCGCGGTCGGCTTGGCCGCCGGAGCGGCCGCCGCCTTCTTCTTCTTGCCCTTGCCGGCACGAGGCTTCTCACCCTCGCCGTACTTCCGGCGGAACCGCTCTACACGGCCGGCCGTGGCCACCAGCTTCTGACGGCCCGTAAAGAACGGGTGGCAGCGGGAACAGATCTCGACGTGGATGCTCTCCAGCGTCGACCGCGTCGTAAACGTGTTGCCACACGCGCACGTCACGACCGCGGTCTTGTACTCCGGGTGAATTCCCTGCTTCATCCGACGACCCTGAGTCCCAGTTGTTGTTGGAAAAGTAACGGCCCCCGTGGGGGCCGCTAACCCAAGCTCAAATCTAGCAGGTGGCCTGCCAGTGGCAAGCGGACAAGGGGGCGCCTACCGCCTACCGTCTACCGTCCACCGCCTACCGGCAAGCGCTGCACCGATACCCAGCGTGCCCAGGACCGCGAGCCACCCCGGCCAATCGCCCAGGCGGCTGTAGGCCGTCAGGCCGGGGCTCGTCATCACCGTCTCGGCCCGAGCCTCGGGTGCGAACAGATCGCTCGCCTGGCGCACGCGGCCCAGCGGATCGACAAACATCGAGATGCCGGTGTTGGCCGCCCGGGCCACTCCCATGCGATTCTCGATGGCGCGCATGACCAGGTGGGCCGGGTGTTGGAAGAGCGCACTGGTCCGGCTCCACCAGGGACGCTCCCGACCGAACCAGGCGTCGTTGGTGATGTTGACGACAAAATCGGCGCCGGCTCGCCGATACTCACGTGAGAGTCCGGCGAAGATCGACTCGTAGCAGATTAGCACGCCGAAGCGGGCCTGGCCCAGACCGAACAGCGGCTCCTCGTCGCCGCGCCCGTAGCCGCCGAACCAGCGAAAGAAGCCGCCGATGTCACCGACCAGTGGCACCCTCCAGCCGCGGGCCGCTCGACGACGGACGCTTCGCAACCAGGCGCTGGGTACGAACGGCACCCGCTCGACGATCGGTACGAGGTAATGCTTGCGATACACCCCATCGAGCGCCCCCTGGGCCGTCACGAAGGCGGCGGCGTTGTAAAACTCCCACAGCCCGCCGGGTGCCTGCTCGAGGTCGAGCGTGCCGAACAGTATCGCCGTGTTCCCTTCCCGGGCCAGCTCCGCCGTCCAGCGGGTCCAGCTGGGATCGCGATCGAAGAAGTACGGGTGTGCTGTCTCGGGCCAGACGACCAGCTCGAGATCCGCCGTCTCGCGCAGCGCCGGCCGCGTCAAGTTGTCCAGCGCGATTCGGCTGCTGTCGCGAGCCGCCTGGCGCTCGAGTTTGAGGTCCTCCGGTATGTTCGGCTGCACCACCAGAACGCGGGCGGCGGGCCTGAGTCCCAGACTACTCCAGCGCCACAGCGAGTAACCCACGGGTGCCCCGATCAACAAAGCCAATACCGAGGCCTGAAGCCGCCAGCGCCGGCGGACACCGGCCAACCACCATTCGGCCACCAGCCCGTTGATGGCCGTCAGCCAGACGGTGACGCCGCGGGCTCCCGTGAGGTCGGCAAACCCAATCAGCGCTGGAAAACCGGTCAGCGTGTGACCCAGTCCGAGCCAGGGAAAGGCCAGGTCGCCCAGGTGGCCGAGCAGCCACTCCGCTGCGGTCCAGAACAGCGGAAGCGACGCCCAGAACGGCACGCCGTGGCGTTGGCGAAGGAGGTGCACCGCCCAGATCGCACCGGTGACCAGCGTCGACAAGACGATCACGGTGATCAGATACCCGAGCAACGCCAGCCAGGTGTAAAAGACCAGCGCCGTGAACAGCCAGTAGAGCAGCGTTCCGTAGTGAACGACGCCCATCCAAAAGGCGCCCCGCCGAACCGAGACGGCGCCCGCGCGATCCGGCGCGCTTCGTCCAACGAAGAGAAGCAGGGGAACTAGCGCGACGAACGGTGGCAACAGAAGGTGGAAGGGTGGATAGGAGAGGGTGAGGAGAAGGCCGCTGAGGAGCGGCAGGCCAAGCTCGCTCCTGCGAGGCAAGAGGGGGTGGGGGTGCTTCACAGCACGATCTCGCGTCCCTCTTCCGTCGAACGATAACAGGCGTCGACTAT
Source organism: uncultured Gemmatimonadota bacterium (assembly GCA_964348165.1). Lineage (GTDB taxonomy): Bacteria > Gemmatimonadota > Gemmatimonadetes > Palauibacterales > KS3-K002 > CAYGAJ01. The sequence continues at coordinate 22,858 of CAYGCC010000265.1, read as the reverse complement.
GCCCAGCAGCACGACCTGCTCCTCGGGGAGCGGTTCTTCTCGCATCTTGCGGACGACACCCAGGAAGTAATCGAGCTCCCGACGGTACGAGGCCCGGTAGACCGGCTCGTTGGCGGGCTCGATTCGTGGGGTGACGTCGGACACCACGCCGTTCGTCTCCCTCTGCACAACGAAAGGCGAAAGCGATCCGAACCCGCGCGCGCCCAGGGTGACCAGGCTATGGCGGTCTTTGATCGCTGCCAGGTCCCAGCTCACCTCCACGCTGCAGGTGAGATTACCCTCGAGCCGCAGCAGGACCACCGCGGTGTCGTCGACCCGGTCACGATCGCGGTCCAGCAGGTAGGCGGAGAGTCGCTCGGGCTTGGGGTAGCCGAGCAACCAGAGGCAGAGGTCGAGATTGGTCACACCCAGGTCCATCAACACGCCGCTGCCTCGCTGGTGGCTACGGCGCCATTCGCTCACGCGCGGCCGCCTGGCGCGGCGACGCTGCCAGGTCGCCTGCACGTGAAAAATCTCGCCCAGCTCTCCTCGGGAGATGAAGCGCCTTAGGGTCCAGGCGTCCGGGCGATAGCGATGGTTGTTGGCGACCATCAAGCTGCGACCCGTCTCCCTGGCGACCCGCAACGTCTCAGCAACCTGTTCCTGACTGGTGCCGAGCGGGCGCTCGCAGAGCACGTCGAGACCGGCGCGCAGCGCCAGCTCGCTGTGTTCGGCATGGAACTGGTTGGGCGTGCAGACGATCGCGGCCTGGATATCCGCCTTATCCAGCAGTTCTTCGATGCTCGGATAGAAAGACGGGATCTCGAAGCGATCGGCGACCCGCTCGGCCTTGGCCAGATCGCTGTCGCAGACCGCGGTCACCCGGACCCCCGTCGTGCCGGAGAGGATCGGGAGATGCACGAGCTGCGCGATCGCGCCGCAGCCGACCACTCCGACTCGCACCGAATCCTTGTCAACCATTTTGCCGCTCGCTGCCGCTACGGGGTCGGGGCGATGCTCTCGTCCCAGTCCGGAGTCCAGGTGACCTGATCGCCACCCCGTACGCCACCCTCCGGATCAGGCTCCACTTCGTCGATCAGTTCGATCAGTGCGTCGACGATCTTACTCTCCGGGACCTTTTTCACCATGGCGCCCCGGACGTACAACAATCCCTCGCCCCGGCCACCGGCAATTCCGATGTCCGCTTCCCGCGCCTCGCCCGGCCCGTTGACCGCGCAGCCCATGACTGCCACGGTCAGCGGCTTGCGGATGTCGCGCGTCCGCGCCTCGACCTCCTTGGCCAAACGGATCAGATCGACCTGCAGGCGGCCGCAGCCCGGGCAGGCCACGATGCGGACGCTCTCTCGGCGCAGGTCGAGCGATTCCAGGATGGTCCGGGCGGCATGAACCTCTTCCACCGGGTCCGCCGACAACGATACACGCAAGGTATCGCCGATCCCTTCAGCCAGGAGCGTGCCGATGCCGACAGCGGAAGTGATGTTGCCGGTGCGCGGCGTGCCGGCCTCGGTGACGCCGAGGTGCAACGGATACAGGAACTCCTCCGCCGCGAGGCGATAGGCGCCGATCATCAAGGGCACCCGCGACGACTTCAGCGAAATAACGATGTCCTCGAACCCCTCGTCCTCGAGCAGCCGCACGTGGCGCCGCGCGCTCTCCACCATCGCCTCGGCCGTCGGGTGGCCATACTTAGCCAACAAGTCGCGTTCCAGCGAGCCCGCGTTCACGCCGACGCGAATCGGCAGCCCCCGCTCACGGGCCGCATCGACCACGGCCCGCACCCGCTCCGGCTTGCCGATATTGCCCGGATTCAGTCGCAGCTTCGCCACTCCCGCCTCCGCCGCCGCGATCGCCAACCGGTAGTTGAAGTGGATATCGGCGACCACGGGTACGGGCGAATTCCGCACCAGCTCGGGTAAGCACGCCGCCGCTTCTTCGTTCGGTACCGCGGTACGAACGATGTCCACACCCGCCTCTGCCAGTCGCTGGATCTCGTCGATGGAGCTGGCCACGTCCACCGGACTGGACAGCGTCATCGACTGGATCGAGACCGGGGCCCCGCCTCCGACCGCGACGTCACCGATCATCACGCGGCGCGTGCGCTCTCGATGCGGCACCTCGTTCTCCCTTCTCTGTGTCATGCGATTCACCCTGTGGCCTTCTTCGAACCGCCTAACCGCGGCCCACAGAATTTATCCGCCCGCAGTCGCTGCCGCGAGCGACTTCTCCGTGACTCGCAGCGTCTCCTCGATGTCCGCGTCGCTGTGCGCCGTCGAGATGAAGCCGGCCTCGAACGGCGATGGGGCAAAGAACACGCCACCTTCCAGACACCCTTTGTAGTACCTGGAAAACAGGTCACGATCCACCTGTAGGGCGTCCTGAAAGTTCTCGACCGGGCCCTCGCGGAAATAGACGCCCCACATCGAGCCGACCGCCGTACCGGTCGCCGTTACGCCACACCGACGCGCGGCCGCGACGATTCCCTCCACCAGCCGCCCCGCCCGCCGCTCGAGATGCAGGTAGGGGTCCTCGCGCTCCAACACCTCCAGCTGGGCCAGCCCCGCCGCCATCGCCACCGGGTTGCCGGATAGCGTGCCGGCCTGATACACCGACCCGGCCGGCGCGACCTGGCTCATCAACTCGCGACTTCCACCGTAAGCGCCCACCGGGAAGCCCGCGCCGATCACCTTGCCCAGCGTGGTCAGGTCCGGCGCGATGCCGTAGCGTTGCTGCGCCCCGCCCAGCGCGACCCGAAACCCGGTCATCACCTCGTCGAAGATCAGCAGCGCGCCCGCGCGGCGCGTCTGCTCCCGCAACGACTCGAGGAAGCCGGGCCGCGGTGGAATCAGGCCGGCATTCCCGACGACCGGCTCGACGATCGCCGCCGCCACCTTCTCCCCGTGCCGAGCCATCGCCGCCGCGAGCGCATCCACATCGTTGTAGGGCACGGTCAGCGTCAACCGGGTTACGTCCTCGGGCACCCCCGGCGAGCTCGGCAGCCCCAGCGTCGCTAGCCCCGACCCCGCCTTGGCAAGGAAGCTGTCGCCGTGGCCGTGGTAGCACCCCTCGAACTTGAGGATCAGGTCGCGGCCCGTGGCTGCCCGCGCCAGTCGGATCGCCGACATCGTCGCCTCGGTGCCGCTGTTGACGAAGCGGAGCATCTCGACCGAGGGCACCAGCTCGACGATCCTTTCGGCCAGCGTCACCTCTTCGGGAGTGGAGGTGCCGAAATGCGTGCCCTTGCGTAGGGCTTTCTCTACGGCGGCGGTCACATGCGGATGCGCGTGACCGAGAATCAGCGGGCCCCAGGACAGGACATAGTCGATGTATTCCTGGCCATCGACGTCTTTGAGCCGCGAGCCTGACCCGCTCGCCGTGAAGAACGGGTCGCCGCCCACGGCGCCGAATGCACGCACAGGCGAGTTCACTCCCCCCGGCGAGACGCCGAGCGCGCGCCGGTACAGCTCGCGCGACCGCACGCCTGCGCTCATCGGCCCCAAACGGTTGTCAGGTCCAGACCCGGCGCCGCGCCGACAGGAGCCGCCGGGCGCCCCACCCTCGCTTGCTCCTGCACGACCGCCCAGAGGTCCGCGTCATCGGCGCCCGTAATCGTCACGTTGACCAGGTCGCCCGGCTCGAGGCGGACGTCTGAGCCTTCGAGGTAGGTCTGGCCGTCGATCTCGTACGCCTGACCGCGAATGCGAGCGTCGGTCGGCGCTCGCCCGTTCTCGGGGTCACCGATTCGATCCACCACCGCCTCCACGCGGCTGCCGATTCGCGCTGCGTTGCGCGCCGCCACGATGGATCGCTGCAAGTCGTTAACCTGGGACAGCCGCTCCATCTTCAACGACTCGGGCACCGGGTCGGGCATCTCGGCGCCCGGCGTGCCGGGTTGAGGCGAGAAGGCGAAGGCGCCCAGATGATCGAATTGGATCTCCCCGACGAAATCGAGCAGCTGGTCGAAGTCCTCATCTCGCTCGCTGGGGAAGCCGACCACCACCGTCGTGCGCAGCACCAGGTCCGGGATCTCGGCGCGCAACCAGGCGATCTTGTCGCGAAGACGCCCCGGTCGCTCCGGCCGGCGCATGCGCTCGAGCATGCGAGCGCTGGCGTGCTGAATCGGCATGTCGAGATAGGACAGGATCCGATCCTCACGCGCGATCATCTCGACCAACGGCGGTCGCAGACCGGCCGAGTATATGTAGAGGAGCCGGAACCAGGGGATGGTCGTCGACTCGAGCAGCCCTGCCAGCAGACGGTCGAGCCCCTGGTCGGGAAGGTCTCGGCCGTAGTGGGCGAGATCCTGGGCCACTAGGTTGAGCTCGACCACACCGCGCGCCTCCAGCGCCCGGGCCTCCTCGACCAGTGCCGCGGGGTCGAATGAACGATGTCGGCCTCTCCAGAGCGGGATCGCGCAGAACGCGCACCTGTGGTCGCACCCCTCGCTCACTTTCAGATACGAGACGTGCCGGAGGCCGCCCACCGGGAGTCGCGCTCCCGGGTGCTTGCGCAACCGGCCATCGAGCAGACCTCGCATCACCAACTGCGGTACCAGCTCGGGCATATCACGCAGCCCCAGGAAGAGGTCGACCTCAGGGATCGCTTTCTCCAGCTCTTGGCGATAACGCTCGACCAAGCAGCCCACCGCTACGAGCGCATGCAGGCTCCCACGATCCTTGAGCCGGGCGGCGGCGAGCAGCGTGTCGATCGATTCTTCTTTGGCTGGATCGATGAAGGTGCAGGTGTTAACAACGAGAACCTCCGCCGACTCCGGTTCCGGCGTGTAAATCGCCCCGTGGCCCACCAACGTGGCCACGATGCGCTCGGAGTCGACTGTGTTCTTGTCGCAACCGAGGGTGATGACCGAAAACTTCAACGCGTGAACACCTCGACGCCAGCCGGCGGTGAGAAGGCGAACAGATCGTCGGAGATCGGCACGCCCGCCTCTACGTTGCGCAACGTGATCGTACGGATCGTCTCGTTCTCTTCGAAGATCTCGAACTTCCTAACGAGGTAATCCTCCGCGTCGATCCAGACCCGAACCAGTGTGTACGGAGCCTGGAACTTGGGGACGAGCGCGATCAGGTGAGCAGGGCGACCGTCGACCGCGTCGCGCTCGACATAGGTGGCGACGTATCGCTCACTCGGATTGATCAGAAACTGGCCGCCCAGCGTCGCCCCTTCGGTGGTTTGGTCCATCGCCGTGCGAATTACCTGGTCGGGCTGCGCGCTGGGGTAGTACATCCAGAAATACGAGCCGTCGGCGACCACGATGTCGCCCTTCGGCTCTTCGAACTTCATCAGGAAGTAGCGCGGCTTCTTCTGGTAAACCACACCGCGCCCTTCCTTCTCACGCTCCAACGCGCGAATCTCGATCTTCTGGATGAACTCAGAGCGCAATGTCGTCGCCGCCTGATAAGCTTTTGCGGCACGCTCGAGAATGCGGTCGGCGTCATCCTGAGCCGGCTCTCCCAACCCAGCGAACAACGCGAGTGCTACGACGAGATTCGGAATCTGTGTCCACATCAAACGCCACCCCGTTCCAGGCCGTCTCCGGCCGCGCATATTCGTTCGAGATCCTGAAGTGTAACCAATACCTCTCGCGGTTTCGAGCCCTCGGGCGGCCCAACGATCCCGGCATGCTCGAGCTGGTCGACGATGCGCGCCGCGCGACCGTACCCGATCTTCAGTCGCCGCTGCAGCAGGCTGGTGGAGCCTTGCTGATGCTGGATTACGACTTCAGCGGCTCGGCGAAACAGGGGATCACGGTCGGCCAACGCCTCCAGCGTGCCCTCCGCCTCCGCCTCGGCCAGCTCCCGCTGGTGCACCGCCGCGATGATGTCCTCCTCAGCCTCGCCCGGCCGAAGCGGCGCCTCCCGTCGGGCCCGATACCATTCCATTAACCTTTCCGTATCCTCGGTGGAGACGAAGGTTCCCTGGATTCGCACCGGTTCCGCCTGACCGGGCGGCAGGAACAACATGTCGCCGATCCCCAAGAGGGTCTCGGCGCCGTTCTGGTCGATGATGGTCCGACTGTCCACTTTCGAAGCGACGCGGAAGGCGATGCGGCAGGGAAAGTTGGCCTTGATGAGGCCCGTGATCACGTTCACGGACGGCCGCTGCGTGGCCACGACCAGGTGGATTCCCGTCGCCCGCGCTTTCTGAGCGAGATAAGCCAGCGGCCGCTCCACTTCGCTCTGCACCGTCATCATCAAATCGGCCAGCTCATCGATGACCAGCACGATGTAGGGAAAGATCGCCGGCTCCGCGACCTCGACGCCGTCCTCGGAGTCGGGCGTCCGAATCGGAGAGCCCCGCGATACCCGGCGATTGAACTCCCGCAAGTTTCGGCAGCCATTGACCGACAGCCACAGGTAGCGCCGTTCCATCTCATAGACCAGCCACTTGAGCGCGGCGGCCGCATCGTTGTTGTCAGTCACGACGGGGTGGCGGAGGTGAGGCAAGACGTTGTAGCCGCCCAGCTCGACCATCTTCGGGTCCACGAGCAGCAACCGTAGTCGCTCGGGCGTGAAGCGGTAAATCAAGCTCGAGATGATTGCGTTGATGCAAACCGACTTACCCGAACCGGTCACGCCCGCGATCAGCAAGTGCGGCATCTGCGCGAGATCGTAAACATCCGATCGACCCAGAACGTCCTCGCCCAGAGCGAGCGGCAGCTCGGCCTTGCTGTTCCGGTAGGCGTCGGACTCGAGAATCTCGCGGAGGTAGACGACTTTGCGCTCGGGGTTGGGCACCTCGACGCCGACGGCGCCTTTGCCGGGGATCGGCGCCACGATCCGAATGGAGGGGGCCTTCAGAGCCAGAGCGAGGTCATCAGCCAGCGCGGCGATCTTGCCGACCTTCACCCCCGAGGCGGGCACCACCTCGAACTGGGTGACCACCGGGCCCGTGGTGCGACCCACTATGCTCCCTTCAACCTTGAAGGTGGAGAGGGTCTCGACCAGGATCGTGCCCAACCGATCCAGCGTGTCCGCGCTGACCGAGTACTCCTTCTCGGGCGGCGGTGCAAGCAGCTCGAGCGGCGGCAGCTCAGTTCCGAGCAGCTCGACCTCGTCCAGCAGGTCCGTCTGGACCGGCTCGCGCTTTCGTCGTCCCTTACCATCGCCCGCACGCCCCGCTGTCGTGGACGGTTCCGCCGCGTCGACCACCCGGCCCGCGCCGGCCGGCTCCAGGCGCGATTCTGTCGTCGGGCGGAAGCGCCGACCGAGCCGATCGGCCAGCCCGCGACCCATGGCCACCAGACGTCCGGCGACGCCTCTCGAGCGTCCCAGCACGATCGCAGCCGCCAGGACCCACCGCCCCAGGGCTCTGCGAATTCCGCTCGCGCCGGCCCGCGCACCAGCCGCGCCGCGGGCGAGCGCCCGGAACGGTCCCGGCCCCAATATGAGTAGCGTGGCGATGACGTAGAGGATCCCGAGAAGAAGCGCGGTGCCGAACCAGCCGAAGAGTAAAGACGAGGCCCGCCCGGCCCCAGCGCCGTAGCCCCCGGCGAGCCAGCTTGGCCCTGCCCCGGCGGGTGGATTGGCGATCGACGCCATGAGCGGCGGAAGCAGGAGGAGGGTCGCCGCGAAGAACCCGGTCCAGCGTGCGGCGTTCCGGCGCTCAAGCTGACCGAAGCTGTGCAGACCCCAAAGGAGCAGCAGGAACGGCACCACCGCCGCGCTGATCCCGACGGCGCCCACGAGCCCGCCGGCGAACTCACTCCCGACCGGCCCGACCAGGTTTCCCGACGGGAAAAGCTCTTCCAGGCGCGCCCCGAACAGACCCAGAGGCAGCAAAGCGAGGAGGGAAAACACTCCCACGGCGCTGAGACCCAGGCCGATCAGAACGCGCTGGATACGGTCCTCACCCGGCTGACCCATCCCTCACCTCGCCCCCACGCCGTCGCGCCCCGCTTAACGCTGTGCCCCGCTCCCCGGCCGAGCCCGTCCAGTCTCCGAGACGATCTGGCGATCGCGGAAAACCGGGAGTTCGGAGATGGAGTCGAGGCGCGCACAAAGCTCGATGTCGCTACCGTAACCGATGGCCTCCAAGGCGCGGCCAGCCTGAGCTGCCCGCAGAAAATCGGCGCTGACGGGAGAATGCGCTCGCGCCAGAGCCAGGGCCGCGACAGCCCCATCTCCGAGCTCGGGCCGGGCCCGACTACCGCCCCGGCCGGACTGCTTTGAGCAGGCCTCGATGATTAGACCCGCGCAGAGAGCGTCTTCCACACTCACACGGCCGTCGCTACCCGCGCACACGATCAGCGTGTTCTCTTGCGCTTCGACCAGCGCCTTCACGACCGTGTTGAGATTGACCAGTGCCGCGATGTAAACGACTCGCGCGCCCGCCAAAGACGCCAGCGCCCGGGTACCGTTGGTCGTGGTCATAACGATCGTTCGATCCTTGACCGCCGGCGCCGTGAATTCCGCCGGGGAGTTTCCGAGATCGAACCCCTCGATGCGCACGCCTTGCCGCTCGCCGCAGAGCAGCACTTCCTCCCGGCCCAGAGAGTTGGCGATTCGCACGGCCTCCTCGATCGACTCCGCCGGCACGACCGCCCGGGCACCATTCTTCATGGCCGCAGCGACGGACGTAGACGATCGCAATACATCGATGACAACGGCAACGCGGTCGTGAACCTGAACCTGCTCCAGCTCGGATGGCACCCAAAGCACATCGATCTTCATTGCGCCCCCACGCTCGTGAGGCTGGGCGCCTTGAACCTATCCAAGAAGTGCGTGTCGATGTCACCGGAGCGGAAATCGTTATGGTCGAGGACCTGCTTGAGGAACGGGATTGTCGTTTGGACGCCTTCGATTACGAACATCTCCAGAGCTAGACGCGCCCGCGCGATGGCCTCGTCTCGGTTGCGGGCCCGCACGATCAACTTGGCAATCAGAGAATCGTAGTAGGGCGGGACTGTGTAGCCCGAGTAGACGTGCGTATCGACGCGGATGCCGAGGCCGCCCGGAGGATGGAAGGTCGTGATCTTGCCCGGGTTGGGCCTGAAGCCGTTGTCCGGATCCTCGGCATTGATCCGGCATTCGATGGCGTGGCCACGGATCTCTACCTCGTCGGGCAGCGAGAGCCGTTCACCCGCCGCGACGCTGAGTTGCTCCTTCACCAGGTCGTACCCGGTGACCTCTTCGGTGACCGGGTGTTCGACCTGGATCCGCGTGTTCATCTCGAGGAAATAGAAGCGCCGGTTGCGATCGAGCAGGAACTCAACGGTGCCGGCGCCCACGTAGCCGATCGCCTCCACGCCTCGGATCGCCGCCGCACCCATCTCCCGGCGCAGCTCGGGATTCAGCACGGGGCTGGGCGATTCCTCGATTAGCTTTTGATGGCGGCGCTGGATGGTGCAGTCGCGCTCACCCAGGTGCACGGCGCGATTGTAGCGGTCGCCCAGAACCTGGATCTCGACGTGGCGAGCACCCTGCACCAGCTTTTCCACGTAAAGGGCGCCGTCCCCGAAAGCGGCCTCGGCCTCCGCCTTGGCCATCTTGAACAACTCCTCGAACCGCTCCGAGGAGCGGGCGACCCGCATCCCTTTGCCGCCGCCGCCCGCGGCGGCCTTGATCATCACCGGAAAGCCGATGTTCTCGGCGGCTTTGCGGGCGAAGCGAACATCGGCCAGGGCTTCTTCCGTGCCCGGAATGACCGGGACGCCGGCGGCGCTCATCGTTCGGCGCGCCTCGACCTTGTCGCCCATCAGCCGAATCTGCTGCGCCGTCGGACCGATAAACACGATGTTCGAGCGCTCGCAGATCTCCGCGAAGTCCGCGTTCTCGGCCAGAAAGCCGTAGCCGGGATGAATGGCGTCGGCGCCGGTGATCTCCGCCGCCGCGATAATACGTGGGATGTTGAGGTAGCTTTGCTGCGGCTTGGGCGGACCGATGCAGATGTCCTCATCGGCGAACCGTACGTGCAGCGAGTCACGGTCTGCCTCTGAGTGCACCACAACCGTAGGCAAGCCGAGTTCCCGGCAGGCGCGGATGACTCGGAGCGCGATCTCGCCGCGGTTGGCGATTAAAACCTTATGGAACAAGTGCTGGCCTCTCGAAGCTGCTTACGAACGGTGGAGCCGGTGACGTGCGTCAGCCGGGTAGAACCCGGAAGAGCACCTGACCGTACTCCACCGGTTCGCCGTTCTCCACGGCGATCTCCCTGATCGTCCCGCTGACCTCCGCCTCCAGCTCGTTCATCAGTTTCATCGCCTCCAGTATGCAAAGCGTCTGACCGACCTTCACACGATCGCCGACCTCCACGTAGGGATCGGAGTCCGGGGCCGGCGCCCGATAGAAGGTGCCGACCATCGGCGACGTGACCTCGACCAGGTTGGCGCGCTCGGCCGGGGCGGGCTCCGCCGCCTTCGCCACCTCGGCCGCCGGGGGCGACGGCGACCCTCCACCCGCGTTCGAGTCCGCCCGCAGGCTCACGCTGGTCGGCCCCACAGCGTTCCCCCCCAGCACCAGCGAGGGGCTCTTCGAGATTCGGATCTTTGTCGCCCAGCGCGAGATCTCGAGCGTGTCGATGTCGCTGGACTCGACCGTCTCGATCAGACGTTTCAGAAATGCCAGGTCGATCATGAGCTGACGCGCTCCAGGTACTTGTTTTCGCGACGATCAACCTTGATCACATCGCCGATTTCGACGAAAAGCGGGACCTGGACGACTGCCCCGGTCTCCAGCTTCGCCGGCTTGGTCCCACCCTGCGCCGTATCACCTCGCACTCCCGGCTCGGTCTCGACCACCTCGAGCTCTACGAAGAACGGCAGCTCGACCGAGATCGGCTGACCGTCGCGCGAGAGCGCTTCGCACACCATGTTCTCCTTCAGATACGCGAGCTGGTCCGCTCCGACCGTCTCCGCCCGCAGCGGGATCTGCTCGTACGTCTCCTGGTCCATGAAATAATAGAATTGCCCATCCGTATAGCTGTACTGCACCGGTCGCCGGACCAGCCTCACCTCATCGACCTTCTCGCCAGCGCGAAACGTCCGGTCGGTCACCGCTCCGGAGAGCACGTTCTTCAGCTTCGTACGAACGAAGGCGCCGCCTTTTCCCGGCTTAACGTGCTGAAAGTAGGTTATCGTGTACAGGCTGCCTTCGATCTCGATGACCATCCCGTTGCGAAAATCCGCCGTCGTTGCCATGGATACTCTTCAAGGACGCCCGTCGGGCGTCCGGATCGATCGTTTCGACTCCGGGGTCCGCCGCCGGCACGCCGTTCCCGCCTCAAAGCGGGAGGGACCGTAGCGCGTTCTTCTCCAGCGCCACCAAGGCCCGCGGCTCACCGTCCGTGACCACAAAATCGTCTTCTATACGGATACCACCCCAGTCCGGAAAGTAGAGGCCCGGCTCGATCGTAACAACCATGCTGCGCCGCAACCCTTCCGCGTTCTCCCGATGGAGGCGCGGCCCCTCGTGAACCTCCAACCCCAAACCGTGCCCCGTGCTGTGCGTAAACTGGGCCTCGCAACCCGCCTCCTCGAAGACCTGCCGCGCCGCCGCGTCGACCTCAGCGCCCGGCACACCTGCTCGGAGCCGTTCGCCGGCCGCCGCTTGAGCCGCCAGTACCCTGGCGTAGGTCTCGGCCTGCCGCGGCGTCGGCGTGCCAATGACAAAGGTGCGCGTCAGATCGGAACAGTAACCCCGCCGCCGCGCCCCTAAGTCACAAAGTAGCAGGTCGCCGTCCTCAACCCGACGGCTGCCCGTTCCCGCGTGGGGGAGCGCCGTCCGCGGCCCGCTCGCCACGATGGTCGCGAAAGCCGGACCCTCTGAGCCATGGCGGGCCATGCGGTAGTCCAGTTCGGCGGCGATCTCGGCCTCCCGCACGCCCGGTTCAACCAGTGCCAGTGTATCTTCCAGCGCCTGGGCGGCGATCCGACCCGCCTCGGCGATCTCCGCGATCTCCGCGTCACTCTTGATCGCTCGCAGGGTCTCGACGACCCCGTCGACCGGCGCCCACTCGCGTCCATTCCCGGCCTCGACGACCCGCCGCCAGTCGGAATAGCACAAGTGCTGCGCCTCGAACCCCAACTGCTCGTTCGGCCAGAGCTTGGACGCCCGCCGCGAGACCTCCCCCAGGATATCATCCCGCAGGATCAGCAGCTCCAAATCCACGTCCGCTGCCAGCTGCTCCTCGGCCAGGCGCTGGTAGCGCCCGTCGGTGAAAAAGATCGCGCGGTCGTGTCCCAGCAACAGCCAGCCGCTCGAACCGCTGAAACCTGTCAAGTAGCGGATGTTGGGAAGATGGGTGACAAGTAATAGCTGCAGCTCAAGTTCCGCCAGTCGCGCCCGGACTCGCGCGACCCGGTCGGCATAGGTGAGAACGTTCACGAACCCGCTGGGGCGAGGGTGAGGACGGAGCACCCTGCGCGCGTCGACGGCTGCCCGCCGATCGCCAGGAGAGAATCCGTGCGCGTCGACTCGAGCGGAAGCGCGCGATTACGGCTGTTCCGGAGGGCCGCGCTCAGCGCTTCAAGCTTCGCAGCCACTCCTGGAACTTTTCCAGATCATCCGGCCCTGCACCTTCGGGCCCGCCGGGCGCCTCGCCGGACGTGGCCTCGGGGGCTTCCGCTTCCGCCGCGCGCGGGTCGAAAGCCAACAGTGTGGCCAGGTATTCCTCGATGGTCGAGCCTTCAGCCTGCGGCGCCGCAGCCGCGGGCTCCTCCTGCTCCTCGAACATCTCCTCGGCGAGCGGCTGCGGCTCGATGGCGACCGGGATCACGTCCGCCATTTCATCCGACGCGATATCCAATCCCGTGGGGATGACCTGCGGTTCCTCAGTGATCTCGCCGCCCGTCGGCGTGACCATGGGCTCGGGCGTGACCTCCTCGCCGGCTCCCTCCAGCGCCTCTTCAGCCGGCTCTCCGGCCTCGGCCACTTCCATAGGCGGAGCGGCCGGCGCCTCCTCCTTCATGGCAAACACCTCGAACGATGCCGCGAACGGGTCGAGGTGCTCCAAGCCGGCCACCGGGGCTTCGTCCTCAAAGACAAACCCGTCGTCCTCAGCCCCCTGAGAATTCGTCCGCTGGGCGCTGGAAGAATATTCGGCGGCTACGGGCTCTCCGGCCCCCGTCAGCTCGAGAAGCTCGGCCAGCTCCTCCGCGTCTCCTCCGCTGGCCGGAGCCGGCTCGGCGAGCTGATCCTCGAGCTCACGGATACGCGCGGCCAAGTCTTCATCGTCAGGCCGGGCCTCCGCTAGCTGGCGGTAGACTCTAAGCGCGTCCTCGTGCAGACCCTGCTCGGCATAGAGTTTCGCCATGGTCTCCGTCACCATGCCTTCGCCCGGTGCCTCGCGTCCCGCCGGCTCGAATTCGTCGACCTCTCCCGCCGTTGGCTTCCCGCCCAGCTCCAACGTGAAACCGTCGTCCAGCTCCTCGAAGAAGCCGCCCACGCCCGTCTCCGGCGTCGCCCCCGCTTCCGCCGTCTCCCCTGGCTCCGCCGCGACCTGATTGTCCTCCCGATCGAGCAATCCCGGGGTCCAGTCTTCCATGATGCCGAAATCGATGTCGAACGACTCAGCGCCAGCCAGCTCGGACACGGGCTCGCTTTCAGCCTCGGCCTCGGTGGTCGGCGGCTCGCCGATCTCCGCCGCCTCACCTTCCTCGCTCAAACCACCCGCTTCAGCCGCGGCGAAGGCGTCGTCGATCTCGGCATCGAGATCATGGTCGAACGCCGGCCAGCCGCTCCGGGCGTCGCTAGGCTGCAACGCCACTTCTTCACCCTCGTCCTCGACCCCTTCCACATCCATCGCGAACCGCTCTGCCTCCGGCTCGAAGCCGAAATCGACGGAGGGCTCGGATGGCTCCGTCGACTCCGGGATCACCGCGTCGGTCGATGGGTAGCCGGCGGCCTCGGGCTGCAGGGCGGTGAGACCGGCCTTGGCCTCCTCGCTGCGTGGGTCCACCTGCAGCATGCGCTCGTACCAGCCGCGGGCATCGGCCAGTCGACCGTCGCGCTCGGCTAGATCGGCCAGCGCCCTCAGGGCGGCGAGGTTGTCAGGATCGAGATCGAGAACCTTGCTAAACTGCTCCTGAGCTTCCTCGAAGCGCTCGCTATCGAGGTAAACGCGACCGAGGACGTTGTAGGCGCTGGTGTAGTTCGGGTGGTTCTTCAGACCATGAAGGATGAGGCCTTCCGCCTTAGCGAACTCGCCGGCGCGACGATAAGCATCGGCCAGGTGCGCGAAGACCAAGCCCTGCGAGTTCTCGGCGAAGCGTTGCTCGAGCAGCTCGATTTCCTGCTGGACATTGTTGTCCGGGGACATGCCGCGTACTCCTGGGGCGGTTGCGGTTCTCAGGACGTAACTGCGCAGGCAGGGGACGGCGCAAATATATTCCGCTCAACACGTTAGTGTCAACTTCACCCGGGGAGAGCCCGGCGAGGGCCGCCGCGCCACACGTCTCCCGCGCCCGCGCCCGCGGAGGTGGCTTTTTCAGCCGCGCCGCGTAGATTTTACCCGCACCAACACGCTAATCGACCCAGGGCCAGCGACGCCAAAGCAAGAGGGCAACGGCCAGATGCTACGCTCAATGCGCCGCAACACCAAGATCATCATGCTCGTCGTGGCAGTCGCCTTCGTCGGGCTGATGGTCTTTGAGTGGGGCATGGATATCTCGGGGCAAAGCAACCCCCGGTTTGCGGGCGAGGTCGGCCAGGTCAACGGGACCAAGATCAGTTACCAGACTTGGACCGTAGCCTACCGCAACCTCACGGACCAGGCCCGCCAGCAGAAGGGTTCGGCGCTCAACGACCGCGAGCTGGATCTCATCGAGCAACAGACCTGGGATCAGCTCGTAAACGACATTCTCATCGGTCAGGAGATCCAGCGCCAGGGCGTCCGCGTGACCGACGATGAGATCCGGCTGGCCTTCCAGACCAGTCCGCCACCGTGGCTACGGAATAATCCCCTGTTCCAAACCGGGGGAGAGTTCGACTTCGACAAGTATCGCGCCTTTTTCGGGGGACCTGCGGCGGATCCCAGCTTGCTCAAGCAGATCGAGGACTACTATCGCGACGTGCTTCCCCGCGTCCGACTGTTCGAGCTGATCGCCAGCGGTGTTTACGTGTCGGACTCCGAACTGTGGAATATTTATCGGGACCGCAACGAAAAGGTACAGGCGCGGTACCTGGTGATCGATCCCGAAGCACGGGTTCCCGACTCCGAGGTCAGCCTCACAGAGCAGGAAATGCGGCGGTACTACGATGACAACCGCGACGATTTTCGGCAGCCGGCCACAGCCGAAGTGATGTTCGTCGGGTTGTCGCGGGTTCCAGGGCCAGAGGACAGCGCGGCCGCCCTGAATCGGGCCGGGCAGCTCCGCCAGGAGATCTTGAGCGGAGCCGATTTCGCCGAGCTGGCCACGGAGAGCAGCGCCGATCGGGCTTCCGCCGTCTCCGGCGGCGATCTCGGCTGGTTCGGGCGCGGCGACATGGCGCCCGAGTTCGAGCAGGCCGCCTTCAACCTCGATGTCGGGCAGGTCTCCCAGCCCGTGCTCACGGCGTTCGGCTACCATCTGATCAAGGTCATGGAGAAGGAGCCGGAGCGGATTCGCGCCTCCCATATCCTGATCTCGATCGAGCTTCGAGGCGTGAGCGAGGAGAAGCTGCTGGCGACGGTCGACCGCCTGGAAAGGGTCGCGCTCCGCGAGGGCCTGCAGGCTGCGGTGGATTCGGTGGGCTTAACCAGCCGTCAGGTGGCGCTCACAGCCGGCAGCGATTTCGTCCCGGGCATGGGTGCCTTCGGCCCAGCACAGCAGTGGGCGTTCCACGACTCGACCGCCGTGGGTGGCCTGAGCCCCGTCTACGAAACGAATGACGGGTTCTACATCTTCGAGCTGCTCAGGCGAAGCCCGGAGCAATTCCTTCCCCTTGCCGAGGCCGAGGCTGCGATCCGCCGGAGGCTGGTCCGCGAGAAGAAGCTCGAGACGGCGCGCTGGCAGGCCGAAGATTGGGCCAGGGAGCTGAAGCGGGACCGGTCGCTCGACGATTTGGCCGCAGAGCACGACCTGCAGGTGCAAACGACCACCGAGTTCACACGTCTTGATTTTGTTCCCGGACTCGGCCAGGCCAACTCGCTGATCGGTACGGCGTTCGGATTGTCGGTCGGCGCGGTCGCCGGCCCCATCGAGGCGCAGGGCCAGCTCTACTTCCTCGAGGTGATCGAACGGGCGGAGGCGAACCGCGCGGCCTTCCAAGTGCAAAAGGAAGACTTGCGAGCGCAGTTGACCTTACAGCGGCGTCAGTTCGCCGTGGAAGAGTGGCTGCGGGATCTGCGCGAACGTTCCGACATCAAGGACTGGCGCCGACAGCTCTTCGTTCCAAGGTCGTGATCGCCGCCCACCGCGCCGTTCCTTCGCGTGCGCGGTGGGAACGACCCGGAGCGCTCCTCAGAGCATCATCCGCGCGAGATAGGCAATCACCAGCACCCCGGCCACGCTGAACAGGTTCACGTTCAACACGATTGGCCCGAGTGTGAAGGCGATGACCAGCAGGTCGACGGAGAGAGGGCCGACGCTGGCCGAGATCGTGGTGGTGAAGAACTCTCGGAACGGCCCCTCAGGTAGGAACCACAGCGACAGCTTCGTGAGGATCGCTCCCAACAGAAAGCCGAGCACCAGGATCGTTGCGATCCGCTTCGCCGAGCGGCTCGGCGGACGTAAGAGCAGCGCGTCCCCCCGGGTCACTGGCGACGCTCGACCGTATAGGTGACCGCCTCGGAAAGCGCCGTCGCGCTGGCACTCTCGGGCAAAGCCGCGATCGCGGAAAGCGCCTGCTCGGCGAACTCCCGCGTCTTCGACCGGGCGTAGGCGATCCCGCCCCGATTCTCCGTCGCCTCGACGACTCGCAGGATCAGTTCATCGTCAGGCTCGGGTTCGGCAAAGAGCGCGTTCACGGCCAGACGCTCCGACCGCCCGAACTTGGGCAGTGCGACGATCAAGGGAAGCGTCACCTTGTGTTCGCGCAGGTCGTGCCCCGTCGGTTTTCCCGTGACTCCCTCGGTCCCCGTGTAGTCGAGGATGTCGTCTACAACCTGGAAAGCCAGCCCCAATGCGTAGCCGTAGGTTTTTAGAGATTTCCGATAACCCGAATCACCCACCATGGCGCCGAGCTCGCAGGCGGCGGACATCAGAGAAGCCGTCTTGGCACTGATCAGACGGTAGTAGTCGTCCTCGCTGAAATCGAGCGAGTCATGCATGGCAAGCTGGCGCATCTCGCCGATCGTCATCGCGTTCGCCGCCTCGGCCAGGATCTCGATGAGGTCGACGCGCTGGAGCCGGGCCATCTCCATCACCGAGCGGGAATAGAGATAGTCGCCCATGATGATCGCGACCTGGTGGCCCCATATCGAGTTGACCGTCGGCATCCCGCGGCGCAAAACCGAGTGATCGACGGCATCATCATGTACCAGAGTGGCCAGGTGCACGGCTTCCACCACCGCCGCAAGCAGCAGAGCATCTTGGCTGGGCCGGCCGCCGATCTCGTTGCTCAAGAGCAGCAGCGTCGGCCGGAACAGCTTCCCACGCTTCAGCAGCAGATAGTCGTTGACTTCCTCGATGAGCTCAAACTCGTCCACGACCAGCTGCCGCAGCGTTTCCTCGACTTCGTCCAGGCGCGAGCGCACGGGCTCCTGGATTCTCGTCAGCGCTGGCAGAGCGGTACGCAGCATCGATGCGATGGGTGCGACGGGTGTGTTCGACCGTCGTTCGGCAAACACGTTCCGGAGGTCGGCGGACTCTGTCAAAGCCGGTGGCTCAGTTCCTCAGCGCTGAAACGCGCTCAGCTGCATCCTTGAAGCCGACGTCGCAGCCAATGACTCGCTCGTACCATTCGAGCGCGGTCGCGGTATGGCCAAGCGCTTCGTTGGCTAGCCCGAGGGCGTAGAAGATACCCACGAGCTCCTCGTCCCGATACCCGGGTACCTGCAGCGCCCGACTGAGCACCTTGAGCGCGATTCGATAGTCCTCCTTGTCCAGGAAGCAGGAGCCCAGCATCTCGATGGCCCGAAGCCGGTGTTCGATCGTGCGAGCCGCGATCTGGAACTCCGCCACCGCTTCGTCGATCAGCCCCATGTCGCGAAAGGCGCAACCGAGATCGTAGTGGCTCGACGCATCTTCCTTCTCGATCGCCTCGGCCACTTTCGACTTGAACTGATCGAGCATCTCCGAGAAGTTGACGTCGTCCTCGCTCTGCGGATCGGACGTCGGAACCGTGAAACGCGTGCTCTTCGTCCGTCGCTCCTCTTCCAGCACCAGCGTTCCCAGGTCGACGTAGTCGCGCCCGGCGGCGCGGCGGTTTGTGCCTCCCGCCAACTCCCCGTTTGCTGCCGTCTCCGCACCCAGCATCTCCAACGCGGCCGAGGCGCGGTGATTCTCGGGATCGAGCTCGAGCACCCGGGCGTAAACCGTACGCGCCTTGTTGCCCGCGTCTGTTCGGTCCAAACAGTCGGCCAGGTCGAGATACGCCTCGATCAGCCGCGATCGATCTCCGGACTTCGACGCCAGCTCCACTCTCTTTTGATACGTGCGCACATCGTTCAGATCGAGCCGCAGCAATTCGTCGAATACACGATCGACTTGTCTGAGAGCACCCTGCGCCTCGTAGCGATCCGCCGCCTCGCGCAGATTCTCCGCCCCTCGCTCCTGCTCACCGACCTCGAGCAGCGCTTCCCCCAGCTCGAACAGCAAGCCCGGCTCGCGCCCCTCCACCAGCAGACGCGCTTCCAACTCCGCCAGTCGGTCCACCGGCGCTTCGGGTTCCTCGGGCCGTTCCACGGCTTCTTCGACCTCGTCCCGCCCGGCGACCACCGTCTCACCAGTCGGCCAATCGTCGAACGAGCTGTCGATGGGCTCCGTGGTGTCATCCCACTCGATGGGCGCAACCGCCGCCGTCTCCTCTTCCGCTACGAGACCGGCCGACTCATCCGCCTCCTCGTCCTCACTGGCTAATGACGTGGGGAGGAAATCCAGGGACTCGTCGCCCTGGTCGGCGCCCAAATCCAACTCGGGCTCTAAACTCCTGTCCACCAGCGAGGTCGGAACGATCTCCAGATCCTCATCCACCAGCGGGCCCTCGGTCGCGGCCTCATCGAGCGCCTGAAGCTCCGGCATTTCCTCGTCGGGCTCTGGCGCTGGCGCCTCGCGGCTTCTCGGAGGCGGCGTGTCGTCATACGGCAGGATCTCCGGTAGATCGAGGACGCCCACCGCATCGATCGTCCCAGCCGTGAAATCCTCTTCGGGCGGATCCACTTCCGGATCACGGTGCGGCGCCAACTTCATGATCCGCGCCCGCACATCCTGCGCGTCGGCGTCACGTCCCTCTTGTTTCAAATCGCGCCACGAAAGCCGTAACTGTTCGACGGCCATGGCGCTCCGATCGTGCTCCAGTAGCTGATCCGCGATCATTAGCCGCACCTCGGGATCGGGCGACAGATTGGCAAACTCGATCAGGGCGGCGAACGCTTCATCCAGCTTGTTCGCTTTCTGCATCCGCTCCGCGTACTCGAGAAAGTGCTTGCGGGCGTCTGAGAGGAACCCTTTGGCCGCGCCGATCTTGCCCAGCTTGAGGTAGGCCGAATGCCGATTCGGTTGATTACGCAGGATCTTGTTGCAGAGGGCGATGGCGTTGTTGTAAAAACCAGCGGCCAGATGCCCATCGACCGCCAGCTCGTAATAGTGCACCGCCTTGCCGATGTCGCCGACACGCCGGTACAGGTCGCCAACGCGATTGTAGAGTGTGAGATCTACGTCCCGCCGCGTTTTCTTGTCCGCCTGGATGGCAAGCTCGTACGCTTCGATCGCACGCTTCCAGTTCTCGCGCTGCTCGAAGTCGCGGGCTCTCTGCCTGTACCGGGCTCCGTCGCTCATCCCTCTATCTTAACCTCGCCCACCATCCGGCTCCACCGCGATCGCATCACGACACACGCCGAACCGCAGGTCAGCCGGGTCGCTCTCGCAGCTCTGGGCCGAACGGCTGCCTGACGAGCGAGCCTCGCTAAGACCTGAAAGGACCGCTGCAGGGGGGAAACGCGGCACCGCCCCAAGCCTAGTCGCTGTGCCACCCTGACACAAGGTTCGGCCGGCCCCTCACACCACCCGCACCCCACCCTTCCAGACCGCCACGCAATGGTTGCTGCCGTAAAGGTAAGAAATCATACGGTAGTCCGGGACCCGAAAGGCCGCGAGGTCCGCCGGCGCACCCGGCTCCAGCGTCCCGCGCCCATCCGACAGCCGCAGCGCCGCCGCCGCGTTCGCCGTCGCGGCGACCAGGGCCTCCGCCGGCGACATGTGCATCACGCTGCAGGCCAGACTCATGACCAGCTGGAGATTTACGGTGGGGGACGACCCGGGGTTGAAGTCGGTGGCCAGCGCGACGGCCACACCCCGGTCGATGAGGGCACGGGCCGGCGGGTAGCGGCTCTTACCCAGAAACAGCAGCGTCCCAGGGAGAAGGGTGGCGACGGTCGCCGACCCGGCCAGGGCGCTGATCCCCTGCTCGGAGACAGCTCCCAGGTGATCGGCGGAGGCGGCGCCGAAACGCACCGCTAGCTCCGCGCCGCCGCTGGACTCGAACTCATCCGCATGGAGACGCGGCACGAGGCGGTGCGCGAGCGCCGCTTGCAACACGCGCGCTGTCTCCTCGGGGGTGAAGGCACCCGGCTCCATGAATACGTCGCAAAAGACGGCCAGGCCCGAGGTCGCGACGGCGGGGATCATCTCTTCGCTGACGAGCTCGACGTAGCCCGCTCGGTCATCACTGTACTCCGGCGGGATGGCGTGGGCGCCGAGGAAGGTAGGCACGAGGTCGATCCAGCTTTCCTTGGCCAGCTCCTGGATCACCCGCAGCATCTTGAGCTCGTCCTCCGACCTGAGGCCGTACCCGCTCTTGACTTCGACGGTCGTGGTTCCGTGCTCGAGCAGCCGCCGCAGTCGCGGGCGGCTGAGCTCGACGAGCTCGGCCGCCGACCGTTCGCGGAGATCGCGCACCGACGCATTGATGCCCCCGCCCCGTCGCGCGATCTCCATGTAGGGAACACCGGCGCAGCGCTGCTCGTACTCATCGAGCCGCCAGCGCCCGAAGACGGCATGGGTATGCGAGTCGATCAATCCGGGCGTGAGCACATGGCCACTAAGGTTGACGCGCTCAGCCTGCGGAAAGCGGGCCCGGAGTTCGTCGCGGGGCCCGACGGCCTCGACCCGGCCCGCGGCGATCGCCACGGCACCGTCCTCCACCAGCCCGATCTGCGACTGCGCCGGGCCGCGCCGCGGAGCCGCGCCCCCCGAGCAAGTGACCACCTGGGAGGCTTCCAGCAGCTGGCGCCCGGCCTCAGTCATCGGCCATCGGTATGCGGATCCCGTGACGCCGAGCTGTCTGTATGGCGTCCGGATAGCCTGCGTCGGCGTGTCGCGCCACACCGATGCCGGGGTCGTTGGTGAGCACCCGCTCCAGACGGCGAGCCGCATCCGGCGTCCCGTCGGCGACGATCACCTGGCCCGCATGCAGCGAGTTGCCGATCCCCACCCCGCCCCCGTGGTGAAAGCTCACCCAGGTCGCGCCGCTGGCCACGTTGAGCAGGGCGTTCAGAACCGGCCAGTCGGCGATCGCGTCACTTCCGTCCCTCATCCCCTCGGTTTCCCGGAAGGGGCTCGCCACCGATCCCGTGTCCAGGTGGTCGCGCCCGATCACGATCGGCGCTTTCAGCGCTCCTCGACCCACGAGATCGTTGATCGCCAATCCGAACTTCGCCCGCTCGCCCTGGCCCAGCCAGCAGATGCGCGACGGGAGCCCCTGAAAGCTCACCCTCTCGCTCGCCATACGGATCCAGCGACCCAGCGCTTCGTCCTCGGGAAACAGGTCGAGCACCAGCTCGTCGGTCTTGTGGATGTCCGAAGCCTCGCCCGATAGCGCCACCCAGCGGAACGGCCCTTTTCCGAGGCAGAAGAGCGGCCGCACGTACGCCTGCACGAACCCCGGGAAGTCGAAAGCGTCGGCCACGCCCGCGTCCAGCGCCTGGGTTCGGATGTTGTTTCCGTAGTCGAAGACCACGGCGCCCTGGCGTTGCAGATCCAGCATCGCTCGGACATGCCGCGCCATCGATGCCATCGACCGTTTCACGTACTCCTCGGGGTCGCGCTCCCTCAGCACCGCCGCCTGCCGGACATCGTAGCCCTGCGGGATGTAACCGTGCAGGGCGTCGTGAGCGCTCGTCTGATCGGTGACCAGGTCCGGGGTCACACCGCGCTCGACGATCTGCGGCAGCACCTCGGCGCAGTTGCCCAGCAGTCCAACGGAGACGGCTTCGCCGCGCTCCTTCGCGCTGGTCACCGCGTCCAACGCCTCCTCCAGGTCTTAGACGGCCCGGTCGAGGTATCCGGTCTGGAGACGCCGCTCGATGCGAGCGGCGTCGACCTCGACGCCGAGAAAGGCGCCGCCGTTCATCGTCGCTGCCAGCGGCTGCGCCCCACCCATGCCGCCAAGCCCACCCGTCAGGATGAGGCGTCCGGTCAGCGACCCACCGAAGTGCTGACGGGCCGCGGCCGCGAACGTCTCGTAGGTGCCCTGAAGGATCCCTTGCGTGCCGATGTAGATCCAGGAGCCGGCGGTCATCTGGCCGTACATGATCAGGCCCTGCCGCTCCAGCTCGCGAAAGTGATCCCAGGTGGCCCAGCGGCCCACCAGATTGGCGTTGGCGATGAGCACTCGGGGCGCATCGCGGTGCGTACGGAAGACGCCTACGGGCTTGCCGCTCTGTACCAGGAGCGTCTCGTCTGCTTCCAGATCCCGCAATGACCGTACGATCGCCTCGAAGGCCTGCCACGAACGCGCCGCCTTGCCCGAGCCGCCATAGATGATCA
>CAYGCC010000264.1:0-1946 GCA_964348165.1 uncultured Gemmatimonadota bacterium | reverse complement strand
GAACCGGGTGTGCCCTTGGAGCGGGTAGAGTTCAAGCGAAACATCGGGCTCTTCATGGCGGTGATGATCGGCATCGGCGCCATGATGGGTCCCGGCATCTTCGCGCTACCGGGCGAGCTGGCGGAGATGATCGGTCCGCTCGGTATACTCGTCTACCTGGCGATGGGCTTGCTGCCCGTCTTCACGGCGCTGAACTACAGCGAGCTCGGAGCCGCCATCCCGCTGGCGGGCGGCGGTTACTACTTCACCAGCCGGACGCTACCGCGGCCGCTGGCCTTTCTGACCGGCTGGTTCTTCTGGATCGGCAACACGCTGGCTTGCGCGATGTACGCACTGATCTTCGCGCTGGCCATCCGGGCTTATTTCTGGCCCGCCGTCTCGATCCCCTTCCTTATTCTTGCGACCACTCTGGTCTTCAGCGCGCTGAACTTCCGTGGTATGTCCGAGGCGATCAAAGTCATCACGGTCATGAACCTGGTGGAGCTGGCCGTGCTGATCGCCTTCGCGGCGCTGGGGGCATTTCGCATTGAACCGCCCAACCTCGAGCTGCTGGCGCCGATGGGACTCGCTCCGTTCCTGCCGGCGATGGCGCTGATCTACATCTCCTACGTGGGCTTCGAGCTGATCACCGTGGCGGCCGAGGAGATCGTCACGCCCGGCAAAACCATCCCACGCGCCATCCTCATTACGCTGGCGTTCGGCACGGTCATCTACGTCGCGGTGGTCTGGGTGATGATGGGCACGGTCCATCACAGCGAGCTGGCCCACAGCGATGTGCCCTTCATCTTCGCCGCCGAGCGATTGTGGGGCGGTTGGGGCCGCTGGGCGGCGATCACCGCGACGATCATGGCGAGCCTGTCGGCGTTCAGCGTGACGCTCGGCGCCAGCGCTCGGGTGCTCTACGCGCTGGGGCGCGATGGCCATTTCCCCCACACGTTTGCCAGGCTGCACCGCCGTTTTCAGACGCCACACATCGCGCTGTTGGTCTGCACCGTCGCCGTCATCGTCTTCGGCTCGTCCGGTATCGTGCGCTTCGTCGCCTCGGTGGCCGACTTCGGTTATCTGATGGGCAGCGGGATCGTGAACTACGCCGTGATCGCCTTGCACCGGCGTATGCCCAGCCTGCGGCGGCCGTTCAAAGTGTTGCTGTACCCCTGGGTTCCGATCCTCGGTGTGCTGTCTTGCTGGATGTTCGTGCCGGCGCTGGAGGCGCGGAGCGTTTTGCTGGGCGGTGGGCTGACGCTGGCCGGCAGCGCGCTATACCTCTCGCGCTCGAGCAACCGGGTCATGTTCTCCCATTTGCCCGGCGCCATCGGTCGGTTGAGATTGTTGATTCAGGCCAAATGGAGAAGGCGTATGCGAGTCCTCATCATAAGCGGTGGTCGACTGGGCCAGAACATCGCCGACCGCTTGCTGGCCAAGGACGAGTTCCGGTTGGTGTTTCGCGCCGGCGAGCATCAGGTGACGTTCATCGAGGAGGACGAGTCGCGATGTCGAGAGATCGAGCAGCGATACAACGTGCCGATCTATCAGGGCGACGGCACCAAGAAGGAGCTGTTGGAACAGGTCGGCCTCGACAACATCGACATCACGATCGCCGCCTCGGAGGATGACGGCCACAACGTCATCGCGGCGCTTCAGGCCAAGCGCATGGGGATGTCACAGGTCATCGCCATCGTTCAGGACCCAGACTACGTCGGCCTGCTCGAAGAGAACGGCGTGGTGGCGATCAGCGCACCGTGGGCCACCGCCGCCATCGTCGAGAACTACCTGGACAGGCCCGGCGTCGCGGAGCTGTTCGAGATCGGCACCGGCGTAGCGAGCCTGATGGGCGTGATCGTGCCGGAGGCGGCTCGCGTCGCCGGCAAGCTCATACACGAGATCGACATCCCCGCAGAGTGCGTCGTCGCGGCGGTCATTCGAGGTAAGGAGTTCGTGGTCCCGCG
>CAYGCC010000263.1:0-1812 GCA_964348165.1 uncultured Gemmatimonadota bacterium | reverse complement strand
CAGCTACGCCGCGGCCTATGCGATCCTCTACTCCTTGTCGCGGTTTCTCGAGGATTTCCCAAGGCTTTCGGGCCCGCTCGGCTGGCTCACTCCTGACATCACGGCGGCGGTATTTATCGGGGTCTCGCTGCTCGTCGTCGCCGTCGCGCTGAGCGGACGGGTCAACCCCTATCGGCTTCTCGAGCTTGGCCTGATCTATGAGGTTGTCGGCGCCGTCGGCATCGAGATCGACCTGCTCTGGTGGCCGGCGTACGGCCTCTGGCCAACCGACGGCGCCTTCAGCGTCAACGGCATATCGTGGACCTGCCCCTGGATCGTGGTCTTCCCCCTCCTCGTCCCCACCACGCCCGGCAAGGCGCTCGTCGCGGCGCTCGCCAGCGCTTCCGTGCGCCCGTTCATGCTTCTCGTGCTGGCGGCGCAGGGATTGCCTTTCGTCGAGGCCGGCGTCGATACTGCCGCGCTCGTCGACCTGGTGCTCCCCAACTACATCTGCGTCGCCATGGCCGTGGTGGCGGCGCGGATCGTCTGGGGTTACGGATGTCACATCAGTAAGGCCCGCCGTATGGGTAGCTATCAACTCGTCGACAAGCTCGGGGAAGGTGGGATGGGCGAGGTGTGGAAAGCGAAGCACAGCATGCTGGCGCGCCCGGCGGCGATCAAGTTGGTGCGGAGCGATCCGGGCATGAGCGGGCCGGGGAGCACACCGGGAAGCGCGATCCATCGATTCGAGCGAGAGGTTCAGGCGACCGCCGAGCTCCGCTCGCCCCACACCGTCGTGGTTTACGATTTCGGCTTCACCGACGATCGAACCTTCTACTACGTGATGGAACTGCTGGATGGACTCAGCCTACAGCAGGCGGTCGAGAAGTATGGGCCGATGTCCGCGCCGCGACTGATCCACATCCTCCGGCAGGTCTGTCACTCGCTCTCCGAGGCACACGAGCGCGGAATGGTGCACCGCGACATCAAACCGGCCAACATCTTCATCTGTCGGTATGGTCTCGAATACGACTTTGTAAAGGTGCTTGATTTTGGATTGGTGAAGTATGTGGGCGATGAGATGCCGCGCGGGCCCGAGCTGACCGACGTGGGCATCTTCGCCGGCACGCCGGCCTACGGATCGCCCGAGGCCGTGACCGGGGACCGCGGTGCGATCGACGCGCGGAGCGACATCTACTCTCTCGGCTGTGTGGCCTACTGGCTGCTGACCGGCCGCACCGTGTTCGACGCGCCAACTCCGATGATGATGCTGGTGCAACATGTAAGACAGCCGCCTGAGCGGCCCTCCGGGCAAACCGAGCTCGCCGTCCCTCCGGCACTGGATGAGCTGATTCTCGAATGCCTCCGCAAGGACAAGGCAGAGCGACCTCAATCCGTCGCCGTGCTCGACGCGAGGCTTGCGGCGGTCGACTCGGGCGCGGCGTGGACGCAAACTCAAGCCCGGCAGTGGTGGGATCTTCACCGACCCGCCGGGGCGCTGACTTTTGGAAGTCCGGCCGTGCCAATCGACGACCGCGACAGGTCAACCGGACTTGCTTGAGATTCGGCGTGATTTCCCTACGTTCTCTCTCGCATGAGAACCGGGAAGCTTGCCCCACTGGGTCCAATCCTCCTGTTCGTTAGTCAAGCCGTCGGCGCCTCGTCGGCCCAGGAGCTCGAGCTCGGGACCGCGACGCCGACCGTGCGGGCTGAGCGTATGGAAGACGGAGCACAAGTGCGACTTGACGGAGCGCTGGACGAGCCCTTCTGGCGTTCGGCGGAGGTCGCCAGCGGCTTCCGACAGCAGGAGCCGTCGGAAGGCGCGCCGGCCAC
>CAYGCC010000262.1:0-9937 GCA_964348165.1 uncultured Gemmatimonadota bacterium | reverse complement strand
TCGGCTTGATCGGCGCCGCGCCGGATAGGCATCTTGGCGGTGGACGCTCGAACAGAATCGATCCTCTAACGCGCAGTCACCGCAACAATGCCAAGGCCGTCTGCAGCTGCTGCACCGCCAAGGGTCGCCGCCCTCGGGCTGGCGGCGCTGACGACCCTCGTCCCGGCCTGTGCTCCCCGCCGCGCCGCCGGGCCTGGGCTCGCCGCCGCGCTCGAGTGCGCGGTGTTTTCCGCCCCCTCGGATAGCCCCGACACGCTGCTGATCGCCTTGCCCGAGCGCGTCGATCCCGTCCATGCGCCCACCCCGGCCAACTACTCGGAGGCGGTGCTGTTTCGCCACCTCTACGAGACGCTGGTGCGGCTGGACTGCGAAGGGCGAGTCCAGCCGGCGCTGGCTGGATCGTGGCGTGCCGAGGAGGGCGGCCGCGTCTGGCGCTTCGAGATGCGCCGCGACGCGCGCTTCTGGGACGGCCTGCCGCTGACGGCGGCCGATGTGCTGGCGGCCTGGAGCGGTGCGGACGCCGGTGCGACGCTCGCCGCCGCGGGAATTGACTCGGTGCGTGTTGAGAGTGACCGGGTACTTGACGTCCACCTGGCCCAGGCCCAATCCACTGCGCCCGGCGTTCTGGCGCGGCCCGAGCTTGCGGTGGCGCTCGAGACGCCGCGCACGCCGTGGCGGCTGGGGTCAGGGCCCTACCGCATCGGATCGATCTCGACCGGGCCGCCGGAAACGGTGGCTCTGGCGCTTGTTCCTGTCGCGACGGAATCCGACGCCGCACCCGTACTCACCTTTCGGTCGGCAGTGGGCCGAGATGCGCGGGATCAGCTGGAGGAAGGGATCGACCTGGTCGTGACATCCGACCCCGCCGTGATCGACTACGGGGCCGAGCGATCGGGTTACAAGACCCTTCCGCTGCCGTGGGATCGTGCCTATCTGCTGCTCTCCACCACCCGCGTCCGTGAGTTGCGCACGGGTGAGGACTGGGGCGAACGGCTGGCCGATGCGCTCCCCTCAGAGCTGACCTCCGCCCTGGCGCGCGATGCGGTCCGCGGCGACGCGCGCGGCCATCGGCCGCCCGGCTGGTGGCACGAGGCGGCCAGCTGCCGGAGCGCGGACGCCCGCTTCGGTTTGCCGCTGGTGCCGGCGGCCGCCTATCGTACCTCGGGTACTCCGCGCATCGTTTACCGTGAAAGCGACGTCGTCGCTCGGGACCTGGCGGAGCGCATCGTGGCGCTGGCGTCGGCGGGCCCGACGTCGCCGTCGGCGCGCGCCCTGGCGATGGTGGTTCCGCGTCTTTTCGATGGTGGAAGACTGCTGGCTGTGGGGTTGGGCGAGCAAGACTTTGAGGCCACGCTGCGTGTGGGCGACGACTTCGCGTACGTGCTCGGCACGCCCCGGCGTGCGTTCGACCGTTGCCACGAGCTGAGCGAGTTGTCGCGTCGGGCGGAGTGGCTCGCCGCCGGCCAGATCGATCTGGCTCGCGCGGTCATCCCGCTCGTGGACACGCGCCGCTACATCATCGCGCGCCCGGAGCGGCTGGCGCTGTCGCTGGATTGGGGTGCGATGATCTACGTCCCGCTCGCCGCGGCGGCCCGGAGGTAAGGCGGTCATGACCTTTCGCGCGCGACTTCGACTGGCGTCGGTGCTGATCGCACTGGCGCCGGTCATCGGGTTCGCGCTGATCGTGCGCTATGAGATGACCCGGCGTCTGACCGGTCAGTACCAGGGCCGCGTCGCGTCGCGGGTCGCCGTCATCGAGCAGGACCTGCGCGCCGAGAGCGAGGGCGTCGCCGCAGCGCTGTCCGCGTTGAGCGCTGCGCTGCGCGACGACAACCGCTTTCGCCGGGCCGCGGTGGACGGTGTCGTGGCGGAGCGGCCGTATCTGCTCGATTATGCCGCGACGGCGATGCGGCTCACCGGCCTGGCGATGCTGCAGGTCCAGGATGAGAGGGGTCGGATCCTCAGTTCCGGCCATTTCCGCATGGAGTACGATCGCCTGGAGCCGCGGCTACCCGAGCTTCTGGCACAACCCCGGGACGAGCTGGCTCTGGTTCAAGCTCGCACGCCCGAGTCGCCCTTCTTGGCCCTGGCGCGGGTCGACTCGTTTCAGATGGGGGGTCGGCGCTTCTACCTGGTCGGCGGCATTTCCGCCGAGCGTCGCTTTCTGGCGGATCTGGCACGTGAGCCCGAGTTGACGGTGGCCCTGGTGTATCCGGGGGGCACCGTGACCTCGGGGGCCGGAGAGTCGCCTGGCGCGCCGGCGATTGGCGCGGCGAGCGCCGGACCGGGGGAAGGGGATGAAGACGTGGTCGCCTGGCTCGACGTTCCCTTCGTCGATGCCGAGCGCGGCACGATCGAGCCGGCGCGCATTCGGGTCACCCATTCCCTCGCCGAGCTGCAGGCGCTCCGCCGCAACATCGACCTCTGGATCCTGCTCGCCGTGGTGTCGACGCTTGTGGTCGCCATCCTGCTGGCCAACTGGCTGTCGACGCGCATCAGCCGCCCGCTGGTCGAGCTGGCACGCAAGACCTCACGCATCGACCTCGATCGCCTCGATATCGACTTCGGCAGCCGGCGCCGTGACGAGATCGGGGCGCTCTCCCGGCTGCTCGGCTCGATGACGGATCGTCTGCGGGCCAGCGCCGGCCGCATCAAAGACGCCGAGCGCCGGGCCACGCTCGGCGAGCTGGCCCGGCAGGTGAATCACGACATCAAGAACGGGCTGATGCCCATCCGCAACGTCTTTCGCCATCTCGCCCAGGTGGCGAAAGAACAGCCGGATCAGCTGGCTAACGTCCTTGAGGAGCGGCGGGCGACCCTCGACGCGGGCATCTCCTACCTCGAGAACCTCGCCTCGAACTATGCGCGACTCTACCCGAAGCTCGATCGGCACCCCTGCGATCTGAACGATGTGGTGCGACAAGTCGTGGGCGCCGCCGCGTCCCCAGGCGCCGGCGAGCTGCGCATCGATCTGAGCGCGGAGGACCCGGTGGTGATGGGCGACGCCGTGGTGCTGCGGCGGATCGTAGAGAACCTGTTGGACAACGCCGTGGACAGCCTGGGCGGTCAGTCGGGGACGGTCACCGTCTCGACGCGCCTGCAGGCGACCCCCGCCGGGCCGCCGCGCGTCCATCTCGCGGTAACCGACAGCGGCAGAGGGATGAGCGAGGGGGAGCGGGAGCGCGCCTTCGACGACTTTTTCACGACCAAAGAGCACGGTACGGGTCTGGGGCTCTCCATCGTTCGCCGGCTGGTGACCGACCTGGGCGGGTCGATCCGAGCCGAGAGCGTCGTGGGGAAGGGAAGCCGTTTCACCGTGGAGCTACCGACGGCGGCTCGGGGCTCCGACAATGCGGTTTCCGTCGATAGCGCGAAGGACGCGGGTCAGGAGCGGGGCCCGGAACGGCGTCACGGCGCGCCGGGAGGGGTGCGATGACCCTGGTGCTGGTCGTGGATGACGTTCGGGCGATGGCGGAACAGTATGCCTACGATTTGAAGCGAGTCGGCGGCTACGACACGCTGATCGCACCCGGGGGTAAGCAGGCGCTGGATCTCATGGCCAGCGAAGCGGTGGACTGCGTGATCCTTGACCTGGAGATGCCGGGCGTCGATGGCTTCGAGGTCCTGCGCACGCTCAAAGAGCGCGGGGACGAGCGGCCGGTGATCGTCTATACGGGCACCGGCAGCTACGATCGCTGCGTCCAAGCCGTGCGCCTGGGCGCCTACAGCTTCATCGATAAAGCCGAGTCGATGGAGCGCGTCGTTCGCGAGGTCGAGAACGCCCTCGAGCACGTGCGGTTGGTGGCGGAGGTTCAGTCGCTGCGGCGCGATCTGGGCACCGATACACCGATCATCGGTTCCAGTCCGGCGATCCAACAGTTGAAGCAGGCGATCGCCCGCGTCGCCCCGATCCCCAGCCCGGTTCTTATCGTCGGTGAGAGCGGGTCGGGCAAAGAGTTGGTAGCGCGAGAGGTCCATCGTCTGGGCTCGAGCCCCGAAAAGCCCTTCATCGCCATAAACAGCGCGGCGCTGCCCGAGAACTTGATCGAAAGCGAGCTTTTCGGTCACGAGCGCGGAGCGTTCACCGGCGCCAACCGGACGCGCAAGGGCGCATTCGAGCTGGCCGCCGGCGGCACCCTCTTCCTCGACGAGGTCGGCGAGCTGCCGCCACCGGCGCAGGCCAAGCTGCTGCGCGTTCTGGAAGAGACGCAGCTCACCCGCCTGGGCGGTGAACGGGCGATCAAGGTCAACGCCCGGGTCGTGGCGGCGACCCATCGCGATCTGAACCGGGAGGTCGAAGAGAAACGGTTTCGCGACGATCTCTTCTTCCGTCTCAACGTGCACGTGCTGCAGGTGCCGGCGCTGCGGGACCGACTCTCCGACGTTCCCGAGCTGGTCGAGCATTTCCTGGCGAGCACCTGCTCGCGGTTCGGCATCCGCAAGAAGCGGATCGAGCCCCAGGCGCTGGAACTGTTGATGACGCACGAATGGCGGCGCAACAACGTCCGCGAGCTTCGCAACATCGTCGAACGGATGATCCTCGCCGCCGAGGGATCGGAAATCGGCGCCCGCCACGTGCCGGCTGAGGTGCGGGGCGGGGACGACCGCACGCCGGTGCCGAGCGGCCGGGGCGGGACGCTCCAGGAGTTGAAGGCCGAAGCCGAGCGGCGGATCATCGTCGCCGCGCTCGAGCGCAATGAGTGGCATATCACCCGCACGGCCAAAGAACTCGGGCTCGCCGACCACGCCAGCCTCTTGAAGATCATGCGGAGGTTGAAGCTCAAGCGCGGCTGAGGGTCCCTTCGAGATCAGGGACACACGGCCCTGCCCGCCCGTGTCCAACGGGACACAAGGCGCCGCGCTCGAGAGTGTCCGAACGCACACAAACGACCGGGCGCAGGCCGGCCCGAGATTTCCTCTTCCTCCCGTAAGCCACTGTCAAGAATGATGTTATAGCCTCCGGGCCCGAGCGGCCGCCATCCGGTATCCCGTCTGCCTCCTCACTGCGCGACGCGAGAAACTCACACCGGGCGCGCCCATCGAGGCGCTCCAACCCAGAGGAGGCACACCATGTTGAAAGAGCTGAAGTTTCGTGGCGAGGTGATCTTCAGCGCCGCCGCCTTCACGATCCTGTTCCTGTCGCTGGCCATGATGGGCTGTGGTGGGGACGACGGCACGGAGGTAGCGGTCGGCCGGCAGGGGGCCGAGGCGCGGCGGTCCACCGAGGTAGCGCTGCCGCCGCCGCTGCCGATCGAGACGCCGGTAACCGAGTCGGTCGAGACGCAGGTCAGCGAGCCCGAGCCCCCGCGGGAGGTCACCTACGAGGAAGCCGAGGCCGCGTTCCTCGATCGTCGCTACGACGAAGCGGTGGAGCTGTTCAGGCTTTACACCGAGCGTCGCGACAGCAACCCCTGGGGCTTCTATATGCTCGGGCTGTCGGCGTGGAAATCCGGCCAGCCTGAAAACGCCGAGGCCGCGTTCGAGGCGGCGCTGGAGCTTGACCCCCAGCATACGAAGAGCTGGCTGAATCTGAGCCGCGTCTTGCTGGACACCCAGCGGCCGGAGGAAGCGCTGGAGAAGATCGACGAGGCACTGACCCTCGACCCCGAGTCGGGTGTGGCTCTGCGCTTGAAGGGTCGGGCGTATCATCAGCTCGGGCGGCTGGAGGAAGCGATCGAAGCTTACCACCAGGCGATTCTGAGCGACGATCGCGATGTCTGGTCGATGAACAATCTGGGGCTGATCCTGATCGAGCAGGAGAGCTTCTCCGAGGCGCTGCGGCCGCTGGCGCGAGCGGTGGAGCTGCAGGGTGAAGTGGCGATCTTCCACAACAACCTGGGCGTCGCCCTGGAGCGCACCGGCCATTATCGGGCGGCGGAGGAAGCGTACCGGACGGCGTTCGAGGTCGACGAATCGCACCAGAAAGCCCAGGTCAGTCTGACCCGGGTGGAGGGGCTGGAGGAGGATCCTGGCCTCGAGCCGATCGACCTGGGCGTTCTCGCCGAGAGCTTTGTCGAAGAGGTGAAGGGTTGGAGGGAGGCGGTCGCCTTCCAGGTGGAGGTTGACACACCGGTGGGCGAGGCGATCATCGAGGCTGTTCGAAGCGACTCGGCAAGCGTTCAGGACGGGCAGACCGGTGAGAGCGGGCCGCCGGAGGTGGAGCGACCGAAGAGCGAGAGCGGGTGGTCGAAGGGTCGCTAGGTTTCGTTTGCGGGCGCTCGCCGTGAATGCGACGAAAGAGGAAGGTGCGAGTGCGGTCGCCGTGGGGCGGCCGCGCTCGTGCTTATAGAGCACAGTAGGTGGCCCTTACTACGCGGTCCTTGCCATCCGCCTGCCGCCGTGGCAATATGTAAACCTCTCGGGGAGGGTTGAGGATCTTGGCAGCACGGTACCACTGCTGAGGTCCCAAGACATGAGACGAGTCCCGCCGTCCCACCGGCGGAGCGGCCAACAGGCTCCAGCCGCCCGCCAAAACGCCCGTCCCGATGTCGATTCCGGACGGTGATCACCCGGCGGACAACCCGTACGAGCGCGGGTGCTAAAAACGTATGTTTGCTCTCGCGACGTGACTCCGAGACGCGCTGGATCGTCTATCTAGCGTCCGGGAGTGCAACCCGTCACCTGCCAGGAGAAAGCCCAGGCGCTTGAGAGCTCGATTAGGCTTCAGGAAAACCCGCTCCACTTCGACGGCGTCGAAGGGGAGTCCGCCTGGCTGGCGACAGAGGCTGGCGGGGCGTGGCGGCTTTTCCATCGTCGAGTTGCTCCTCTCCGTGATCGTGATCTCGGTGGGCGTCGTCGGGTTCGCCAGCGCCGTGGGCCTGGCGTCGCTGGAGCTCTGGTTTGGTCAGCGCGATACGAACATCTCGATGGTGGTGGGTGACCAGCTGGAGGAGTTGAAAGCCATCGGTCATGACGCCGCGACTTCGGGAAGCCGTAGCGAGGGCGACCTCCAGCTCAACTGGCAGACCATCGGAAGCGATCCGAAGAAAGTCGTGCTGGTTGTGGACTATCTCGCCCACGACGGCGCGGCGCGGGCGGACACCTTCGTGACTTACCTCTGGCCCTGATCAACCGCACTTTTCTCCCATCCCAGCTGTCCAGCTAATACGACCTCCAGCTCTCATCCTCACCGTCCCGAGTAATCTTGAAGCTCGGCTGACAGTCGGCTGTTTCACAGTTAGATTGGGCGCGCCCCGCACGCGGCTTGGACGTGATGTGGCCCATGACCCGTCGATAACCCGACACGAACCGAATCGATGCGACGAATCAGCCCCGAGAACAAACCAAGAAGGCGAAAGCGCGGTCCCTACAGCTCGTGGAGCGCGCGCCGCGGCCTGCGCCTCGGCTGCAGCTGTGTCGCCCTGCTGTGCCTGTGGCCCGGGGCTGCCCCAGCGCCGGGACAGCAGACAGGTGACGTGATTTTCTTTCACCCCGACGGGATGGGTGTGAACCAGTGGGGCGCGGTTCGCATCCGCTTCGTCGGACCGGATGGGCGGCTCGAATGGGACCAGCTCCCCCAGATGGCTGTCTACACCGGCCACATGAAGAACGCGCTGACGGCCACCTCACAGGGCGGTGCCACGGTGCACGCCTTCGGAGTGAAGGTCGAAGCCGACAGTTACGGTATGGACGGGGGACGGCCTATGGCCGCGCGCTCCGGCCAGCGGGTCAGCATCATGCGCGAGGCGCAGGCGGCGGGCCGCGCCGTCGCGCTGATCAATAGTGGCACCATCACCGAGCCCGGCAGCGGTGTCTTCGTGGCCAGCGTGCCGCGCCGCACCGACCACGCCGAGATCGCGCGCCTCATCATCGAGACGCGACCCGAGGTGATTCTCGGGGGAGGGGAGCGTTACTTCCTGCCCCGAGGGTCAACCGGCGCCCATGGAGAAGGCGTGCGCCCTGACGGGCTCGACCTGATCGAGCGCGCGCGGGGCCTCGGCTACACCGTCGTCTTCACCCGCGACGAGTTGCTGGCGCTGCCGGATACGACCCGGCGGCTGCTCGGCCTCTTCGCCGCCAACCATACGTTCAACGCCGCTTCGGAAGAGCAGCTCCGACGCGCGGGTCTGGCGCTGTACGAGCCGAGCGCGCCGAGCGTGGCCGAGATGATGGAGGCGGCGCTCAAGATCTTGGCGCGCCGGCCCGAGGGCTTTCTGTTGGTGGCTGAGGAAGAGGGCACCGACAACTTCGCCAACGCCAACAACGCCAGGGGCACGCTCGAGGCGGGGCGACGAGCGGACGAGGCGATCGGCGTCGCCCGCCGCTACCTGGAACGCAACCCTCGCACGCTGTTCATCATGGCGTCCGACAGCGACGCCGGCGGCATGCAGGTCGTGGGCCCTCCGCCGGGTGGGCGCTTCCGTGCGTTCCGTCCGGTTCCCGAGCGGGAGACTAACGGCGCACCCCTCGATGGTGCCGCCGGAACCTTGACCGAGCCTTTCATGTCGGCGCCGGACCGGGCCGGGCGACGCTGGCCCTTCGCCATCGCCTGGGCTTCGCTGGAGGACCTATCGGGCGGGGTGCTGATACGAGCCGCGGGGCTGAACGCCGACCAGGTGAAGGGCACCCTCGACAACACCGACATCTATCGCCTGATGTATCTGACGCTGTTCCGGCGCGCGCTCGACTGACCCTGGCGTCTCTACTCCTTCGCGTACTCCTCGGCACCCATGAAGTGAAGCGACACGTACGGCTCATCGCCGACGACCCAGCTGTCATGCCCCGGCCCGACCGCGAACAGATCGCCGGCCCGCATGCCGACCTCGCGCCCGTCATCCATCTTCACCACCGCGTGGCCGGAGAGCACCAAGCCCACGTGGTCGACGTGACAGCTCGAGGCGCCGCTGGCCGCGCCGACGTGCTGCGACCATTTCCAGCCGGGCTCATAGCACGCGCGGCCGATGACCACGTCGCCGATGCGGACGATCTCGAACTTCCCCTTCTCGAAATGGCGGATCTCGTCCGGTGACTCGAAGCGTTTGATGATCGCGTGCATAGTGCTGTCCTTTGACTTGGCTTTGTGACCCCGGTTTGAACGTTGCCAAGCTAGCCCTGCCACCGCGGCGACGCGATGAACGTCCAACCGCAGGAAAATGACGGAGACGCGGAGGTCCGCATGCGAGCTTTCGTCCGTGGTGACCTGGACGGTTTCTTCGGCCTGGCGATCGACAACCTGGTGCAGTTGCTGCTCATCGATGCGCTCTGCCGGGCCGTGCTGGGCTTCGACAGCGCGCTCATCTACGGGCGCATTCTGCCGGGCGCCGCGGTCTCGCTGCTGGTCGGCAACCTGTACTATGCGCGGCAGGCGCTCAACCTGGCCCGCGCCACGGGGCGCACCGATCTCTGCGCGCTCCCCTACGGCATCAACACCGTCTCGCTCATCGCCTATGTGTTCCTGGTGATGCTGCCGGCGCGGCTGGCGGCCGAGGCGGCGGGCGCGCCGGACCCGGCCGTCGTCGCCTGGCGCGCCGGCCTGGTGGCGTGTCGGGGCTCGGGCCTGATCGAGTTCGGCGGCGCCTTCGTGGCTGAGCGACTGCGGCAGGCGACGCCGCGGGCGGCGCTGCTCTCCACCCTGGCGGGCATCGCCCTCACCTTCATCTCGCTGGGCTTCCTGTTTCGCACCTACGCGCGGCCGATCATCGGGCTCACCACGCTCGGCATCATCCTGCTGGTCTACTTCGGCCGCGTTCGCTTCCGCGGCGGCATACCGGGCGGGCTGGTGGCGGTGGTGTTGGGCACGCTGCTCGCCTGGATCACTGGCGTGGCGCCGGTGGGTGCGGTCGAGGCCGACGCGCGTCTCTGGCTGCCCGTGCCGGTGATCGGCGATCTGCTGGCCGCGCTCTCCGGTGGAGCTTGGCTGGCCTATCTGTCGGTGATCGTTCCAATGGGGTTGTTCAACGTCATCGGATCGCTCCAAAACATCGAGTCGGCCGAAGCG
>CAYGCC010000261.1:0-5115 GCA_964348165.1 uncultured Gemmatimonadota bacterium | reverse complement strand
ACCGCGATCACCGGATCCAGAAAGCGGTCGAGCTTGTCGATCGCCGCGGCCAGCCGGTCGGCGTGCGCCTGCGACAGGTCGCGCTGAAACGGCGTCGCCTGCACGGAGTCGATGGGCAGGCCGGCCAGGATCTGCCAGTTGCCACCCAGCGGATCGCGGTAGACCGCCAGCACCGCACCGCCGTCCGCCCCGATCGCGTCGGCCAGCTTCTGAACGGCGGCGGGCGGCGACGCCGACGCGAGCGCCGACGCCGCCAGACCCCGCGACTTCGGCTCGGCGCCCGCTTTCTTCTTTCGCCGCTTCTTTCCGCTTTCGGCGCTCGGTTTCTTCTCGCTCTTCTTTTCGTCTTTCTTCGCCACAGGCACTCCCCTCGACCTAGACAGACTCGTCGTTACTTGACCTCGACGATCCTCTTGATGAGCGCCGGGTCGTCGGGCAACAGCCCTGAAGCCGGCAGGCGCGGGACCAGCGTCCTCCAGTCGGGCCACATCTCGAACGCCTTCTTGAAGATGGGCAGCGCCTCGTCCACGCGTCCGACCCCGACCAGCGTGGCTGCGCGCCAGAAGACCATCTCGTGGTTGCCGGGCGTGAGCGATTCGGCTTTGCTGTACGCCGCCACCGCCGCCTCGACGTCGCCCTGTGTCATGTGCTCGTCGCCCTCGTTCATGTAGTTGTAGGCGCGAGCGACCGTCAGCAGCCGGCGCATCTCTTTAATCGGCTCGGGGTGGTCCTCGATGCGCAGATCGAAGATGCGCCCGTCCCACGCGGGCAGCGTCGGGTCGTCGGCCACCACCAGCAGCGCCGCCGACTGCCGCCCTCGGATGTCGCCGCCCTCCGCTTGCGCCGCTTCCAGCGCCGCCATCAGGCGCTCGGCCAGGTCGCCGCGCGTGTTCTCATAGGCCCGCACCATGGCGTCGCACACCGTCGGCTTCAACATCAGGTTCGCCTGCACGGAGTAGCCCTCGCCGGTCCGATCGCACGCCTCGATGATCGCGTTCTCGCCGGTGTGGACGGCCACGTTCCCCTCCGAGTCGACTATCGCCACCTGGCGCACGTCGGTGTGCTCGTCGGCGGCGAGCAGCGCGGTCAGCGCCTGGTCGGCGGTGAGGCCGGCGCGCATCAGCTCGAGACCCAACGGCCCGTACGAGACCTCGACGAACGACTGGGTGGCCACGGCGCCGACGCCGGGCCAGGCCCACGACACGATCGAGCCCACCGAGAACCAGTGCGACTGCACGGCCACGCCCAGCTCGCCGGTCGCGTCGTCGCGGGCGACGATCGAGTAGGTGTGCACGGGGCGAAGCGGCCGCGCGAACTCCTGCGCCTCGAGCGGTTCGGACGCAGCGGCGAGGGGCAGGGCGAGCAGGGTGAGCGCGAGGCGAATCGTCATACGGCCTCCCAGTGTGAGCTTTGGCGAATTGAATCAGAACATACGAAGAGATCGAGCCGAAGACGATCCCCTTGGCCGGCTCCAATCGGGTCCATGCACAACGGGCCCTCGTGCCATAGAGGGGCACCGCGGTCGAGGACTCGTTGGCCTAGCCTACGATACAGCGTTCCTTTATTCTTCCCCGAACTCGCGGGTCGACGAATGATGCCCAGGATTAGCTTTAGGCGTCCCGGCCTCCTGTTGATTCTCTTACTGCTCGGGGCGCTCACGCCAGCGGCGGGGCAAGTTCAGCTTCCACCTCACGGGGATCGGTCCGTCCACGACCTGGCCGGAGTTCTCCTGCCTCAACATATCCAGACGCTGGAGCGATTCCACAAGGAGCTCTTCGAGAAGACCGGTGTGGCCATCGTGGTGGTGACCGTACCTGCGCTCGAGGGCGAGCCGATCGAGGACTTTGCGGTTCGAGTTGGTGAAGAGTGGGGCGTTGGCAGGAAGGGTGAAGACCGCGGGATTGTTGTCGCACTTGCCATTGAGGACCGACGGGTCTTCATCGCAACGGGATACGGCGTGGAAGGATACCTGCCCGATGGAAGAGTGGGTAGGATCCTCGACACCTACGCCGTCCCTTACCTGAGGCAAGACGACTACTCCACCGCCATGCACCAGACCAGCGCCGCCTTGGTGTCCGCCTCAGCCGACGAGTATGGGGTCACCATCGAGGGAGCCCCCCGTCTTCCGTCCACGCGGCCCACGAGACCCACTCGGAACGAGAGAACGAGCCCATTCGCCGGCCTGTTGGGTATCTTGTTCTTCGTTTTCATGGCGTATCTGTTCATCCGCCATCCAATGTTGTTCTTGTTGCTTCTCTCGTCCGGCTTAGGCGGTGGAGGTAGGCGGGGCGGCGGCTTCGGCGGCGGCGGGTTCGGCGGCGGTGGCGGATTCGGCGGATTCGGCGGCGGCGGCTTCGGTGGCGGCGGTGCAGGGCGGAGCTTCTAGAGGACACGGGGGCCAAGGATGCAGGCGTCGGAAGCGATAGAGAATCCGGTTCTGCGAAAGATGGTCCGCTCACTGAGCGAGTCCCTGGGCGACCGTCTCGTTAGCGTCGTGCTCTATGGATCGGCCGCCCGAGGCGATTTCCAAAAGAAAACCAGTGATCTCAACTTGCTCGTGGTACTCGAGAACCTGGATCCGTCTACGCTCGAGACCCTGTCACCCATCGTGGCGAAATGGCGCCGACAACGCCAACCTTTTCCTCGCCTCTTCTCGCCAGAGCTCATTTCCGACTCGGCGGACGTCTTTCCCATCGAGTTTCTCGACATTCAGGCGCATCATGTCGTCCTCTACGGAGGCGATCCCTTTGCCGATGTCGTGATCCACCGAGACCAGCTGCGTCTTCAGTGTGAAAGGGAGCTCAGGGAAAAGATGATGCGCCTCCGCGAAGGTTACCTGGAAACTCAAGGAAGACCCCGGGCTTTGAAGCGCCTGCTGACCGAGTCTTTCACCACCTTCGTGGCGCTCTTCCGAGGTTGCTTACATTTGCTCGGTGGGGGAATACCGGTCCACAATGACGATGTGGTTCGGGCCTTTTGCGCCCACGCGGAGATCGATCGCTCCCCCTTCGACGCGGTGGGAAAACTCAAGCGGGGGGAGAAAACCGAGGCCGACCCTAGATCTTTGTTCTCCGATTACTACGGTGAACTCACGAGGGCGGTCCGTCGAGTCGACCGCTTCACAGCTAGAAGGGTCGATGAAGCATCGCAAGCATAGAGAGATTAGGGAAGGAGGATCGTCGCTTTGAAAAAATATCTAGCCATAGGTTGTGGCGCGATCGTCGTGATCGCTGTCGTCCTCGTCACCACGGGAATAGGGACTTACAATCGACTCGTCCAACTCGACGAGCGTGTCAAGGAGGGGTGGTCGCAAGTCGAAAACGTCTACCAGAGAAGAGCCGATCTCATTCCGAATCTGGTGAAAACAGTGGAGGGTGCAGCGGATTTCGAGCGTGAGACTCTAAGGGAAGTCATCGAAGCTCGCTCGCGAGCCACCGCCGTCCAGCTGACGCCGGAAATGCTCAGCGATCCCCAGGCGCTTTCCCGCTTCGAGCAAGCCCAAAACGGACTGGGGCAGGCACTCGGTCGGCTCATGGTTGTTGTGGAGCGTTATCCGGACATCAAAGCGAACCAGAACTTCGTCCAACTCCAAGACGAGTTGGCGGGCACAGAGAATCGGATTGCCGTGGAACGACGGCGGTTCAATCAAACCGCACAGGCATACAACTCGAACATAAGGCGTTTCCCCACCGTCTTGTTTGCTCGGCCGCTGGGCTTCAGCGAAAGGGCTTACTTCCAAGCGGCGCCCGGGGCCGAAGAGGCACCGGAAGTGGAGTTCGACTTTGGCGATCCCGGAAAAGAGTGAAGTGTTGACGAGCGCATCGCGCTGATCCTGCGCTTACCTCATATCGGTTTCTGATGTTAATCAGCTCACGAGGTTAAGCCTCTGGTAGGGGTTTCTGGGCCGTGAGCCCGAGGTGGCAGATGGCAACGCAGGGTGTCCCTGCGGCCACACGGGCTTGCGTCGTCAAGCCCAATACCTTGAATTCATCATTCCCGCGACAACCTGGAAGGAGCAGCCGTATGACCTCACCCGTCTACAGCTCGAAGGTCCGCATCGAGAAATTCGAAGGGCCGCTGCGCCACGCCTACATAACGCCCTTCAACCAGCCGGTGAAGTTCGGCGTGCACGGTGCGATCGCCGAGTTCTACGGCCGCAAGACGGCGGAGCCCATCGCCACCACGCTCGACTACGTGGTGGCGGCCGCCGGTGGTTGACTGACCGGGACGCTCGGAGGCGCGCTGGAAGCGCGCGGGATACCCAGTCATCCGGACAGGCTGTCGTCCGAAGTCGAAGGCGTGATCGAGGAGGTCGACGGCACCATCGCCGTCACCCAGATCCGCGTAAAGTACCGTATCAAGCTGCCACAGGGTCAGCGCGAAGCGGCACAGCGGGCGCTCGAGCACCACAAGCAGAAGTGCCCGGTGGCGCAGACCCTCACCCGCGGCGTCGAGATCACCTGGGACGCGGAGTTCGAGGAGGAGTGAAGCGCCGCTGACGTCGAACTCGTAGGTAGAGCGAACCCTTCGGGTCACCGCGGGTAGTTAGGGCCAGTCCAAACACATCCGCGAGAAGGCAGGAGGCCGATGAACAGCGCTGTGTTGCTGCAGTCCCCCGAGTATCCGGGCGCGCCGCCGTCCCCGTCCGGAGCGCCGCCGGCCGGCGACGCGCTCCTCGACGCCTACAGCCGGGCGGTCATCGAGGTGGCCGACAAGGTGCGGCCGGCCGTGGTGAACGTCTCGGTCTGGGGGCGCCGGCGAAGCCCCTTTGAGGATCCGCCCAGCGGCAACGGGTCCGGCATCGTCATGGCGCCGGACGGGCTCGTCGTCACCAACAACCACGTGGTCGAGGGCTCACGGCGTGTGGAGGTGACGTTCGCCGACGGCGTCGAGGCGGAGGCGGAGGTCCTCGGCACCGACGCCGCCAGCGATCTGGCCGTGCTCCGGGCCAACGCCGCCGGCCTGCCCGCCGCCGATTTCGGCGACGCCGATGAGCTGCGCGTGGGCCAGCTGGTCATGGCGATCGGCAGTCCCTACGGCTTCCAGTCGACGCTGACCGCCGGCGTGGTCTCGGCGCTGGGTCGCTCGATGCGCGGGGCCGCCGGGCGACTCATC
>CAYGCC010000260.1:0-2973 GCA_964348165.1 uncultured Gemmatimonadota bacterium | reverse complement strand
TACGTCGTCTCGTCCTGGCTGAACCACGTCGACATGCGCTTTGCCAATACGCTCGATGTCTTCATCGACCCGCCCGGCTATGTGAAGCACTACCTGATCGATTTCGCCGCCTCGCTGGGCAGCGGGACAATCCGCACCCATAAGCCCCGCGAGGGGCGGGAATACAACTTCGACTTCTGGCCGACGATGGGACGGATCTTTACCGCCGGCTTCTACCGAGTGGGTTGGGAGGAGGAGGCATACAGCGTCATCCACCCGTCGATCGGATGGTTGTCAGCCGCGACGTTCGACCCGGGCGCCTGGCGCGCCAACTGGCCAAACCAGGCCTTCCAGCGCAAGACCGTACGAGACGCCTACTGGGGAGCGAAGCTGGTGGGCTCGTTCAGCGACGAACAGATCGCGGCGGTCGTTGCCGAAGGCCAACTCCCCGCCGATGCGGCGGCGACCCTGGTCCGTATTCTGATCATTCGCCGCGACAAGATCGTGGCACACTGGTACTCGAAGGTGGCGCCGATCGAAGAGCCGGCCGCCAGCCTCGCAGGCGACACCGCCGTCGCTTCACCCGCGGGGCACACGCTGACCGTGAGCTTCGAGGATCTCGGTCTCGAGGCTGGGGTGTGGCAGGCGGATGAGACGACCTACCGCTGGCGTTTCCAGGATTCGGCTTCCGGCACTCGCGCCGCCGGCGCCGAGGAAGCGGCGCCCGGCCCTCACCAGCGCATCTCGATCGAGTTGCGGACCGCTCCGGGCGCCGAGCCCGCGCCGGCGAACGCCGACGGTCTCGCGACCCTGCACGTCGCGGCGATCCGGCCCGGGTGCACCGACCGTGAAGCTGTGATCTATCTGCGCTGGACAGGAGAAGCTCACGGCTACGAGGTCGTAGGGGTCACCCACTGACATCGGCTAAGCGAACAGCCGGCGCACTCCCGACAGACGGATGGCAAGCGAACGCTCGAGGCCGGACGAGCCGCTCAAGTCGTCGGCCTTGATCTCACCATTGGCCTCGGCAGCGTGCAAGATCCTGGAGGCGCCGAGCGAGAGGGCGACGTGAGTCACACGCTCCGACTCCCGGCCATGAAAGTAGAGTAGATCGCCGGGCCGCAGCGCACGGTAGCTCTCACCGGGGTCGATCGGCTCGCCGACCTCCGCCTGCTGGTGGCTGTCCCGCGGCAGCAAGAAGCCGTGAACCCGGTAGACCGCCTGCACGAATCCCGAGCAGTCGGCGCCCCACCGCGTGCGGCCGCCCCACACGTAAGGCACACCGTACCACTCGGCCGCCGTGGCCTCGACCGCCTCGCCTTCCTGGCGAAAGTGAGACGCGACCTCCTCCCAGAGTACCCAGCGACCCTCGACCAGCCGGCCGCGACGCCCGTCCGGCAGGTGAGCCGTTTCTCCGTCCACAGCGATGCGGGCGCCCCAGGGTAAGCGGATGAATCGGTGTCCCTTCGCATCTTCAAGCGTCGCATCCAGCGAGACCGCGGGCCGGCCACCCGTGTCGTCCCACCAGGCTTCCACCTCGTCCGCATCCCGGATAGCCAGGCCGCCTTGGTGCAGCCAACCCTCGTAACCATCCTCGCCCCGGCAACGAGCCCATTCGCCGCGCTCTTCCGTCACATCCAGCACCGCACCCAGCAGTTCCTGGGATACCAGCTCGGCGCGCACGTTGGGGCCCGATCGCACCGGCGCCAGTGCCACCCTGACGATCGCCTTCATGCCGTTTCTTCCCGCCGCCAGCTTGTGTTCCTCATGTGCCCAAATAAGTTCCTTCCCGCCGTTGATGATACCAGCCGCGCTCGGATCATTCTTCTGCACTCAGGACGCCGTTGACGAAAGCTCAGCCCACGGACTCGCACGGCTCGCACGGCCTGACTTACCTGGCGCTCGC
Organism: uncultured Gemmatimonadota bacterium; assembly: GCA_964348165.1. Lineage (GTDB taxonomy): Bacteria > Gemmatimonadota > Gemmatimonadetes > Palauibacterales > KS3-K002 > CAYGAJ01. The sequence goes on along the minus strand of CAYGCC010000260.1, from coordinate 1,088 downwards.
CGCTCTCATCTTCATCTGGGCATCCAACTTCTCGGTCGTCAAGTTCGCGCTGCGGGACATGGAGCCGCTGGCGTTCAACGGCCTGCGCTTCACCGTCGCCTCGATCCTGCTCTGGCTCAGCCTGAGGGTCCGCGGGCAAACGGTGAAGATCGACCGACGCCTCTGGCCCGCGCTGATCGGGCTCGGCCTCTTAGGGAACACGGTCTATCAAGTTTTCTTCATCTACGGGATCGACTCGACCCTGGCCGGCAACGCCAGCCTCATGCTCGCCACGACGCCGATTTTCACCACCCTCCTCTCGGTTGCCTTCCGCCAGGAGCGGATCGCGCTCATGGCGCTGGCCGGGGTCGTGATCTCGGTCGTCGGAATCGCGCTGGTCGTCTGGGGCGGCACGAAAGCGGTGAGCTTCAGCGCTGATACTGTTCGCGGCGACCTCACCGTGCTCGGCGCCGCCGTCGCCTGGTCCGCTTATACGGTGGGCTCGGCACCCCTGGTGCGCCGCTACGGAGCCCTGCCGATCACGGCCGTTACCATGTGGATCGGCGGTGTCGCCCTCTTCGCCGTGTCGGTACCCGCGTTTCTCGCTCAGGATTGGCTGGCGGTCAGGCCCGTATCCTGGCTGGCGCTGCTTTACAGCGGCGCCTTCGCCATCGCCGTCGCTTATTTCATCTGGTACTACAGCATCCACCAGATCGCCAACACACGAACGGCGGTCTACTCGAACTTCATCCCGGTCGTCGCGCTGATCATCGCCTGGCTCACCCTGAACGAGGTCCCGAGGTGGCTTCAGGTGGCGGGTACCGCGGCGATCCTGGCCGGCACGATCCTCGTGCGTCTCGGCAAGATCGAACGGTCGCTGCTCGGGCGACCCCCGGCGGAATGACCGGCGCCGCCGGGCCGCCACCCCAGTCGTCGGCCTAATCGAAGTCGAGGTCGACGAAGCGCACCAGGTCCAGAAACTGAAAGCGCCCGTCGTGGTGCCAGTCGGGCCCGGGCCAGGCCGCCTTCCCCACCGGCACCATCCGGGTGGCGCCGAAGGCGCCGAGTCGCTCCGCCAGCGATCGCACCTCCGCCGGAGCGCCCGCCAG
>CAYGCC010000259.1:0-2963 GCA_964348165.1 uncultured Gemmatimonadota bacterium | reverse complement strand
CCTGCCGATAATTGCCTAGAGCCGCGTGAACCTCGCCTCGGTTGTAGTACTCCTTGCCGAAATCGGGCCGCAGCTTGAGAACGCGATTGAAATTGTCGGTGGTCAGCTGCGAGACCGACAGCACGACGCTGGCCTTTCTGAAATACCAGGGCATCACGATGCGGATATAGCGCACGTCGAGTGGTTTGTAGAACTTAGCTTGCTCAGGGATGAACCAGTCGGCGCCGTGCACGACCATCGCCGCCTTGCAGGGAGCGAGCAGCGGTACGGTGAACTTCGGGTGAAAGACGACGTCGACCTTCTCGCGCCAACAGGCGAGGGGAATAGCGAATTGGTCCCAGAGGGCCTTATTGGGCGCCCGCACCAGACGTTCACTGACGTTGGGGTAATTGTCGTAACGACCCAGGTTGCCGGCGGTGCGATAGAACAACACGTACTCGTTCTTGCGGTCGCGCTCTAAAAGCTCACGCAGGAGGTTGTCCGTATAGACGCCGATCCCCCCTTTTTCGTCCAGCGAGCGAAGCATCATGCCGATACGCATCAGTACCTCTTAGCAGCCGGGCGGCAAACAACTCGATTCCGAGTCGCTAAGCGGAGCCGTGGCTCGCGGCTCGGCGCTCGCTCCTTCGCGAATGCAACTCCAGCGCCGCCAGCAGGAGCGCTGCGAAGGCCAGCTCGGTCAAGAATGTCCAGACGTGCCGGACGGTCATCAGACCGTCGGACCAGTGGAGCCCATAGAACAGATAAAACGGCGCTGCGAATCGTTCTGCCGTGAACGGCCAGAACATCAGTATTCCTCGCCCCCAGGTCAGATAATCCGCCAGCACATGCAGCTCGTAGCAAAGGAGCGATAGAACGAGCCAGAACCGAAAGCCCGCTCGCCAGCGGAGCCAGATCAGGCTGGCGATCAGCAAGGACACGCTCAGGCCGACAAACAGGCTGTTGACCACGCCGTTGTGATAGGCTCCGATATCGCCCAGCAGTAAGCCGAGACCCGCGTCCACGTCGGGAAGCAGGGACAGGCCGACCGCGACCGCCAGCACGAGCGCCGGCCTGGGCGACAGGCCGCCGGGGGCCAGCTTTGCTCGGGGCCGGTAGAGCCGGTAGACCGCGTAGCCAATCACGCCGTGTGCCAGTGGCGACGGCACCTTCGCTTCTCCTAATGTCTAAGGGCGCGCGGGTCACTTCACCTTTGATCCGTGGGTCCTCGGCGTCCGATGACTCGGGCGGGGACGCCCGCCGCGATGGACCCATCGGGAATACTTTCGAGCACCACAGCTCCGGCACCGATCACGCACCCGTTCCCCACTTCGACGCCGTCAACGATTCGCACACCGACGCCCATCCAGACGTCATCTCCGATCTTGATGCCGCGAGCGCTGCCGACCTGCTGTTTCATCGGCACGTCGGTGCGGTCGTAACTCGGGTTGCCCGAAATGATCACCGAATTGGCGCCGATGGTGATGTACGACCCCAGCTCGATATCGCCGAGGCCGGCGCGTATGTAGCAATTCGGTCCGAGCGAGACGTCTTCGCCCAGCTCGATCGTGGCCGACAAGCACGAGAGGATCGTATTGCGGCCGATAAGCACCGAATCGTGAAGTCGAATGCGCGAGCTGGAGCCTTTGGCGTCCAGCACGGCGTTCCCGTCGATGAAGGCGTTGTTCCCGATCGAGATGTGCCGGGGACAGCGCACTGTCACGTGGGGGCCGATCACCACACCGCCTCCGATGGATGCGAACAGGCCACGGTACAGGGTCTTGCGGAGGAAGTAGCCTAGGGCGCCCGGGATCGCGGAGAGGAAGAAGGTGAGGACCTCGTACTTCAGGAACTCCATGAACGACCCATCGCCGACATACAGCTCCCGGTACTTCTGCAGCGGTGACCGCGTATCCTTGCCTAGCGCCTCGAGGAGCGTCTCTCTCGTGGTCGCGGTCGATTGGTCTTCGGGATCCTGTATGGTCTCAGCTAGTGGCTCGGCCATTCCTCTTGCCCGCGCGCGGTGACGCCGTTGGTTCTTCCTGTTCGGGATCCGCGCACGCGTCTCGGCGAATATGAGATAGCTCCGCCGGGTCCGCAGCGATCCTTCACTTCTTGACCGCCGTTATCGAGAACTTGTAAGCCAAGGCTTTGGCCAGGCCCTCCGGCAGCAGATTGTACGTGGGTTTGAAGACCCACGTGTACAGCGACGCCTTCAGTCCCTTGCGCGCGACTGGCAGCGCCCGGTAGTGCTCGCGCACCGCCTCTTCGATTCTAAAGCCCTCGAACATCGCGAGGATCTCGTCCTCGGTGTAAAACTCGTTGACCGGCGGATCTTCCTCCTTGAATTCGATGTTCTCACGCCCCAGCCGGGACAGCATATACATCCCGGAGGGTTTTCGGTAGAAGTGTGAGATCATCGCGCGCCCGCCAGGCTTGAGCACGCGGTGAACCTCGCGGATCGCCCGTGGCGTGTCACCCGTGGCGTGAAGCACACCGTTGCTCCACACCGCATCGAAGGTTCCGTCTTCGAACGTCAGCTCCAGCGCGTTCTCGACGCGGACATCTTCGGCCTCGTAGCCCGCAAACTCGAAATGTCGCTGGGCAAGCCCCGCAGCGGTCGGCGTCAGGTCGGTGGCCGTGACCCGGACGTTCCGTTTCAGGAACTCCAGGCTATCGAACCCGAGGCCGCAGCCGATCTCGAGCAGGTGCTTCCCTTGCAGCCCCCGAGACGCACGCTCGATCCGCTCCATGATCCACGGAAACTTGTACGGGTTCATCCAGGGGCGGATGTGGTCGAAGAACTCGCGACTCCCCACCTCGAGGCCCGGGACGCTGACGTACTGGGTTCCGAGGGGGTGGGCATCCCAGTAGGCGCGGACGGCGGATACGCTCTGCTCTAAAGTCTGGTTCATATGGCTCCTCTCCTCGTCGGCGATAGCCTGCTGGCAAAATCCGTTCCCGGTCTGGCCCTGCCGCCCACA
>CAYGCC010000258.1:0-12275 GCA_964348165.1 uncultured Gemmatimonadota bacterium | reverse complement strand
GTCTGCTCCACCTCGTAGCAGCGCCCGCGCAGAACACAGACGTCGCTGAGCTCCAGGCTGCGGATGAACTCCCCGGCCAGCCGGGTCTTGCCAATCCCTGCGTCCCCGACTAGCACGACGGTGCGACTCTCGCCTCGTTCGACCCGCGCCCACTCTTCGGCCAGCGCCGCCAATTCCTGCTTCCGCCCGACGAACGGCGGATCCAGAAACACCGGGTTCTCGCATTCGCGCAAGAGCGGCCGGTTCCCCCAGCCGCCCCGCACCGGGCGTTTGCGAATGCGCTCGACCAACGCCAACGTCTCAGGCGCCGGCGCCGTGTCCAACTCCGCGGCCAACACCCGCTCCAGCGCCTCGTAACGATCGAGGGCCGCCGCCCGGTCGCCCAGCATCCAGAGGGCCCGCATCAGCTCGGCATACGCGGCCTCGTCGAACGGATCGAGCTGAATGAGCCGCTCGGCGCGCTGCCGCACCTCCGCCCATTCGCAGCTCTCCCGGGCCAACCTGATCGCCCCCCGCAGCGCCTCGCGGGCCAGCGCACCGACGCGCGCCTTCTCTCGGCCCGACCACTCCTCGAACCCCTGGGCGCCTCGAAGCCAAAAGCCCTCGAGGAAATCACCCCGATACAGGTCCGCCGCCGCCCCGGCATCGCCGGCCTGGAACAGCCGCTCGAACTCGATGGCGTCCACCCTCAGACCGTCGCCCTCCAGCTCCAGGTCCTCACCCGCGATGCGCACGGCGCCGTCCAACAGCCGCCGGACGGCGTATAGCGCCTGGGAGAGGGAATGGCGCGCGCGCGAGTCGTCGCTGTCACTCCAGAGCAGGCCGGCGAGCCGCTCGCGGCGGTGGGCGCGATCGGCGTTCAGGGCTAGGTAGGTGAGCAGCGCAAAGTGCTTGCGTGAGCGGAAGTGGAGGAGTCCCCCGGACGGATCACGGAGGCTGGCTTCCCCGAGGCAGCGTAGCTCGTACATACAGACTCCTGGCAGCTACGGCAGATCAGCCCGCCGAATACTGATTACGACTATCGTTCAATCGAACGGGCTCGTCTCATCACAGCGTCATCGGGACGGTGGGCCGAGGGGAAATCGCTGGCCCGCCCCGCAAGCCGCTCTGAGCGCGACCCGGCAGTTGGCTTGGGGAAGGGAGAGAAACTGTCGGGCCGGGGCGAGGGACGCAAGCCGAGGCCCCATCGCCTCTCGCTAGGGGTTGTCCGTTCCGGCACCTAACCGTTATCTTTCCAGCGACCTCTCTCAAGGCCCACGCCAGGGGACCTGGCGTGCCTAGCGAGAGGTCTTATGGTTTCTGGGAGCAAAGTCAGGTGACCGGGCCGTACCGACCCACCACGTCCGATCTCGGGCCCCACACCAAATCTCCGGCGCTACGGGTGCTCGTCCTCGAGGCGGGCCTCTTCGGCAGCGGCTCGCTGCAGCGGGCGTGTGTTTCGGCCGGTCTGAGCGTCGACTGGGCCCGGGACGCCCAGGGGCTCATCCGGCGCCTGCGGTCCGCCTACTACCACGCGATCCTGGTCGGCCTGCCCCTACCCGGGGTGGATCTGGCCGACCTCCAGGGCGCGATCGGCGCCCTCGACCCCGAGCTGGCGGACCGTCTCGTCTACATCGCCCACGACTTGGGTGATCCGGCGGCGCGTCGCTTTCTGACCGACGCCGGTCGGCCCTTCCTTACCCGGCCGGTGACCGCCGAGGCGATTCACGATCTGGTGCTTCGGGTGGGAGTGAATCGACACGGCTCCCACCGCTAGACGCCGCCGCTCGACCCCCGCGGCGCCCGGGCCCTGTCCGGCTGACCTCCCCCGCCTCCCCCGCGTCGGAAGCTCTGGCGAGGCGTCGCCCGCCGTCGCCGCCGTAAGACGGGTTGCCCGGCGTGCACGCCGCGTCGCATCATCCGGCAGGCGCCTCGTGCGAGGCGCCCCAAACCGAACCCCCATCAGGTCATGAGGTCTCCGTCAGGCCGGCGCAGCGCGAACGGGTCGACCCGCCGTGGAGCGGCGCTGGCCGTCGTGCTGCTCTTCGCGGCGAGCGCCGCGTCCTCCGGCCAGGAGGTGCGGACCTCTACGCCCGAGGTGTTTCGCCGTTTTTCCAATGCGGTGGTCAAGCTCGAGGTGGTGGAGGCGGGCGCGGCGGGTCGGGCCGAGCTGGGGTCGGGCTTTTTCGTCGGCCAGGGCGACGTGATCACCAACTACCACGTCATCTCCAAGCTCGTCCACGACCCGGAACGCTACCGGGCCGAGCTGGTCGAGCCGTCGGGAACCAGGCGACCGGCCCGGGTGATGGGTGTGGACGTGGTCCACGACCTGGCCGTGCTGCGTTCCGACCATGCCCCCGACCTCTTCTTCACCCTGGTCCCGGTCGACATCGAGCAGGGGCTGCGGCTGTACGCGCTGGGTCACCCGGCCGACCTGGGCCTCAGCATCGTCGAGGGCACCTACAACGGCCTGCTCGAGCACACGCTGTACGATCGCATCCACTTCACCGGCTCGATCAACCCGGGGATGAGCGGTGGACCGGCGATCACCGAATCGGGGCGGGTTGTCGGGATCAACGTCTCGACGGCCGGCGAGCAGGTGAGCTTCCTGGTGCCGGTGCAGCGCGCGCTCGACCTGCTCGCCGAGACCCGGCGGCCCGACTACGCTGTGCCCGAAAGCTTCATCGAGCGCGTCGGCGCGCAGATCCGCGATTACCAGGAGCTGTACCTCGAGCCGCTCTTCAAGACCGATCCTTCCACCGTGGTCATCGACGGCTATCGACTGCCGACGCAGCCGGCCGATTTCTTCAACTGCTGGGGCGACATCGCCAGCGACAGTTTGACCCTCTGATTGTAGCTAAGTTCGTCGAATTAGGAATGATAGAGCGAGCAGCCCGCAGAGCGGAGATGGATCGAACACCGCTGCCTCTGGCCGGTATCTTGCCTCGCGAGCGGATTTCGGCTTTGTAGGTGCGCCACGGCCCCCTAACGCAAGTCCGCTGTAGAACTTCTCTTGGCCTGCTGGAACGGAAAAATGCATTAGGCAGTTCTGGGGTTACACGATATAGGAACCGACGCAGCTCGGGAGCACGGAGTCGTATGTGGTTATCGCGATATCGTTTCTCCTCTCGGCCGGGATCTGGGGATATGTTGATCAGATCCGACAAGAACGTCAGGAACGTCTAGAGGTGGAACGTGCGGTACCTGAGGAGATCAAGCGGAACGTCCTGCGCGCCTACAGGGGGTCAAAGGCTCCGTCGGTACGCCGTGCGCTGCTGGCGGGTGACGTTCGCGGCCTAGCTGAGATATGGTGCACGAGAGTCCCCTCCACCAAACGTGAAGCGAAGAACGCTTTACTCGCACTTGACCCGCAAAATGTGGTAGGGAACCTCTTGGGCATCATCCAAGAGTTGCTTAGTAACAAAAGCATCTCTTCCACACAGCGGGCCTTCGAAGCCTCAGACGTTGCCAAGTTGGCTGGGAGGTGGTGCACCGCACCATCTCCGTCATCGAAACGCGAAACTGAGGAGGCTCTGCTTGCCTATAAGTACAGCACGGTCCTGGACGGACTACTGGGCCTAGTGCAGGATATGTGCAGTGCCTTGCCCGAATTAACGACTCCGTCGGTACGCCGTGCGCTGCTCGCGGGTGACGTTCGCAGCCTATCTGAGATATGGTGCACGAAATTCCCCTCCACCAAACGTGAAGCGAAGAACGCTTTGCTCGCACTTGACCCGCAAAATGTGGTAGGGAACCTGTTGGGCGTTATCGAAGACTTGGTCACCAACACAGACCCGCCGTCCGCACAGCGCGCGTTCGAAGCCTCGGAAATTAGCCAGCTGGCATGGAAGTGGTATACCGCAACATCTCCGTCATCAAAGCGAGGAACTGAGGAGGCTCTGCTTGTCCATGAATACAGCATGGTCGTGGACGGACTACTGGCCGTAGTGCAGGAGTTATCGAACGCATCACAGGAAAATAGCCAGACGACATCCAGAACGTAGGTGTCCGCACGTAAGTTCCTACTGCTCTCTGAAGTAGCAGAGCACGCAAGCGTCATCGCCTCCATAGTCTCGGCCAAGACCTTACCACGTTGCAAAACTCGGCCACCTCCCCTTCACCCTGCAGGTCTCGTAGAAGGCCCCCAGACTCTGAACCTGGATCCGACCGCGACGCTCAACGTCGCGGAGGTCTACTCAAGCACGTAGATTGATTCTCATATTGCGAAGCGATTGAGCGGTACAGCGTTCCGTCGGGTAAGGGGATTCGATCACATGGCGTTTTCCGAACCGGTCAAGCTGGAGGCGAAGAGGCGTTCTCACTACACGTGCGTGTGGTGCCAGGGGACTGAGCACTTCATTGAAGTTCACCATATCACGCCGCAGGAACTGGGCGGGCCCGACACGCTCGAGAATGCTGCGCCCCTTTGCCCTAACTGCCACACCCTACTTGGCAACAATTTCTCAGCCGCCCGGTCGATGCGAAGCGCTGAGGGAGCTGGTGCGGCGAGTCGGCCTGAAGGGTGAGGACGGCGACGGCTAGCGCCCGCGCCGCACGGCGCAGACGCTGCTTCGAGCCTAGGTAGCGGTTCCCCCTTGGTTAGCGCTTTCGCCGTGGCTTCTAGGGTTTGGCCTTCTTCTTGCTGGCGGCCTGCTTGATTAGTAGGGAGCGAATGCGCGTAGTCTTTTTCTGACACTCCTCCACTTGATCCTGGATCTCCAACAGTTGCTCGTCTATCGCATCGATCGCCATCTCGATATCCTGGGTCGAAGGCTGTGTCTTGCCCCGCAACCAGCTGCTTATTGTTGATTGGGCCTTGTTCAATTCAGCGGCCAGGTCTGCTTGCGACATCGGCATTTCGCTGAGGAGATCTTGAAAGGTGGCCTTGATCGGTCGATCCACTGGTCCCTCCCCCGGCTGTGACGGCGGTTAGTTGATGGGAAGTGAGGTCGAGGTCTTTGGCGAGGCTGTTGATCGCCTGGTCAACCACTTTGCCCGCCTCCTTAAGTAGCCGGTGGTAGAAGGTCTTCCACTCCTCCGGCGAAGCACCTTTGTTCTTCTTTTCTGATACCTCGTTGTGCTGGGTGTGAAGGTAGTCGTAAGCGCTCCACAGCCGGTCATGAGTATCTTTGCTTGCTAGCCGCGTGGCTTCGCTGACCAGTGCCCGAATCCGCGTCCGTAGCTCCCAGGAAACAGGAACGTATTCGTCGTAGGCTTCTTCCTGGGCTTCGGTGGCGGCCTCGGCATGCGTCTGGCACACCTTGAATTCGGCGAAGAGGAACTTCCAGGCCAGCTCTGAGAACTCCCTCATCAGCTTGATTTGAGATTCTATCAACTCGCGCTGTCTCGCAAGCTCGGCCTCCAGCAACTTTCGTCTCTTCGCGTTTCCTGCGTCCAGTCGCGCTTTGACAACCGGCACTAGAATGCCCGTCAGGATGGCGCCCAGGATCAGAAGCAGCGCCTTTTCCAAAAAGTCTTGAGACGCGAGCAATGCAAGAACGGAATCAAACATCGCCGTAGCTCTGGCTGCCCGAGTCTGTTATGGCCGCAGTCGCGGTGGCCGACAGCACCAGTATGCGGCCCGTGGGAACGGAATGCAACGCGGAGGAAATCCCATCGCTTCGCGGGACTTCGAGTACGTCGACAAGGGGTCTCGGCATGGCCTGGTGATCAGCGGGAGGACAGGTGTGATCTCGGTACCCTAGACCGCGCCGTGCCCGCTCGGAGCGCCGGAGCGAAGGGCGAGCACCCTTCGTGAAGCGCCTGCGCGCCTTGGCGTCGAAGCGTCAGGCGAAGGAACCCTCGCGCTGGCAAATTCACACGCCAACGCTGCGCACCTTCGACTCAAGGCAGCAGGGAGTGCGCGTATCTCGACCTGTCCCGTGAATCCCCAGGCCAGCTGGTGCCGTGAGTCGGCCTGAACGGTGCTGGCGTCCACGGTTCGTGCCGCGCCGCGCGGGGCATTCGCACATAGTGCCCGACCCTGTCCGGGCTCACCTCCCCGGCCTCCCCCGTTCCCGCGACTCCCCCGGGGCCCGCCCTCAGCCGTCCTCCGGGTCCGGCGTCGCGCCCTTGGCCCCGCCGCCGCCCAGGCCGGTGGCGCCGCGCAGGCTGGTCAGCCAGCGATAGCCCGCGTGATATCCGAACGCCGACGTGGCGCTCACGACCAGCGCGATCAGCAGCATGCTCAGCAGCTCCTTCCCACCCAGTTCCGGGATCAGCCCGCTCCAAGCGCGAGCCGAACAACACGACGATGAAGGTCAGGGCGAAGTAGATGAGGAAGCGCGGCGACGAGCGCGTCACCAGCTCCTTCGGCTTCAGTCCCTCGCCCACCAGCTGCCGCAGGTTGCGGATCGCCTCCCGCTGCAGATCGATCGACTCGCGGAGCCCCGACACGGCTACGTCGCCGCCCCCGCGCATGAACCGCTTCAGGGCCGGGGCCGAAGTCTCGATCCGGCCCAGCCCAGTACGGAGCAGGTCGTCGGCTTTGGTCAGATCGGTCACGTGCTGAGCGGTCACGTTGCCCAGCACGGCGTCACGCAGCGTCTTGACGTACGACTGCTGGGCGTCGATCAGCTGTCGGAAGCCGTCGAACATCTCTCGGAACGAGGTGAACGCTTCGGCAAGGCCCTGGCTGGCGCCGGACGTCTGCTCCGCCTGGCTGGCCTCCTCGATGCGGCGGCCGGCATCGGCCAGGTTCATCCGCGCCATGGCCCGCGTGCTCTCGCGGAACAGGTCGAAGGACTCCTCGAACGTGATGAGACCCTGAACAAAGGGCCGGTAGGGGTCGTCGGGGTTCAGGACGTCCAGAGCCATCTTCATGGTGTGGCGCCGCCGCATCCGCTGGCTGCGCCGGGCTCTCGCCGGCCTCGGCCGTGAGCTTGTTCTCGATGGGCGAGAGCTGCGTGCGGATTTGGCTTTCGAGCCCCCGCAACGGCGACCGGTCCGCCTCGGACTTCAAGCTCTCCGACCGGTCGGCCCGCAGGCTGCGAAGCTCCTCCAGGACGCCGCGCAGATGCTGGCGCGCCAATCGAATAAAGCCTGTATTCCCCCGAAGCGGGTTGACACTTTGTGATGACAGGTGGCAGGTTACTCCAAAGGGTTAGCAAGTGCCGGCTCCTTCTTCATGAGGAGACGGAGCTGTGCCTCAATCTGGAGACTCGTATGACACGGCCTGAGCTGTTCGCCGAATTGCTCGCGGACGCGAAACTCCGCGAGATCTTCGAGATGATCGCGCGACACAAGAAACTCCGCTTCAAAGAGCTGGAGCGAACCCTCGCGCGCCTGGAGGTCGAGCTTGCCGAAGCGGAGGAGAAGCTCGACGAGCTGAAGCTCGCGGGCTTGATAGAGGAGAGGCCGGGCTCGATCCGCGAGTTCAGCACCTACTACGTGACAGCCAGAGGGATGCGCACCCAGCGACAGCTGCGTCGCGCGCAGCAGGGAGAGGCTACGTCGTTTAGCGAGTGAGAGCTGACACGGGGCCGGCGAGCCTGCCCCACAGCCCAGACAACTGAGGGCGCGGAATGGATCTGCTCTACGCCGTCATTCTAGCGGTCGTCCTCACGGGCCTGATCTGCTTGATCGAGACGCAGCGGCTGTCGAACGCCTCCCTCGGCGCCTGTCTCTCGCTCCCGTTCCTTTTCTACTCGGCGATCTATATCGTCGGCAACACGTTCTCCACCCTACTGGCGGCCCCCCTTCTGGCCGATCGCCTGCCCGCCTCGCTGGCCGCGTGGTTCCCGTTCTTCTTCGCCTTCGCCGGCGTCTTCGCTTTCCAGGGGATCGTGGGCAACACGAACATCACGGTCTTTGGAAAAGGTGTTCTGACGATCGAGGAGTGGATATCGCGTGCTAGAGACGTCGCCGCGGCGGCAGCGGTGAAGGCACAGCTTACACGCGACGACCGCAGCGCCTTACGAATCGCTAACCAACTGAGGCAGCTGCCGGAAGACGAGTTGAACACCTACGTCTCTCAATTCCTGGGGGCGGACATCGTCCCGAAACTCGATGCCGCGGCTCAACAGTCGCACGCCGACTCGGCTCTGTACAAGGCGCTGGCGCTGGCCTATGAGGAGCCTGGCAAGACGTCTTCCCTCGCCCGCGAGCTGAGGAAGCATTGAGCGGTCAATGAAGGCGTGCTGCCGTCAGCGAGCTGCGGGAAGGTCGTCTGACGCCCGGATCATTGAGGACATTTCAGCGCTCGGTCTACGCGCTGGCGGCTAGCGATACGTGGTGTCGATCGCGTTTGCAAACATTTGGCGCAGACCGCAGTATGGACCGCAGGAGTGATGGCCTGAGGGGGTAGCGAAGTAGTCTCGCCGGTAACGGGAGACCTTTGGCAGTGGCAGTGCTTTTCAGTAGTGGCCTTCAACAAAGCTGGCTCGCAGCTGCTAGCAGCCATATCCATTTCCCGAGTTCTCCTTTCAGACAGAAGATCCCGCCCAGGGCGCGGGGTCCGCCCTCGCACGCGCACAGGGGGGCGCCAAGGTTAGCCGGTGACCCAGCCAGGCGGGGGGCGGGCGGGAAGGGCGGGCACCGACGCTTTGGATGTACGCGAGCCAGCCCAGACCGAGAGGGAGGGACTTCTTATGAAACGGCTAACGGCCGCATTTGTGGCCGCCGCGTTTGCAATAGGTTGTGAACACGCCACACAGCCCGAATCTGCAGTCGACTTACAGCTGGGAAGCACGCCCGCCGGTGTCGTTCCGGTGGCGCCGCCGACGGGCGACCCGGCCATCGATGTCGCGAGCATCGAGGCGGCCGTTGCCGCGGCCAACCCGGGTGACGTGATTCAGTTCGCCGCCGGCGAGTACGCCATAGAGGAGAACACTCAGATCTTCGTCTCCACACCGGATGTCACGCTGCGGGGACACGATCGTGGAACGACCATTCGGGGCGTCACTCATTATACCCCATTCTTTGACGGACACTTCATGCTGAATGGCGGTGGACAGAGCATTCAATCCCTGAACTTCGACGGGTTCGGCACCGCCGTGACCCTGGGCAGTCCCGGCGCGACCGTGGGAGGCTACGAGATCAACGAAAGCTTTTTTTTGAACGGCCACGCCGGTTTCGGCTATATCGGCTTTAGCGATGACATCACAGTCGTCAAAGACAACCACTTCGACAACCTGACATTGGCCTACGTCATTCTCGGCAAGACCGTTCACTTCCTGGAGAACGACGTCACGGCCACGGAACCCGAAGCCACGCCCTTCGGCCAACCGTTCAACGTCGGGGTGCTATTCACCGAGTTTTTCTCCGGCGGTACGGTCTGCGAGAACAACGTTTTCGCGGAGAACACGATTGTCGGCATCGCTGACGGCTTCATCATGTTCGGTGATCTTCCCGGCGAGGTCTGCCGCAACAATGTGATCCGCGAGAACACCTTCATCGATCAGCGCATCTATTCTTCCGGCGATAACGCGACGATCGCCTGGTTCGTGAGCAGCGAGGTCGGAAGCGTCGAGGGCAACTGGATCGTGGGGAACACGCTCCGCGGTAGCGAGGGGATCGGCGTGGTGCTGGAAGCGGCCAGCGGCAACTACATCCGCGAGAACGAGTTCCGCGACCTGCCCGGCGAGAAAGAGCCGTTCAGCGGATTCCCGGGCACGGGAGTCTATCTCGATCCACTGACCCGCTTCAACCAGGTCGTCGAGAACAGGTTCAGGCACGTCGTGACTCCGGTCGTCGATCTCGGCAATGACAATATTCTAGCGGACAATCGAGTCGTGCCTCCGCCGGGAGCCACGATGGCTACCGCGGCCGTGATGCTGGGCACGGCTCCAGACGGCGTGACACCAAGCCAGGCGAGTGCCAAGATCGCACGCCTGCGCGAGCTACTGCGTCGATACTGACGTTCTCCCGCTGTACACCGAGCGCGTGTGGCAGAAATGGGGCGGTGGGCAGAGGCTCCCGCCCCATTTCCGCTTCTTCTGCGGCTGTGCGTAGGAAAGCGAGAAGAGGCGAAAACGAACCCGGTGCTCGATCAAGGTCACGCATCCGAGCTCGCGTCGGGCCTGGCTATTGCCAGGCCCACAGCCTGGCGGGCTCGGCCGGCGCGGGGGGCTCGGCTCCCACCGTTCGCAAAGTCTTGTCTCCTGCTGGATTCAAACGGATTATAAGAGACCCCTGGAAAAAGGGATAATCGTTATCCCGGCCGAAGGGCGTCCCCGCGCGGCCCCCTGGGAGGCCAACCCCTACGGGCCTTCGGCCGCGTGAGTGGAAGCTTAGCCGGCGGCTTAGCACTTGGCCTTCCCGGTTTGACATTACGATCGACTCATTGTGCTATGGGAGCTGAAAAGAACCTGCCGGACGAGCTCGAGAGTCTTCGCGCCGAGCTGGAGGCGTTGAAGCGTGTGGAAGCCGAGCATGCGCGGATCGAGGAAGAGCTGCGCCAAAGCGAGGAGCGCTATCGCGCGCTCTACAACAACACACCGGTGATGATGCATTCGATCGACCACGACGGGCTGCTGGTGAGCGTCAACGATCATTGGCTTCGCGTCATGGGTTACACACGCGATGAGGTGATCGGCCGATCGGCGGTGGATTTTCTTACCGAGGGTTCCCGCCGTTACGCGCTCGAGGACGCGATCCCGCGACTGCGCTTACGCGGCGCCGCGCGCAATATCGAATACCAGATGGTGAAGAAGAACAGCGACGTGATCGATGTCGTGCTCTCGGCGACGGCGCAGTTCGATGAGGACGGCCGGATCTCCCGCTCGAGCGCCTTTCTGATCGATGTGACCGATCGCAAGCGCGCCGAGGAGGAGCTCAAGAAAAGCGAGGCCCGGTTTCGCCAGTTGGTGGAGCATGCCGACGACGCCGTATTCCTCGTCGCCCCGGACGGGCGCTTCGTCGACGTGAACCAGCGGGCGTGCGAGAGCTTGGGTTATACGCGCGATGAGCTGATCGGGATGAAGGTGCAGGAAGTCGATATGTCGGTGACCGAGCAGCAGGCGGCTCGCATGTTGGAGGAGATCGTTCCAAAGACCTCTTACACGCTCGAGGGTATCCACCGCCGGAAAGACGGAACCACCTTCCCGGTTGAGGTGCGGGTCGGTGTCTTCGAGGCCGATCAGGGCAGGCTGCGGGTCGCCATCGCCCGCGACCTGACGGAGAGGAAGCAGGCCGAGGAGGCTCTGCGCGAAAGCGAGGAGCGCTTCGCAGGCGTCTTCCGGTCGGCGATGGACGCGATCGTGATCGTCGATTCCCAGCGGAGGGTCAGCCTGTTCAACGAGGCCGCCGAGAGAATTTTCCGTTGCCCGGCCTCCGACGCTGTCGGCACACGCCTGGACCGATTCCTCTCGCCACAGTTCCGCCGCGTGTTCGAGGATTGCCTGCGCGCCTTCCGCGAGGAGGGCGTCGCGCACCGCTACCTGTGGGCCCCGGAAGGCATCACGGCGTTGCGGGCGGACGGCGAGGAGTTCTCGGTAGAGGCGACGATCTCGCGTTTCGAGATCGGGGGGCAGGAGCTTTGTACTCTGATCCTGCGCGACGTCGAGGTCCGCAGACGGGCGGAGGCCGAGCTGGGTCGGCTGAAGCGCGAGATGGTCTACCTGCAGGAAGAGCTGGAGATCGTTCACAACGTGGGCGAGATGGTCGGCGCCAGCAAAACGATGAAGCAGGTGTTCCAGGCCGTCGACAAGGTCGCTCCCACCGACTCGACGGTGCTGATCAGCGGCGAGACGGGGACCGGGAAAGAGCTGGTGGCGCGGGCCATCCACAGCGCCAGCGGCCGGCGCAAGTCGGTCTTCGTCAAAGTCGACTGTGGGACGCTGCCGGCCGGGTTGATCGAGAGCGAGCTTTTCGGGCACGAGAAGGGGGCGTTCACCGGGGCGCACGCGCGCAAGACCGGCCGCTTCGAGCTGGCCGATGGCGGCACGATCTTCCTGGACGAGGTGGGTGAGCTGCCGCTCGACCTGCAGGTCAAGCTGCTGCGCGTGCTTCAGGACGGCACCTTCGAGCGTCTGGGCGGCTCACGGACGTTGAGCGCCGACGTCCGCATCATCGCGGCTACCAACCGCGACCTGGAGGCGGCGGTTCGTGAAGGCCGGTTTCGTTCGGATCTCTACTATCGCCTGAATGTCTTTCCGATACGTGTGCCGGCTCTGCGCGAACGAAAGGAGGACGTGCCTGTCCTCGTGCGACATTTCGTCATGAAGTACGCGGCACGGCTGGGTAAGCGGATCGAGCAGATCCCGCAGCGCGGGCTGGAACAGCTGACGAGCTACGAGTGGCCTGGGAACGTGCGCGAGCTAGAGAACGTGCTCGAGCGGGCTGTCATCCTCAGCCCC
>CAYGCC010000257.1:0-3004 GCA_964348165.1 uncultured Gemmatimonadota bacterium | reverse complement strand
TCCTCGTAGTCGATGCCGGGTATGCCTTCCAGAAACCGCAGGCTGGCCGGCGGCACCGCGTGCAGCGACGCGTAGATCGGCGTCGAGACCTTCATGACCTTTGCGGCCGCCAGGTTCTCGACCGCGCGCTGTGCGCCCGCCCGCAGATCGGCGCGCGCCTCGTCCACCGGCCGGGGGACCGCGTTGTCCGCCGCCAGTGCTTCTTTGACGGTCACGTACTGAATCCAGGGCATCGTCTGAAGATCGAGCGCCAACCGGTCGTCGCCGGAGGCGAAGATCACCGGCACGCCCACGCGGCCCCAGGAGAGGGCGACCAGCTCGGTCTCGGTGATTGACCGCCCGTTGATCAGGAGATCAATACCGAGGGTAAAGGTGTGCGAGGCGAAACCGCGGCTCCCGGTCTTGGCGTGCATGCCGACCACCGCCACCGCATCGATCTCCTCCGACTCCGGAAGGTCGAAGTAGGTATCGAACGGTTCATCGCGGATGATCTGCGTTGCGCGCGGGTCCAGCAGATCGCGCCGCAGGTCCGGGTCGGGGTTTCCACTGCCGTGTCCGTCGGCGATCACGACCTCGGTGGCCCCGCCGGCGAGGAGGCCGTCGACAACGGCGTTGATGTCCGCGGCGAGCCACTCCTGGGCGCTCGGGTACAGCTCGGTCCCGAAGTCGAACGAGCTGGGGTCGCTCTGCCCGGCCAGCCCTTCCATGTCGTGGATGATAAGGACGCGGATGCCGTCATCGGTACGCGGCGCGTGGGCCTCCTCCGTCCACGGGACCGCAGGCATCTCGGTCCGGTCACCACCCTCACATCCGCTGGCGACGGCCACAGCCAGGCCGCCGAGCCAAAGTCTCCCCTTCCACATCGATCGCGCTCCTCGCTTGTTCGGACCGGCGCGCACCGTCAGGAGGCTCGCACCGAGTTGATAGGCGGCAGCCGCGACGCGATCGTCGACCAGCTCGCCCCGCCATCCGCCGACCCGAACAGCTCGCCCGACGTCGCCCCGAAGTAGAGACCCAGCGGGCTCGCCGCGTCCGAGCAGAAGGCCTGGCGCAGGACGGTCAGGTATGCGTCGCGCTGCGGCAGCCCCTTACTCAGCGCCGACCAGCTCTCTCCTCGATCCCGCGTCTCGTAGACGCGGATCTTGCCCTCCGGCATCACCCGGTCGACGTCGGCCACCAGCGGGATGACGAACGCCCGGTTCGGGTCGCCCGGGTCGAGGGCGAGCGGGAACCCGAAGTCCGACGGTACGCCGCGGTCGGTTCCGATGTCGGTCCAGCTCTCCCCAGCATCATCCGAACGATAGAGCCCGCCGTGGAACTGCATGTACAACGTCGCCGGCTGGCGCGGCGCCCGCTTCATGTTGTGAACGCAGAGCATCAGCGTGTCCGCCCGCGCCTCCTCGGGTATGTAGCGGGGGACCAGACCCTCGACGCCGCGGCGCCAGGAGCGTCCGCCATCCTCACTCAGCCAAACGCCCGCCGCCGAGATGCCGACAGCGAGCCGCTGGGGATCGCCGGGCCAGGGACAGATCGAGTGCAGGCAGAGGCCGCCCAGGCCTCCCTCCCACTTGGGCCGCGTCGGGTGATCCCAGAGCGGCCGGTTGAGCGCCCAGGTGCGGCCGCCGTCCGCGCTGCGAAACAACGCCGCCGGGGCGACGCCCGCCCAGAGCATGCCGTCCTCGACGCCCGGTTCGATTGCCCAGATTCGCGTGACAGAGGCGCCGGCCTCCTCGGGGAACGCCGGCCCCTCCGCCTGCTCCCATTCGCCCGCGGGGTCGTCGCTCACGAACAGGTGCGGACCGAACTGGCCGTGCGTGACCGCGGCGTAACAGGTGCCGCTCCGAGGATCGCAAATCGCGAACTCCACCTCCTGGCCGGGGAACTGCCGGCCGACGATCTTCATCGGCCCCTCGCGCGGCCCGCGCAGCACGAACAGGCCTTTGCGCGTCCCGACCAGCAACTCGGCCTGCCGCGCCGGCTCGGGGCGGGCCGCCGTCGCGCCGCCGGAGATTGCCGGGACGACGTGCATCTCGTCGTCGGCCCCGACGGCGCTGTCGAGCGACGCCTCGGCCTCGTTCACGAACAGCTTGACGTGTTCTCGAAGGCCGCCGCGTTCATCCAGAATCCAGCCACGAAGACGCGGGTAACGCGTCTCCAGCTGCCGGAGCAGCTCGCCCGCCGTGCTGCCTTCTACTACGACCACGCCGTCGCTGATCGACCGGTCACGCAGTAGACCTGGAAGGATTACCCGTGGCATCGTCCCCTCGCATGAGCTTGTCGCACGAAAAAACTCCCGGTCGAGCGCCGAGAGTCGCTGATCGCTCAGCCCTTGAGCTGGCGATCGAACTTCGAGGTGTCTTGCAGCCGCCTGATCTGCGTCTCCAGCTCGCGGATGTCCTCACGAAGCCCATCGACCTCGAAGCGCAGTGCCCCCAGCTCTCCCGCCACGCTATCGATCTGCGCCGAGCGGCCTTTGGCGAACTTGTCGATCAGCGGCCCGAGGGTGAAGCGCGCCGTCAGCCCGACGATCGGGATGAGCACCACCGCCGCGCTCAGCAGGATCACCAAGAGATCTTTCAGCTGCCAGAATTCCATTTCGCTCGCTCGCGCTGGGGTGTGAGACCCATACGCTTTGGGAGGCGCCGCGGTTTCGGGAGTTGGCGGCGTTCCGGCCGATCGAATGCAGACCAAGATGGAGAGTCCGACACGAAGAAGCCAGCCCGCGACTTCATCGACAATTCGACGAGCGCGTGGGATCGCGACGCCCGGCCCACGCCCCGCGCCCGGGGTTGCCCACGGATCCACCCCCATCTATCGTGCCTCGATTCACGATGCGTTCTCCCCCGACGGAGCGAGCTCGGAGCGCTCCACTCGAACGGACCGTGGCGCGCCAAAGGTTCGTCTGGACCACGAACCCGAGTGAATGCAGGTTTGTGGATGGAAGGCAGCCGGACGAGGCAACCAAGAAATGAGTTCAGAGGAGGTCAGCATTAGTCGCCCACGA
>CAYGCC010000256.1:0-2409 GCA_964348165.1 uncultured Gemmatimonadota bacterium | reverse complement strand
GATCGTCGATCATGTGTTCAACCCGTCTCGTCCAGGAGCGATTCCGAAAGCCGCTTCGCCCTTTCCAGGGAGGCTTTGAACCGCTCGTCTGACCGCAGGTTCTCGATCAGAGGCTCGTGTTCCAGGAAGTACGGATTACAGAAACCGTAGTCGATCGAGTGGTCGAGCCATGGGAATGCTCGGTCAAGCTCACCTGTCAAAGCGTAGCCGTCCGCCATGAACAGAGAGTAGCCGTCATCCCACCACGCTGCTTGCTCCAACTGCTCGGTGACGGCGCGCAGCGTCCTTTCCCGATCACCCGACAGCGCATGCTTCAAGAAAGACCCGCCGTCCGCCATGGGGTGTCCTGGGGAGTCCTGCGCCATCTGATCAAAGATGCGAAATGCCTCGTCGAGATTCCCATCCGTCGCGTGGAGCCACGCGAGCCAGAGTCGAAAGGTCGACTTGGCTTGCTCGAGGACCTGCTGCCAGTCTCGCCAACCTTCAAGCGCAGTCGAGAAGTCGCAATTGAATGCGTGGATCCATCCCATCGCACCCTTGTTCATTGGATTCAGGGGATCAAGCGCAGCCGCTCTTTCAGCCAAGCGACCTGCGCGGTCGAGGTCCACTCCACCAGCCGTCAGCTGGAACGCAAGCATCACTGCCGCGTCCGCATCGTTCGGATCCAGATCCGCTGCCTCCCTCAAGTGGCGAATGGCACCTTTTGGATTTCCACTCTGGTGGAACACTAAACCTTGCGCAAACTGGGCAGCGCTGGAGGAAGGGTTGATGCTCAAGGCTCTGGTGACACACTGCTGAGACCTCTTCAGCAAGCCTTCGTAGGTGTCTGGCGGTCTGCTCATCGTGTTGACGTACTGCATGTGGATGACACCCTTCATCGCATACAGTTCGCCGTTGTCACCGACGATCGTCAACCCTCTCTCTACGTGATCCAGTGCCCGATCAAGGGCCTCCCCACTCAGGAGCCACATGTCTCGGCGGGCCTGCAGAAAGCACTCATAGGCCATCACGTCTTCGAACCGTCGCTCACCCAGCCGGTGTTCCTCATCAGGGCTCAGGCGGAGCTCGAGTGCCTGGACGATCGAAGCCGAAACCTGCTCCTGCATGTCAAACACGTCTTGCAGCACGCCATCGTACTTCTCGGCCCATAGATGAGCGTCGTTACCGGCATCAATGAGCTGCGCCGTGATCCTCAGCCTGTCTCCTGCCTTTCTGACCGTGCCCTCCAGCACATACCGGACGTTCAGCTCGCGCCCAATCGTTTTTGTGTTCTTGTCCGTGCCCTTCAACTGCATTGCCGAATTGCGCGAGGTGACTCGTAGCGACTGAAGCTTAGAGAGATCGGCGATGATCTCCTCAGTCAGCCCATCACTGAAATACTCGTTCTGCAGATCAGGACTGAGATTGGCAAACGGCAGCACCACGATCGACTTCACATCGTGCTCTGGCTCAGCGGCCTTTGCCGTGAGCGCGGCCGCAAACTCCAGTGCACTGTCAAACCGGTCCGCAGGCACCTTCGCCAACGCCTTCATGATGGCGCGATCGAGTGCCTCCGGCACGCTGTCCCGCACAACGCGCGGCGGTGTGGGAGGCTCGATCAACAGCTTGGCTATTACGGCCTGCACGGTCGCACCGCTTTGCGGCGGCTCTCCCGTCACCATCTCATACAGCACCGCGCCCAACGAGTAGATGTCGCTGCGCCCGTCCAACTCCCGGTCGCCCATCGCCTGCTCGGGGCTCATGTACTGCGGCGTGCCCAGCGAGAGGCCGGTCTCCGTCAGTCGCTCACCCCCTGCAGTGGTCACGGCCAACGCGATGCCGAAGTCCGCCACCACAGCCTCACCTCTATGAAGCAAGATGTTCTCGGGCTTGATGTCCCGATGGATCACGCCCTGTTGGTGGGCGTAATCGAGCGCCGAGGCTACCTGGCGTGTGAGGGTTACGGCTTCGTCGATGGCGAGCTGCTTCTCTCGGTCGATCTTGGCTCTAAGTGACTCGCCCTCGATATGGGGCATCACGAAATAGAGAAATCCGTCAGCCTCACCGGAATCGTAGAGAGCCACGACACGAGGATGATTGAGCTTGGCCGCGATGCGGATCTCGCGGAGGAATCTCTCACCGCCCAAGACGGCGGAGAGTTCCGGTCGCATGACCTTGAGGGCTACTTGCCGGTCATGCTTCAGGTCGTGCGCGAGGTAGACGGTCGCCATGCCGCCGGCGCCGAGCTCGCGCTCGATGCGGTAGCGGTCGGCCAGCTCCGCGGACAGGCGTCCGAACGGATCCGTCATCGTCGGTTCCGACGCTGAAGTGTCTCGGCGGCGCTCATCACCTCGAGCCCACTCGGCGTTCGAGCTCGCTGAACCACCCGTCGACGACGATCAGCTGGGTGGGATCAGGCGGCAGCGGGGG
>CAYGCC010000255.1:0-3480 GCA_964348165.1 uncultured Gemmatimonadota bacterium | reverse complement strand
TGGTGGCGAGCATGTAGAGCAAGATGAATCCCGAGAACGTCGCCGCCATGATCGACATCTCGACCCAGGACGGCAGATAGTGACCGATAGCCTCGAGTTCCCAACGTGGATTCACCGATGTCGGCACCACTATGTTGAAACGCTCGAGCCACATGCCGATCATCACCGCAATTCCAGCGATCAACGTACCACGAGGCGTCCGCGTTGACTTTCGCCACATCAGACCCAGCGGGATGAAGAAGCAACCCGCGACCATGGACCAGAACGGTATGGCGAACGGCCCGGACACCTTAGCCCAGAACGTGCGCATCTCGGCGGGCTCACCGCCGTAGAACGCTGTCAGGTACTCGGCGAAGGTGAAATAGAACCACAACAGGCTGAACAGCAGGAGCAGTCGCCCTAAGTAATCGAAATGGATGTCCTTGAAGTATTGCTCCAAATGAAACGCCCGGCGCAGCACCACCATCGCGACGAGTATCGCGGCGATGCCGGAGTAGATCGCTCCCATGACGAAATACGGCCCGAAAATGGTGCTGTGCCACATAGGTCGCAGCGTCATGGCGAAGATCCAGCCGATGACCGTGTGCACAGATACGGCGATGGGAATCACCACGATCGACAGCACGCCGATGACTCGCTCAAGGCGGGCTCGTTGCTCCGGCGTGTCCCGATAGCCGGCTGCGAGGAATCGGTAGAGGCGGGGCGCTTTGATTCCAGAGTCACGGATCAACGCCAGGTCCGGTAGCGCCGGCACGTAAAGGTAGATCGTACAGGCAATGAAGTACAGCCCGATGCTGATGACGTCCCAGAGCAGCGGCGAAAGCAGCTGGGCGTGGAAGATCACGTTGAGCACACGATCAGGCCGTCCGAGATCGATGATCGGTTGGATTGCGCCAAAGCCGATGACGAGGACAGTGATCAGCTCCGCCGAGCGAGTGATCGAGCGCCGCCACTCGGCCTTGCTCACCCGCAGAATCGCGGAGATCAGCGTACCTGCATGGCTGATCCCGATGAAAAAGACGAAACAGATGATGTAGATGCCCCAGTACTCGGGTCGATTCAGTCCGGTTCGCCCCAGGCCATAGCGGACCTGCAGGTAGTAGGCAAACATGCCCCAGAGCGTCACGGCGGCGAGGAGTGCGGCCGTGACGCGGAAGCCGCGCGACGTTTCGACCAGCGGCCTCAGAAGCACCTGCTCGTCCGCGGACATGCGCGCCAGCTTGGCTGCCACGTCGCGGTGCATCTTATTCCCTCGTCATGAGATAGTAGACCTTCGGCTGCGTCCCCAAATCCTCCATCAGCCGTATGGCGCGCGGGTCCTCGATGAGCTCAGCCACATGATGGTTTGGGTCTTCCAGATTGCCGAAGACGATGGCTTCGGTGGGGCAGATCTCCGCGCAGGCGGGCTGATAGTCCTTCTCACGCAGTTCTCGACCTTCGGCGCGAGCATCTTCACGCGCTTTCTGCAGCCGGTGGTGACAGAACGTGCACTTTTCGATGACACCCTTGGGCCGCACCGACACATCCGGATTCAGGTGTTGGCGCTCCGACTCCGCCCACTCGGGCCCGTACCAGTTGAAATACTTCACGGTGTAAGGGCAGGCATTGGCGCAGTACCGGCAGCCGATGCAGCGCGGATAGATCTGGCCGACGATGCCTTCGGCGTCGATATACGTCGCCTCCACCGGACAGACCTTGATGCAGGGCGGATTGTCGCAATGCAGACAGGGGCGTGGATAGAAATGCAGCGTGGTGTGGGGAAACTCCCCCTCAATGGCGGCCTCGACTTTCATCCAGCTCATCGCTCGCCCCATGGCCGCCTGCTCGGGTGAGACCGTCGGGATGTTGTTTTCGCTCTTGCACGCGACCTCGCACGCGGCACAGCCCGTGCAAAGGTCGAGATCGATCACCATACCCCAGCGTGCCATCGTTCCTAGCCCTTCACGCGCGCTCGAGCCGCACGAAAGTGGAGTACCACGAAAGCAGTCCGGTCAGTGGGTCGGTCGAACCGCCGAGCAGCTGTAGAGGATTGGCCAGCCCGCCATCCGGCTGTCGAAGCCCATAAGGCGCACAGACGTTGTCCGGGGCGGTGCCCGGGAACAGCTTGAGCCGCGCACGGTAACGGCCGCGCGCCGACACGACCCAAACCCTCGTCCCATCGGAGAATCCCCGGGCGCGGGCCGTCTCCGGATGGACTTCCACCCACGGCTCCCAGAGCACGTTGGGAAAGATCGTGGGTTGCTCAGCCAGCCAGCGCTCCAGCGGCAGGGTGCCCGATGCCAGGGTCGAGGCCCGGTAAGGAATCAGGCGCAACGGGAAGTCACCGCGCGGTTCGGCCTCAGCCAAAGCGACGTTCAGGTAGGGCTTGCGCCCCCGTCCCTCCTCATCCAACGCGGCCTGCAACTTCTCCGGCATCAGGTGAATCCGCCCGTCCGCTGTGCGGGCAAGTCCCGCCGGGTCGGTATCGTCGTAATACAGATCCGTCCAACCACCACGCTCGACCAGCTCCTCCCAGAACGGCTCGAAGTCGGCGTGTTCCGGCAGCCACCAGCCGCGCTCTTCCATCTGGCGCAGGTGTCTGCGCTCGAACTCGTTGCCGAATGCCATGCCGCGACGTGCGGAAAAGAGACCGTGCGCGCGCCTCTTGAGCAGCGTCTCGATATTCTCGAAGGGGAGGCTCTCGGCCACGCTGCCACCCAAGCTCTGCGCCAGCGCCAGGATCGCGTCCCCCGTGTTCACGCCGAGGTTGTGCGGCTCCACCAGCGGACGTGCCACTCCCCAGACCGGGTACGGGTAGGACGGCGGCGTGGGTGCGTCCTGCCACCGCTCGTACGACAGCAGGTCGGGGAGGACCAGGTCGGCGTGACGTGTGGTCTCGTCGAGAAACGGCGAGAAGCTGACGATGAACGGTATCTTGTCGAGCGCATCGCGCCAGACCTCGGGTCGTGGCGAGGAGGCGAGCGGATTGGCGCGGTAGAGAAGCAGCGCCTCCACCGGACGATCGGCCCCCCCGGCCACCGTCTCCGCAAAGCGCATCGCCTGATTCCCCCCATCGAACGGCGGCGGCGCGCCGCTGATGGCCGCGCGCTCGAGGCCGGCTCGGGCGGTCGCGTCCAGCACCGGCACGGGGAGCGGTTCGAGTGGCGGATCGTCACCGAACAACAC
Organism: uncultured Gemmatimonadota bacterium; assembly: GCA_964348165.1. Lineage (GTDB taxonomy): Bacteria > Gemmatimonadota > Gemmatimonadetes > Palauibacterales > KS3-K002 > CAYGAJ01. The sequence goes on along the minus strand of CAYGCC010000255.1, from coordinate 315 downwards.
GCTGCCGGGACGGTTGATGCTGGCGACCAGCACATTGAGGCTATGCACGGCGAGGCCCGCGAGTAGCCCGTTCGGCGCCTGCATCACATCGGTTCCGCAGATGGCGACCGAGGGGCGGCGCGCGACGAAGGATCTGGCCAGCGACGTGATCCGCTCGACTGGCACACCGGTGATCGCTGACACTTCCTCGGTCCGATAGTGCCGCATGACCAGCGACCGATACCCCTCTTGCACCCGGCCCTGCGCATCGGTGAAGTCCTCGAACCCGGACACGTTCTCGGCCACGAACCTGGCATCGAACAGCTCGTCCCTGAG
>CAYGCC010000254.1:0-11260 GCA_964348165.1 uncultured Gemmatimonadota bacterium | reverse complement strand
GGGGGCAGCCACGGTAGCAGCCAGTTCACATCCTGAGTGGTGAGCGGATTGCCGCTCAGCGTCACGTCGTACTCGGTATCGCCAGACAGCGTTACCTGGCCTTCGCCGAACAGGTGAGAGGCCGAAAGGTCCCCCTCCCACAAGACGAACGCGAGGGTGTCGCCGTGCAGCTCCAGGTCGGCGCGCAGCTGCTCGACGTCGAAGGGCTCGCCGATCACCGTAGCCCGGCCGGTCAGCTGCGCGATGCGGAACAGCCGGCCGGCTCCCGCGGGCGCGGCCACGCGGGCGATGGGCAACTGAGCGCTCAGGCGCTCGAGCCGAAACAGGCGGCCCCGAGTTCCTTCATGCTCCACGACGTGCCAGCGAGAATCGCTGAGCCTCGGGTCGTCGGGATCCGAGGGCAAGAAGAGCGAGACATCACCATATCGAATCGTGACCTCGCGGAGCACGATCCTGCGCCCACGCCCTTCTTTTTCATCGCCTTGCGATACCTTCCGGCCGCGAAATATCTCCTCGAAATTGAAGCCGCCTCCAGGCAGCGATCGCACTCGGGCCACGGGTCCAGCCAGCTCGACTTCTTGAATCGTGACGTTGCCGATCAGGAAATCTGCCCACCTGTAGCGGACCGTCACCGTATCGACGCGTGCGAACTCGCGACCGTCGGGTTCGTAGATACGCACGCCGGCCATGCGAACCGTGCGAAACAGATCACCTTCCAGCACCGCCTCGACCGTGATCCGCCCGCTGATCGCCGCGTTCAGCTTTTCCAGAGCAAACGCACGGACCTGCTCCCGGCCCCAACCCGTCCGGGTGAGCGTCATCCCCGCAGCGGTCGCTGCCAGGAGCACCGCTCCCAGCACCGCCAGCGGAATTCCGATCAGTCGCTCTTTCCAGGTCACCCTTACGCCCGCCCTTCCAAACTCAGAACGCCTGCCCGATAGAGAAGTGAAGCTGCAAACGACTGAGAAAGTCGTCCAGCGGATCGTACTTGAACAACGCCGGGACCACCGGATCGCTGTCCGGATCGACCAGTTGAACGATCTCGGTGTCCCCTCCCTCCCGAATCGCCACGACCACCGGGAGCCACTCCTCGTCGGTCGTGTTATACCCTATATCCAGGCGAATGGGGCCCACCGGGCTGCGGTAGCGCAGGCCGAGGCCCGGCGACCATTGAAAGTCCTCGGCGGAACCCAACCCCCCATTCGTCCACACTCGACCCACATCCACGAACGCCACGCCGCTCCAGCGGTCGGAGCCCAAAGGCACACGAAGCTCCAGGTTCGCGACCACCGAGTTCTCGCCTCCGATCGGCCGCGGCGTGAAGTCGCCTGACCTCACGAGCTGCCCGGTCGCGCCTGGATCACAGGGCCAGGCGTTGTTCTCCACATCCTGCAGTGAGCACCCCGGCAGCTTCTCCTTGATCCGGGTCGTGTCCGATGTAGAGAGAAGCAGCACCTTTGGGCCCAGCAGATTCTGGCCATAGCCGCGAACCGTGTATGCCCCGCCCGCATACTGCCGCTTGAGCGGGTGGGTCACCGGATCGGCCGCCGGGTCCGGGTCGACGCCCGCGAACTCGATTCCTGAGCTGATGGGTCGCACCAAACCGCCCCGCAATCGCAGCGCCAGAACACGACCGGCACCGAGACGCTGGTACCAGCTGAATTCTCCCTGGGTGCGATAGTAGGCCCAACCTGACCCCGTAAACCGGGAGGCGTGCTCGCCTTCCAGCGTCATGCGATACCCTCGGCTCGGATTGAGCAGCGCGTCCGTCTGGTTGCGCGCAATCCCGAGCGTAACCCAGTTGAGCCATCGCGTTTCGGACAAAGTTTCGATGTCAGCCGGAGTGCAAACACCGAAGTTGGCACAGAAAAGAAAATCAGCGCTCCCTTCGATCAGCGAATCCTGTCCCGCCCGGAAGGTCGTGAAGAGGACGGTTCCGCGCGACAGCTCACGGCTCAGCCTAACGTCTCCACCATAACTCAGCCGGGCGTACACCGGAGGCAAGCTCTGCCGCTCGGTAAAGACTCCGAGTTGCAGCGTGTTGCGAGTCCCGAGGAACCAGGGTTGGCGAAAGTCGGCGCGCAGCCGCCAGTTGATCCGGTTGAATGCGCGGACCACTCGCTCGTCCGCCGTGACCTCTTCGCCGGCCTCATAACAGGGAAAGCGCCCTGCCCACTCGGACGTAAGGATGTTGGAGAGCCCGCCGTTCAGCTCGAACCTGCGCGTGCCGCCCAGAAAGTTCCGGTGTGTCCAACCGGCCTCGAGCTCTACGCAATCGGTAGTGGACACGCCGGAGCCAACCTGCAGCGAACGCATGTCGGCTTCGTTGACCCGGACCCGCACGTTCACCGTCGAGTCCGAATAGGAAGGTGTCGCGGCGATGTTTGCATAGTCGAACAGCGCCAGCGAATAGAGCGCGCGTTGGCTGCGAATGATCTCGGCTTCGCTGTATCGATCGCCCGCGCCAAACGTCAGCAGCCGATTCACGTGCCGCGGTTCAAGCTCCGAGGTGCCTTCCACTTCGATCTCGCCGAAGCGATAGCGCGCCCCCGGGATCACTTCCAGCCTGAGATAGGCGCCGAGGCTGTCCTCACTCGGGACCCTGGCGTCGAACACCACGGCCGCTTCCGCATACCCCCGGTTGCGCAACCGGCGCTCGATTTGCTCTCGCGCCGCCGAGAGCCTGACCTCGCTGAATGTCGAGTCCACGCGCAGCGGCAGGCCGCCGATCACCGCATTCGAGTCGGGCAGCTCCTCCAGCCCGAGGACTTCGAGGCTGCGCACGACGATCGGCTCCCCCTCAACGATCCGGAAGGTCACCTCGACCTCCCGACCTTTCCGGACCAGCGAGGTATCGACCTGCGCCTGTCTATACCCCCGGCGAAAGTAGAAGATGCCTATGCGGGCCACGTCCGTACGCAGTTCGCGCGGACTGAGCTGAACTTTCCGCTCGAACACCCCGATCCCGACCCAGCACAAAGGGCTCAGGAATACCGAGCGGCAACCGCTCTCGCGCGTGGCAATCGCCGCCTTGATGCGCTCGTCGCTGAAGGCAGCGTTGCCCTCGATCTTGATTCGACGGACGATCGGGAGGGTGTCCCGGGCCGTGACCTGACCCTGCAAGGGAGCCGAGAGTGGAAAGCTCGAGACCAGCCCCAGCAGCAACGTCCACATCGTGAGCCGCAGCCGAGGGCGACCCACCTGACGATCGCTTGCGCCTCCGCGCGCCAGGCCGCCCGAACCGGCCTTCGCGCCCGGCGCCGGCGCGCCGCCCTCCGATGGGCACACCACGTCAGTTCGGTTTCTGATCATAAGCGACCAGGTGAGGGCCGTCGAAATACCGGCGGTCGCCGCTGGGGAAGAAATGCTCACTGGTTGGCAAGAACCGCTGGCGCTCCGCCACCCAGACGTGATGCGCCACCCGAATCATCTCACCTTCGATCTGAATCAGATTAAAGGTGTTCCGGAATCGCTCGATGCCCCGGCCCCGCCGCGACGTCGTCGTTCCGCATTGCACGATGACGATGCCGCGCCGGCGAAGATCGCCCGGGAAGAAGTCGAGCGAAGTGCCGATGTACGAGCGATGCATGTGGCCAGCCAAAATCAGGTCGACGTTCAAGCGCGTGAACTGGCGGAGGGCGCGCCGGGCGAACGGCATCACGTTGCCGCCCTCGAAGCCGGGCGGGGGCGCGAAATGGTGGTGCGTGACCACGATTCGCGCGAGGGAATCGTCTGCGGCCTCGAACGCCTGAGCAGCGAACTCCAGCTGTGAGCGACGGATCCGGCCGTTGGTCAACGTCAGCCTCCGGCTCGAGTTCAGCGCCACGATCAAGAGCCCAGCCACCTCGGTCACGCTATTCAGGTCGGAGGATATGTATCGGCGATACTTCCGATAGGGTGCGAGAAACCGCTCCCAGAAGCGGTAGAAGGGCACATCGTGGTTGCCGGGGGTCACGACTACGGGAGCTTCGAATCGTCTCAGGTAGTCGGCGGCCTCCTGGAACTGGGAGGCGCGAGCACGCTGCGTGAGATCGCCCGAGACGATGACGACATCGGGTTCGAGCTCCCGGCTCTGTTCCAGCACGGCCGCCGCGACCTCCGGTAGGAAGGGCTTGCCAAAGTGGAGGTCGGAAACGTGCAGTAGCGTTGGCACCGTTGCGGCCTCGTCGCTTCACCTCAAGGGGCGGTGGCGCCCGCCGGCTCGGCGCGCCAGCGCCGCGTGAGCCGCCAGGCGCCGTAGGCACCCCCGACGATCACCGCCAGGCTGATGAGTTGTGCCAGCGTGAACGGGCCAAAGAAACGATCGTCCTTGGCTCGGAACAGCTCGACCACGCCTCGCTCCAGACCGGCCAAGATCAAGTAGACCATGAAAAGCCAGCCCGCGCGATGCGGATGTTTCCGCAGCCGCCAGATCAAGACGAAGATCAATGTCGAGAGCGCGACCTCGTACAGTTGGGTTGGGTGCACCGACATCACCGTCTCCCCCGGTATGGAGTCAGGCACCGCCACACCGAAAAACTCGCGCAGGTTCTCTGCCGTCGACGGCGGCGACCCCTGCGGGAACGCCAGGCCGGCCCAGCTGTCCGTGGGTCGCCCATAGTCGTCGCCCACCAGAAAGCAGCCGACCCGACCTACGGCATAGGCAAGCGGCAAACTGGCGCCCACAGCATCCGCCACCTTGCCGATCGGCAGCTTTTCGCGCCGTGCCAGGTAGATGACGCCCAAGCAGCCGCCAGTGAACCCGCCGTACCAGACCAGTCCAGCGCGCGAGAAGAGCGTCTGCAAGGGATAGCGCACAAGGACCGGCCAGTTGAGAAAGGCGTAGTAGAGTTTCGCCCCGACGATCCCACCGATCAGCGCACCCATGAGCAGCGTCCAAGCCACATCTTTCTGGTAACCCTTGCGCTGCAACTCGAGGCTCGTCAGCCAGCCCGCCGTCAGGAAGGCGAGGCCGAGCATCAGACCGAAGCTGGTCAACTCGAACCCCTTGAACCTGAAAAGTACTGGGTACATTCGTTTGCCTCTGCCTCGAGGTCGCGTCGCGCAAAGATCAGCCGAGTTAGACGATTCCCGGCATCGGAAGGTCCGCGCGAGCGTTGAGATCGAGACCGCTCCGCTCTCCGCAACCCAAGCGAAAGTAGGCGGCGCGGGCCACCATCGCGGCGTTGTCCGTGGCGAGTCGCGGCGACGGTACAAAGACCTGCCCCGCGGGCGGCAAGCGACGGCGCACAGTTTCAGCTAGCGTCTGGTTGCGGGCTACGCCACCGCCCAGAACCACACGCGCACAGCCTGTCTCCTTCACCGCCCGCAACGTCTTCTCCACGAGCTGATCGACGGCCGCCCGTTGAAAGCCGGCGGCCAGATGGGCGATCTCGTCGTCTAGGCCCTCCTGCGCTTTCAGCTCGCGGACCCTCATCAACACCGCGGTCTTCAGTCCGCTGAACGACATATCGTAGTAGTCGTCGTCGTGCGGCTGCTGGCCGGCTTTCACCATCGGCACCGAGAAGGGTTGGCGGTCCGGTTCACCCTCCCGCGCCAAACGCTCGATCGCCGGACCGCCCGGGTAACCGAGCCCCAGCAGCCGCGCCACCTTGTCGAAGGCCTCGCCGGCAGCGTCGTCCCGAGTCTGCCCGAGGAGCCGGTAACGGCCCCACGCTTCGGCGAAGAGCAACAGCGTATGCCCACCCGAGACCAGCAGCGCCACGAATGGTGGCTGCGCCGCGTCGTCTTCCAGCGCCGTCGCGAAGAGGTGCCCCTCCATATGATGGATCCCGAGAAAAGGACGGCTCAGCGCATACGCGGCCGCCTTAACCCAGTTGAGCCCCACGAGCAACGACCCGATCAAGCCCGGGCCGGCGGTCACGGCGAAAGCGGTCACATCGCCGAGGCGAACGGCAGCCTGAGCGAGAGCCCGCTCGACGACGGTGTCGATCACCTGCAACTGCGCCCGGGACGCGACCTCGGGAACCACCCCACCGAAACCGACGTGCATGTCCTGCGTGGCGATCACGTGACCCAAGAGCTCACGCTCGCCACCCAGCAGCGCCACCGAAGTGTCATCACACGACGTCTCGACGGCGAGGATCAATGAGTCGGCGCCGAGCATTCTACAGGCGACCTCCGCGCTCAGAGCCCCTCCGCGTCGGCCGGCACAACCCGAGCCGAATCCGGCACGACCTCGACCGTCAGGAAGGGACTCGGCAACGAGAGAACAACCGGCAACTTCAACGGCTGCTCGACCGGCCCCTGGACCTCCACCCGGGGAACCAGCTCCCCGGCCTTGAGCGCGTTCACCGTGCCACGCGGCCCAGAAAGGCGGAGGTCCACGACCGGTGGCTCGACACGGTAGCCGGTGGCGATGCCGACGAGGTTGACCGGCACCCCCGGGAACACACGCTCGATGCGCGGCTCAATCCCCAGCCTGATCCGCACGCTCGCCGGCGTCAGTTCGACGGCGCCGGGATCGATGTCAAGAGGCGCCTCGAGATTCAAGGGCTCGCGTACGCCATCGCGAGTGATCGGCAGAGTGAACAACGTGTCGATCGAGTTGACCTTGTCTTCCGGCCCGTCCAGCGTCACCGCGCTTGGCTCGGCGCGGGGCGAGTCGGCGACGGCAAACCCGCGCGCCGGGGTGACCCGCACCAACGGGACTACCGGCACCTGTCTGCGGCTCCGGCGCTCGAAGTGGAGGCTCAGACGGTTAGGGCGTACGCTTATCGCCCGCACGTCCACCAGCTCACGGCCACCCCGGCTCTTGACCATGTTTGCCGTCAGCGGCATCTCGACATCGGCTGCCGGCACAGAGTCGATCGAGACGAGAATCTGCGGGCGCGAGAGCGAGAGCAGCGCTAGGTCGCCGGCGCGACCGGTGAAGCCGACGGAGACTTCGTCCGTGGGGTCCTGCTCGGTCAGCACATACCGTCGGTCGTTGTTTCCAACGAGAAGATCCACGGGCAGGGTACGTTGTTCGACCGTGTCGGCGCTGACGGCGATCCAAAGGAACACGGAGATCAGCGTACCCGTGAGCATATAGAGCCAGTTCCGTTTCAAATTCCTGCGCCAGTCGTCCATCGCCTACGTCCCGAGCAGCTCTTCAATCAGGGTCTGATTCGTTGGAGAGTCCCAGTCGGCGGCGCCGATAAGCCGCTTGACGATCCTACCCTCACGATCGAGAACGAACGTCTCCGGAACACCGATCGTCTGCATGACCCGCGAGATGCGTCCCTCCGGATCGAGTAAGATCGGAAACTCGAGCCCGAGCTCGTCAGCGAAGGCCGAGACTTTCTCCTGATAGCCGGGCCCGGAATCGATCGACACCGCGATGACCGTGAACCCGCGGTCCTTGAAGCGCGCGTAGCTCTTCTGGATCGGTGGCATCTCGACGCGGCAGGGCCCGCACCACGTCGCCCAGATGTTGATCAGCACGACGTGGCCTCGCAGGTCAGCGAAAGCGATCTCCACCCCGGCCAGGTCGGGCGCACTGTATTCGGGCACCTGATCGCCCACTTCCACGCCCCGAGCGACACCGGGCCCACAGCCGGCCACTAGCGTCACGGCTCCCATCGCTATGAGAGGCGCCAACGCTCCGCGCCTCCCCGTGGGGGGCCGACCGACGTGGCCGGCGCGTGCCCGCTCTAATCCACGCCGCATTCTTCCTCCAATACCCATCAACGGCTGGCGGCTGTATCGGCCGCCGCGTCCAACGCCGGCTCGGTGGCCACCGTCACCTTGATCCGCGTGGCCCGTTCCACCACAACGCCAGCCGCTGGCGACTGGCCCAGCACTGTCCCCGGCGCCGCAAGCGACGCCGAATCGCGCCCAACCACTCCCAGACGTAGACCGAGCCGTTCCAGATCCCTTTGCGCCTGGCTCAGCGATAAGCTGACCAGGTCCGGTACGGCAACCCGCGGCATCCCGGCGCTCACGGTGATGCGCACGGGCGCCTCCTGCTCCAGCGGCGCCCCCGCCGCGGGTCGAGTGTCCACGACCGCACCCACAGCCTCGTCTGCATCCACCCAGACCAGTTCGCTGCGATACCCCGCCCGGGCGAGGACGGACTGAGCCTGCTCGTGCCCGAGGCCGACCACGTTCGGCACCGACTTCCGCTTCGGCCCGAGGCTCACCGTCACCTCGACCGGCGAGCCCGGACTGGCGACCTGACCGGCCAGCGGCTCTTGGGCCAGCACCGTACCGGCTGCCGCTGGATGGATTAGAGCGGCCGTCTCGTTGAAAACGAGGCCCGCCCGCTCGATCCGTCGGCGCGCCTCGGCCGAACTCTGTCCGACCAACTCGGGAACGCGCGTCAGGATCGTCCCCGAGTTCTCCGAAGGAAAGACCACGACCGCAGCCACACCGTAACCGATGATCAGGCCGCTGACCGCGACAGCCATAATCGAGACCAACACCCGCCCGGCGGCAGTCAGCGATCGATACCACCCTCGCAGGCGGTGCCACGGGCGGGCCGCCGTCTTAGGCGGATCGTCGCCGTAGTCGTGCGGCATATGCGCCATCGGCTTCGTGACGGTGCGGGACGATACGGAGCTCTCCCTGCCGCCCCACAAGCTCAGCCGGCACTGCGGATGCCGGCGGCGGGTCCGGCGCGAAGTCACGCCGCCGAGCCAGAAACTCCATCACTTGCCCCTCATTCTCCTCCGGTTCCAGCGAGCAGGTGGCGTACACCAGGTATCCGCCGACCGCGACCAGGTCGGCCCCCGACTCGAGCAACCGTCGCTGCACTTCGACCAGCGCGCGCAAGTCAGCAGCCCGCAGACGCCAGCGCAGGTCCGGGTTCCTCGCCAGCGTGCCGGTCCCGCTACACGGCGCGTCGATCAGTACCAGGGTGGCCGACTTAAGCGGCGGTCGCTTGGAATCCGCCAACACCGGGTGCAGCCGAGCGAGACCGAGTCGGTCCCGGTTCGCCACCAACTTCGCCATTCGGACCCGGCTGGCCTCCAACCCCCAGACCTCGTGACCGCGTCCCGCGAGCAGCGCCGCTTTGCCGCCCGGCGCGGCGCACAGATCAGCGATGCGGCTGCCGGGGACCGGAGACGCGTAGTCCACCACCGCCGCGGCGCCCGGATCCTGGACCACCGCGGGCACCAGCTCCAGCGCCTGCTGCACCACCGCAGAGTCGACACGTATGGACGTGCCCGACAGCCCGGACGGCTGCGCCTGCAGCCCGACGGCGCGCAGTCGCTCGACAGCCCCATCACGGTCGCTCAACACACTCAGGTACACCAACGGCCGCCGATTGTTGTAGTCGACGAGCCCACGCACTTCGGCAGCGGGCCAGCGCTCGAGCCAACGATCGATCATCCAACGGGGGTGCGACCCCCAGGCGGCCAGAAATGCTGCCGGATCGCGATCCGGGTGGGGAAAGCCCGTTGGTCCGTAAGACTCCCGACTCAGCCGTCGCAGAACCGCGTTGGCGAGAGAGGCGGCCCCCTTCCCTCCAGCGAACTTGGCGGCCTCGACGGCGTCCGACACTGCCGCGTACGCCGGGACCCGGTCCAGCTCCAACAGCTGGTAGACACCGAGGCGGAGGATGTCCAGGACCTCCGGCTCCAGGCTTCGCTTTCCGCGCCTGACCAGGCGATCGATGACGTAATCGAGCCGGCCTCGCAAGCGCAGCACCCCGTACGCCAGCTCCTGCGTCAATCGACGATCGGGCTCGCTCAGCGAGTCGGCGACCCGCTCGAAGGCGTGATCGGCGAACGCACCTTCCCGAACGGCCCGGAGCACCCCGAGGGCCGCGCCTCGCGCCGGGGCAATCGTCTCGGGAATCGTCAGGACTCGACCTTCAATCCAGCATCCCGGACGTCGGGCTCGAGGGTGCGGCCTGCTCGCGCCGAGGCATACGACCAGATAGGTACGCCAGCCGGCCAGCCTCTGTGGCCCGCTTCATCGCCAGAGCCATACGAACCGGGTCGCGCGCCTCTGCGATCGCCGTATTCATCAGGATGCCGTCGACGCCCTGCTCCATCGTGATACAGGCATCGGATGCCGTGCCAACTCCGGCATCGACAATAACCGGAACGCTCAGCCGGCTCTTGATCAGCCGAATGTTGAACGGGTTCAGCAGCCCCAGCCCACTGCCGATGGGAGAGGCGAGCGGCATGACCGCCGACGCGCCCAGGTCCTCCAGCTTGAGCGCGGTGACCAGATCCTCGTTGGTGTAGGCCAACACCTTGAAACCGTCGGCAACCAGGGTGCGCGTGGCTTCGAGTAAACCCTCGACGTCCGGGAGCAGCGTATCCTGGTCTCCAATCACTTCGAGCTTGATCCAGTCGGTGAATCCCGCCGCCCGTCCCAGGCGGGCGTAGCGGATCGCCTCGTCCGCCGTATAGCAGCCCGCGGTATTCGGCAGCAGGAGCCAACGGTCTCGGTCAAGATGATAGAGAATCCCCTGTTCCTTCGTGCGATCGAGATCGATACGGCGCACGGCGACGGTGACGATCTCGGCCCCCGAGGCGGTGATCGCCTCAACCATCGAATCGTTGTCCTGGTATTTCCCGGTGCCAACGATCAGCCGGGACTTAAAGCTTTGTCCTGCAATCACCAGCGCTTCGTCGAGGACATCCAGTTTCCCGCCAACTACAGACATCTAGCACTCACCTCCTGATACTCTCGCATCCCCAGCTGGCTGCGCGCGCTCAGCCTCCACCGACGAAATGGACGAGTTCGATCGTGTCGCCCTCGCTGACCATGACCTTGTCGTGCTCGCCGCGCCGCACGATCTCGCGGTTGCGTTCCACCACCACCATCCCCTCATGAAGGTGAAGGTGCGCCAAAAGCGCCTGAACGGTCAGCCCCTTCGGTACGCCTCGCTCTTCGCCATTCAGGGTGATCGTGATGCCTTGGTTCGAACCGCTCATACTAATCTCGACCGCTCCGCTTGCCGTTGGCTGTGGCGCCCCAGCGCGACGTCGTTTCCAGAGCCTCCAGGTAACGTCTGACCGCGCCCGCGGGGTCGTTCTCTCCCCAGACCCCGCCGAGCACCGCCACGCCCCAGGCGCCGGCGTCCACAACCTCGGCCGCCCTTTTCGGTGTGATACCCCCAATCGCCAGGATTGGTCGCGGCAGCTCCGCCGCCCGCTTTACCGCCTCGATCCCCAGCGGCGGACGGTCCGGGTGTGATTCCGTGGCATAGATGTTACCCAGCAGCGCGACGTCGGCTTCGCACGCCGCCGCCGCCTCGACTTCGTGAACCGACTGGCCCACCCAGGCGCTGCGGCCCAAAAGCCGTCGCGCCACACCCACG
>CAYGCC010000253.1:0-10361 GCA_964348165.1 uncultured Gemmatimonadota bacterium | reverse complement strand
GTTGATGGCGACGAGCGCGGCCACACCCAGCGTGACGGCCACCATGTAGAGCGAGAGCCGTCGGCGTGTTGACCGGCCCTCGCGCCGTACCATCGCCAGCGTGAAGCGCAGACTCACGGTGCCGCGACCCGTTCGTCCGCGACGATCCGGCCGCCGGACAAACGTACGATCCGGTGAGCCTTGGAAGCCAGTTCGACGTCGTGGGTTACGAGGACCAATGTCGTCCCTTCCTCGAGATTGAGACGCACCATGAGATCGATCACGTGGTGGCCGGTCTCGGCGTCGAGGTTGCCTGTCGGCTCGTCGGCCATCAAGATTCTAGGCCGGTTGGCAAAGGCTCGGGCCAGCCCGACGCGTTGCTGTTCGCCGCCGGAGAGTTGGGCCGGATAATGATGGGCCCGGTCGGCCAGGCCAACCCGGGTCAGCAGGTCGCGGGCCCGCTCCTCGGCTGCGGCACCGTTTCGCTGCCCGCCCGCCGCTTGCAGCTCGATGGGGACAAGGACGTTCTCCAGAGCGGTGAGCGTAGGGATGAGCTGGAAAGTTTGGAACACGAAGCCTAATTTCTCGGCACGGAGGAGGGCGCGCTCGTCCTCGCTCAGCTCGCTCAGGTTCTGGCCGTCCAGGGTCACGCTGCCGGCCGAGGGTAGGTCGAGGCCCGCGAGCAGCCCGAGCAGCGTGGTTTTTCCGGAGCCCGAGGGGCCAACGATGGCGACCACCCCGCCGGCTTCGATCTCGAGATCGATCTCTTTTAGCACGGTAAGAGGCTGGTCGCCGCTGAGATATGTTTGTTCGAGTCCCTCTGCGACGATGATCATGGGTCGAGTCACAATCGTCTTTGCGCTTGGGCTGTTGGCCGTCGCCTGTGGCTCAGAGAATCCGCAGCATCTTCTACGCGCGCCGGGCGCCGAGGTTTCAGCCGGCAGTGGCGAGACCGCTGTCGTTCTGTTTCTCGGCACCAGCCTCACGGCGGGCTACGGCCTGGCCGCCGACCAGGCCTATCCGGCGCTCATCCAGGATTAGCTCGACTCGGTCGGGCTGAGGTTTCGCGTGGTGAACGCCGGCGTCAGCGGTGAGACGTCGGCGGGCGGGTTGCGGCGGATCGATTGGCTGCTCCGGCAGCCGATCGCGGTGCTCGCCCTGGAACTTGGCGCCAACGACATGCTGCGTGGCCAGGACCTCCGGGCCATGCGCGCCAACCTGCAGGAGATCATCGACCGAACCCGCGCCGCCCACCCGCGGGCGCGGGTCATTATAGCCGGTATGCAGGCGGCGCCCAACCTGGGCGAGCCGTACGGCCGCGAGTTCGCGGCGGCGTTCGAACAACTGGCGGCAGAGAACGGTGCCCAGCTCATCCCCTTCCTGCTGGACAACGTGGCCGGCCGGCCGGAGCTCAATCAGCTGGATGGCAACCACCCGACCGCTGAAGGCCACCGCGTCGTGGCCGACAACGTGTGGAAGGTTCTCGAGCCGATGCTGCGGGAAACGGCCTCCCCGGCGGCCGGCACCTGACCGCGACTGAAGTACCCGGCGCCATCCTGGCTGGTCACCTGACGCATCTCCTGGAAAGCATAGCGGCCTTGCGTTCCGCACCCTCGTCGGGCACGCTGGAGTCTCGTCCCAGACTCAGAAGACAGGGAGGCTTTTGACATGTCGGATCTGCGGGGAAAATCCGCCGTCGTCACTGGTGGCAGCAAAGGGATCGGACGGGCGATCGCCGCGACGCTGGTGGAGGCCGGCGCGGACGTGGTGCTTTGCTCGCGTCGCGGCGCCGAGGCGGAAGCGGCGGCCGCTCGGTTGGCCGGCTCCGGCGGCGGTCGCGTGATCGGCCTGCAGGTCGATGTGCGCAGCTTGGATGACGTCAGGCGCCTCGTGCGAAGCGCGGTCCAGAAGTTTGGCGGCCTGGACATCCTGGTGGCCAACGCCGGTGTGGGTGGCGGGTTTGGGTCAGTCGATGAGATCACGCCCGAGTCGTGGCACCAGGTGATCGACACGAACCTGACCGGTGTCTACCACTGCTGCCATCTGGCTGTGCCGGAGATGAAGAGGCGCGGCGGTGGCTGGATTATCACCATCGGCAGCCTGGCCGGCCGCTACGCCTTCGCCGGCGGCACCGCCTACAACGCGTCCAAGTTCGGCCTGCTCGGGTTCAGCGAGGCGCTGATGCTGGACGTGCGGGACCACGGGATCCGCGTGAGCTGCGTGATGCCGGGCACGGTGGACACCCACTTCAACGAGAAAGAGCCGTCGGGCGACTCGTGGAAGCTCACGCCGGGCGACGTCGCCCGGGTCGTCCTCCAACTGATCGAGCACGAAGATCGGGCGCTGCCCAGCCGCGTGGAGTTGCGGCCGTCGCGACCGAGGCGCGGCTGACGACCAGTGACGACGCGGTTCCACATCGGCACCCAGGGCTGGTCCTATCCAGACTGGCTCGGCCCCTTCTATCCCGAGGGCACGTCCAGCTCGCGCTTCCTCAGCGTCTACGCCCGGGCGTTTTCCGCCGTCGAGGTGGACAGCTCGTTCTACGCCGTACCGCCGGCCTCGCACTTCCTGGGCTGGTTCGAGCGCACGCCCCAGAACTTCCGCTTTGCTCTCAAGCTCCCCAGCGAGCTGACCCACGAGCGCCGTTTGCGAGGGGGCGATGAGGTACTGAAGGTGTTCTGCCAGCGCGCCGAGCTGCTCGAGGAGAAGCTGGGCGTCATCCTCGTCCAGCTGCCGCCCGACTTCACGCCCGAGCAGCGCCCGGCGCTGAACGCGTTCCTGAAGCGCCTGCCGCCGGGCCTGCGCTTCGCGGTGGAATTCCGCCATCAAGGCTGGCTGACCCCCGAGGTCCGGGAGCTGCTGCGTGCCTCGGGCGTCGCACAGGCACTCTCGGATGGGCCCTGGATCGCGCGAGAGCCGTCCATGCAAGCGGCGCTAAGACCGACGGCGGACCTGGCTTATATCCGCTGGATGGGCGACCGGCCTCATCTCGCCAGCTACGCGGAGACTCAGATCGATCGCACCCACGAGCTGGAAGAGTGGGCTCGCGTGCTCGAAGAGTTGTCCGGACAGGTGCGCGAGGTGTACGGCTTCTTCAACAACCACTACGAAGGCCATTCACCCGCCAGCGCGCGCCGCCTGCTCCAGCGCCTGGGGCAGCCGGTGGTGAAGCCGGACGAGCTGGACCCTCAGCTGTCGTTGTTCTGAACACGGTCTCGGTAACCGGTAATCGGTAGACGGTAGACGGTAGACGGTGTCCGGTGGACGGTAAGCGGTAGACGGTGGACCGTGGACGGTTGGCGGTTCCGATGTCACGGTCTACTGCCCACAGTCTACCGTCTACCGTCTACCGTCTACTGAAAACCGTCTACCGAAACCTGTGCGGCTTGGTTGTCGTCCATCCTCAGCGCCTGCCGATCACGATGGAAAAGTCGGACTCGTCGCGCATCCAGCGCACGTCTCGATAACCCGCCCCCGTCAGCCAGGTGTGCACGTCATGATAGGTATAACAGCGGCCCACCCCGTTGCTCAGCAGCATGTGAATCGAGAAGACGGCGCCTCGGGCCGGCTGGGTGCGGTCTTCTTCCAAGATGATGTCGTGCACAGCGACTTCGCCCCCGAGCCGAGTGCGGCGGTACAGCCGTTCGAACAGGGCGCGGTTGGCGTTGAAGCTGCGGCTGTGGATCACATTCGAGATCCAGATGAAATCGTAGTCGCTGGGTAGCTCGCGTTCGTCCACGTCCGTGTCCAGAACCGTGATCCGATCTTCCAGCCCCGCCGAGGACACGACGTCGCGGGCCAGCGCCGCGGCGATCGGCCGGTCCACCAGCGTGGCCTGAAGCTGCGGGTAGGCCCGGCAGAAGACCACGGTGTAGGTGCCCGCGCCGCCGCCGAGGTCGAGCAGGCGCCGCCGCTTCTTCAAATCGATGAGCCCGCGGTCAAGAATGTCGGTGGCGCGGGAGCGGGCGTCCTGGTGGAGGGCCAGCAGCAGGTGGCGAGCGGCCTCCGGGTCGTCCTGAAAGATCCGCGCCTCCCGCTGCCGTTCGCCGGTCCGCAGCGCCTCGGGCAGGTGGCTCCACAGCTCCCACTGGTTCTTGGCGGAGATCAGTCGGTGGCCCAGGTAGTCGGGGGATGATGGGACGAGATAACGCTCGGCGACCTCGCTGTTGACGTACCGCCGGCCCACCTTGTTGAGCAGCCCCAGCCCCGCCAGCGCGTCCAAAAACAAGAGCGTGGCCCGGGCATCCAGCCGCAGCCGCGTAGCCAGCTGCTCGGGGCCCAGCGGCCTCTCGGCCAGTTGGCCGTAGACGTCGAGGGCCGCGGATTCCAGGACCAGCTTGTCGGCCCAGAAATCGGCGATCCTTTCAAAGCGCTCGGGAGTCCAGCCGTTCGAGGTCATAAGGTCGTCGTGCCCGATGAGTCGCGTTCAAGACGGGGACTTAGGTTTTAGCGCGAGGAGGGCGCCGGTCGCAAGGACCAGGCGGGGCGACGCGTGGAAAGACCCGTTTGCGGCAGGTGTCGATAGCCCCCATAATCCGGCGCCTCGGCAAACATAGCCGCCCACTCGTGTCTCGAGAAGAATGGAGGAGCGCAGTGCTCAAAGCTGGCGACAAGGCCCCCGACTTCGAATTACTGTCGGACGGCGACGAGACGGTTCGCCTGTCCGATCTGCGGGGACAGAAAGTAATCCTTTACTTCTATCCGAAGGACGACACCTCCGGTTGTACCACCGAGGCTTGCGAGTTCCGCGACCGGCTTCCCGACATCGAGAGTCGGGGCGCCACGGTCCTGGGGGTGAGCCCCGACAGCGTCAAGTCGCACCAGGAGTTCAAGGCGAAGTACGAGCTTCCCTTCACCCTTCTGGCCGACCGGGACCACAAAGTGGCGGAAGCCTATGGCGCCTGGGGTGAGAAGAAGATGTATGGCAAGACCTACGATGGGATTCTCAGGACCACCTTCCTGATCGACGAGAAAGGGGTGATCGCCGAGGTCTTCAGCAAAGTGAAGCCGAAGGGCCACGGCGATCAGGTGCTGAACGCGCTAGGCGGTTGACGGCTCCTCGACCACCCGGCGCACGGCTTCGGCATCCGCCGCCGAGTAACCGTAGAGCGTCACCTCATCGATACGCGAATCGCCGCGCTTCAGGTAATCGCGAATCGTCTGCGTCATGATGCGCGTCGCCTCCTCGAGGCCGAAGCCGGCGATCCCCGAGGCGAGGATCGGGAATGCGATCGTCTTGACGCCGTTCTGATCCGCCAGCTCAAGCGAGTGCCGCGTCGCGCCCCCGATCGATTCGCGGCTGGCCGGCTGGTCGCCCATGGCCGCGGCGTGGATGACAAAGCGCGCGCCCAGGTTGCCGGCCCCGGTGATCGCCGCCTCGCCCACCCGAATGGGCCCGTGCTCGTCGCACTCGCGCTGGATTGCCGGGCCGCCCCTGCGGGCGATGGCGCCAGCGACGCCGGCGCCCAACTTCAGCCGGTTGTTCGCGGCATTGACGATGGCATCGCCTTTGAACTCTGTGATGTCACCCTGCGCCACGCGGATCCGGGTCGGGGAAGTCACTCGCGCCTCCTGCCAGCGGCTTCAGATGGCGCGGCGGCTGCATGACCGCCGCGACCTGTTATATTGCGGGAACACGCGGGTATATTAAGCGTTGAAGAGGCGGCGCGGCCAGGCGGCCGCGCTTTCTAACGAGCCTCGGAGGAGTTGGCCGATGCTGACGTTTACGGATAAAGCCAAAGAACGGGTCCGGTCGTTCATCGATCAGGAGGAGAGCCCCGTCGCGCTGCGGGTGGCGGTGCAGCCGGGCAGCCCGCTGGCGCCCGAGTACGAATTGAGCCTCGTTGATGAATCGGACCAGAAGCCCGACGACCAGGTCGTCGACGGCGGCGGCTTCATGGTCTATGTCGACGGACAGAGCGCTGAGCGACTGGAAGGTGCCCGGGTGGATTGGATCGAGACGGTCCACGGCGGCGGCTTCCAGGTCGAGAACCCCAACATCAAACCGCTGGGCGCCGAACCACCGACGGGCGAGCTGGCCGAGGCGGTATCGAGCGTGATCGAGTATCGAATCAACCCGGCGGTGGCCATGCACGGGGGGCGCGTATCGTTGGTGGACGTGCAAGACAACATCGTCTACGTGCAGCTCGCCGGTGGCTGCCAGGGCTGCGGGATGGCCACGGTCACGTTGAAGCAGGGGATCGAACGGATGCTCAAGGAGAGCTTTCCGCAGATCACCGAGGTGGTGGATGTCACCGATCACGCTCGCGGCACCAACCCCTATTACCAGGGGGCCAAGTAGCGCGAGACGGTAGCACGCCCGCTCGTTCAGCTTTCTCCAGCCGGCGGCCCGATCACCAGGTCGAGCCGCCGATGTGCTTTGCGGAGCGCCGCCTCGACCTGTGCCGGCGTTTCGGCGGCCGCGAAGATGAAGCCCAGGTACTGGTGGCCTTCGGGGAGGGGGACGACCTCCTGGCCCAGGGGGATGCTGATGTGGATCCCACGGATCCCTTTCACCGCCTCGGCCGCCGCCACCCCGAGAACGGCCTGAAGGACCCCGGCTCGCGGCGTCGGGATCATCAGCACCCCGGCAGCCCGCTCCTCCCGCGAGAGCCCCTCAATCCCCAGCCCGACCGCGTGCCGAAGTATCAGCTCCTCCAGCGAGATGCCGGCTCCGAAGCGCAGCGTCCGCGAGCAGAGGCCGCCGATCGAGCGGGGTGCGATCTCGATCATCCAGATCCCTTCGTCGTTGATTCGCAGCTCCGCATGAAGCGGCCCGTGGTGCAAGCCCAGCGCCCGGGCGGTGGCCGCTACGCACTCGGCCAGCTCGCGCTGCTGGGCCGGCGGCCGGCGCGATGGCGTCACATACAGCGTCTCCGCGAAAAACGGTCCCTCCAGCGGGTCGGGCTTGTCGAATAACGCCAGCACCTTCAACTTGCCGGCGCTGAGCAGTCCCTCCAGCGCCACCTCGTCTCCCGGCACAAAATCCTCGACGAGCAACAGCGTCGCCGACTCGTCCCGGCGCTCCACCACGTCCGGTGATCGGAGTATCGCGGAGATCCGCCGAATTGCCGCGACGAACTCCTCCTTGTTGTTCGCCCGGATCACGCCGCGACTCGCCGAAAGGAAGACGGGCTTGAGGACGCAGGGGTAAGCGACCTGACCGGCGGCATCGACCGGGTCGTCGTGGATCGAGAATAGGCGGTGCCCCGGGGAGGGGAGGCCGGCCCGCGCCAGCGCCTCACGCATGCGGTGCTTGTAGCGGGCCAATTCCACCGATTCGGGCGTGTTGTGTGGCAGCCCCAGCGCCGCCGAGGCCCGCGCCGCCAGCAGGGCGCCCTCGTCTTCGGCCGAGACGATCGCGTCCAGCCGGTTGCGGCTGGCGTAGGCCGAGATCGTCTCGACCGCGGCATCCAGGTCTCGGAAGTCGAGCTCGAGCGTCGCGTCGGGCACCAGGTCGGCCAGGGCCTGACTGCCGTCGGCGGCGACGGCCACCTCCACGCCCAGCTGGTGGGCGGCGGCAAGGAAGTCCTCGGCGCGGTAGGTGTGGGTGGAGAGCAAGAGTAAGATGCGTGACATTTATTACTCGGGGCTGGCGGTGGAACCCGACGGAGGCCAATAATGTGCGGTACCCCCGCACCCATCGCCTCGTGACCAACAGGCGCCCAGGGTCAACCCGGCAACGGGCGCGCCCACCCGGGTGGCGTCTGCCGAAAGGAGCCCCAACCATGCGAATCCGAGACATCCTCCGGCAGAAGGGGGATCACGTCGTAACAATCGAGCCCCGCCAGACTGTTCACGGAGCCCTCCAAACCCTAGTGAAGCACAACATCGGAAGCCTGGTGGTCACAGATGGCGGCTCGGTCGTCGGGATCATCACCGAGCGTGACATCCTGCGAGAGGGTGCGGCGCGCTGCGAGAGCCTGAAGGAGACGCCGGTGGCGGACATCATGACCAAGAACGTGATCATCGGTGTCCCGGAGGATGACCTCGATTACGTCATGGGGATCATGACCAAGAATCGGATCCGCCACCTGCCGGTGCTGGAGAAAGAGAAGCTGGTGGGCATCATCTCGATCGGGGACGTGGTCAATTCCCACCTGCGCGCGACGGAATTCGAGAACCGCCTGCTGAAAGACTACATCCACGGGGTGACTCACTAGACGAGCACAGGCGCTGCCGACCCTCACCCCCGAGGCCGGCAGGCCGCTGCGTGATTCGCTACTCTTCGGCCTGCTGAGCCGATTTCCAGATCACCATCTGCCGTTGCCCGTCCGGGCTCTCCTCGACCCTCAGCGTCAGCGTATTGCCGTCTTCGATCTTGAGATCCTCGCGGATCTCCTGAGGGATGGTGAGCCTGCCGCCGCTTCCCACAGTCACGTCGGCGTAGTAGAGCGAACGATAGATTCCGGCCATGTCGACTGCCTCCCTGGGTATTCGGCGCTGGAGCGACGCCGGCGGACCCCAACCCGATAGCGCGCCCCGTTTGTCTGCTTAGCGTGTTTTGCGAAAGGCGCATTAACATGGGGTAGCCCCAAGCGTCCGGCAAGCGTCGCCCGTGGCCCGCGCCGGGCCTCAGGCCGGCGGTCCGGCCAGCAGGCGAAGCGCGTATTCGGGCGATGCCCCTTCTTCGTCGTGCTTGAGGTAGGTGAAGACCTCGCGCCCCTCCTCGGCCTGCCGGCTCATCCAGGCGTGCCAATCGGCCAGCTCTTCATCCGCGTACGCTTCCTTGCGCAGGCGAACGTAGACGAACTTGCCGGTGGCCAGGCGCGGCGTGTCGAGTGCGTCGCCTTCCGAGACGCAGAGAGCGGCGCCGGCGCCCGACAGCATCTCGAACACGGTATCGTCGAACCAGCTCGCGTGCCGAAACTCGAAGGTGTAGCGCAGCCGCGGGTCGAGGATGTCGAGGAAATTCTGGAGCCGCTCGTCGTCGCGCTTGAAGTTGGGGGGCAGCTGAAAGAGGATGGGTCCCAGCTTGCCTTCCAGCAGGCGGCAGCGGTCGATGAAGTCGCGGGTCAGCTCGTCGACGTTGTGCAGCCGGCCCCGGTGCGTGATCCCCTGGTTGGCCTTGACCGCGAAGGTGAAGCCGTCGGGCGTTCCGTCGCGCCACCCCTCCAGCAGCTTCGCCGCCGGGAAGCGGTAGAACGTATTGTTGATCTCGACGGTGGAGAACTTCCCCGCGTAGTATTCGAGGAACTTGGACTGGGGCAGCACCTCGGGATAGAATGAGCCTTTCCACTCCGGGTAGGAGAAGCCGGAGGTTCCGGCGTGGATCGGGGTTTTCGGCATGGGAACGGCTCCTCGGCTCGCCCGCTGTGGGCCGGGCCGCAAGCGGCGTGTTTCGCGCGGCTGAGCTCGAGTCCTATAAATAAGAGAAAATCCCGGACGAGGGGAGGGTGCGGATGGCCGCGAGCAAGAAGAAAGGGCCCGAGGAGATGCGACGGCGCGACCGAGCGGTCGAGGACGAAAAGTGGGTGCGCGCTTTCCTGCATTCAGGGGCGTGGGGCGCGCTGGCCACGATCGCCGACGATCAGCCGTTCATTAATACGAACCTCTACGTGTACGACGAGAAGGCGAACGCCATCTACCTGCACACGGCCCGCAGCGGCCGCACCCGCTCGAACGTCGAGGGCGATGCTCGCGCCTGCTTCAGCGTCAGCGAGATGGGCCGGCTCCTCCCCGCCGACACGGCGCTCGAGTTCAGCGTCGAGTACGCGGGTGTGACGGTGTTCGGGCGCGGCCGCGTCGTCGATGATGACAGAGAGAAGAGCTACGCGCTGCAGCTGCTGCTCGACAAGTACGCGCCCCATCTGAAGCCGGAACGCGACTACCGGCCGTCCACCCAGGAAGAGCTGGACCGGACCTCGGTGTTCCGCGTCGACATCGAGCGCTGGAGCGCGAAGAAGAAAGAGGTCGAGGCCGGCTTCCCGGGCGCCTTCTGGTACGACGAACATCGACTGCCGACTCCGTTCCGGCCCGGCGGCGCCGACGCCGTGGCGGGCGAGCCGGGGCCGTGACGCGCGCGCTGGTAGTTCTTGCTACAGGAGGTTGAATATGAAAGTCATGCAGGTCGGACTGTTCGTAGTGGGTCTGTTGGCTTTTGTTGGAGCGCTGTTCGCAGCGGGCTCGGAGCTGGGTGACATCCTTTGGAGAGCCGGCGTCGCCGTTCTGTTGCTGGACCTCGTGGCCATGAAGCTATGGCCATCGCCCGTGGTGTAAGGCTCCGCAAAACCCACGTCCAGCCTGAGGGCCCAGCCTCAGGGCTCCTCACCGGCCAGAGGGACGATCTGCGGTGCCCCCACATCCCGCCCCGGCCCCGGGTGCGCGCCCACCACCACCGACCAGCCGTAGACGCGCTCGATCGTCTCGCGTGACAGCACGCG
>CAYGCC010000252.1:0-2081 GCA_964348165.1 uncultured Gemmatimonadota bacterium | reverse complement strand
CCCCCGCCCCGCGGGCGAGCCCCAAGGCCTCCATAGAGTTGCACCCTCCGTGCCAGGCGAATCGCGCCAGCCTGGCATAATCTCACGCCCGGGCCGCGCCCCGCGCTCAGGGCGCCACGACTTCGGCGGAGGACCGCCTGCTGGCCAGCTTCCAGCCCTTTGCCCGGGGCCTGACGCTGCCAACACGGCAGCCGTTCGTCGCGATACCCGCGAAAGCATGATAAGTTGCGGAGCGATGCGCGTCACCGTCACCGGAGCTTCGGGAACGATCGGCCTGGCCGCCGTGAACATGCTGGTGCGAGCCGGACACCAGGTCCGGGCCTTCGTCCGACGGCCGCAGGCGCTGGCCGGCCGCTGTCGAGAGGACCGGGTCGAGGTGGTGGAGGGCGATGTGCTGGACCGGACGGCGGTGGCCGAGATGATCTCCGGGTCGGAAGCCGTGGTTCACTGCGTGGACTTTCCAACCGGGGAGTTCGCCCACAACTGGGATGCGTTGCGGCACACCCTGGAGGCGTTGCGGCCCGGCGGATCGTTCATCTACCCGGGTGTCCCTTGGGTTTACGGCGTCGGCGGGAAAGGGCGGCTGCAACCCGAGCACCCCAAGAACAGCTCGTCGAGGCTGGGGGTGGTGAGGGCCGAACTGGAGAGGGCGGTGACGGCCGAGGGCGGCACCGTGGTCCGCTTTCCCGAGGTCTATGGGCCCGGCGTGTTGAAAGGGCCGCTGCACACGTTGTTCGAGCGGGCGATGGCCGGCAAGACCGTGCGTTTCCCAGGCGACCTGGACCGGCCGGTGGAGTTCATCTACATCGACGACGCCGCCCGGGCTCTGGTGGCCCCGCTCGGCCGTCCCCATGCTCGGGGCCGGGACTACCACGCGCCTGGCTTCGCCCCGATCACGCCGCGGGATTTCGCTGCGCTGATCTTCAAGTTGGCCGGGGGGGAGCCCAGAATTCGATGGCTGTCGCGCCGCTGGCTGAGAATCCTCGGCCGCCTCGGGCGCGACGGCCGCGGCCGCTCCGAGCTCTCCTACCTGGATGAATGTGCCATCCTGCTGGATGGGTTGCGGGCACGCCGCGAGCTCGGCTGGAGGCCCGAGATCGACAACGCCGAAGGCGTGCGCCGCACCGTCCGCTGGTTGAGGAACCGGCGCACGCCCTCGGCGGCGGCGCAGGAAGGTTGAGGGCCGGAAGTTTCGTGGCGGCCCGGTCCCGCGTTCCCAGCGCTCCCCCCCGCCCCTTCTACACGGACGCCAGCGCCTGATCGAGGTCGGCGATCAGATCCTCCGGGTGCTCGACGCCGATCGAGAGCCGGACCAGCGCCGGCGTGATGCCCATGCGCGGCTGATCCTCAACCGGCACGTCGGCGTGCGTCATCGTCGCCGGATGCTCCGCCAGCGACTCGGTGCCCCCCAGACTCACAGCCAGGTGAAACAGCTTCAAGGCGTTGAGGAAGCGGAAAGCTTCCGCTTCGCCGCCGCGGATATCGAAGGCCACCATGCCACCGGGGGCCACGCACTGGCTGCGATACACCTCGTACTGCGGGTGCTCCTCGGTGATGTGGCCCAGGTAGTGAACTCGGTCCACCTTCGGGTGCTCGGCCAGGAAGTCGGCCACGTAGCGGGCGTTCTTCATCTGCGCTGTCATCCGCATCTTCAGCGTCTCCATGCTGCGCAGCAGCAGCCAGCCCGTCCACGGCTCGGATGCCGTTCCCAGAAACGTACGGGTGCGCCGGATGTCGTCGATCAGATCCTCCCCGCCCAACACGGCGCCGGCGATCAGGTCGCTATGCCCGCCGATGAACTTGGTGGCCGAGTAGACCACGAGATCGGCACCGTGCTTGAGCGGATGCTGAAATAGCGGCCCGAGAAAGGTGTTGTCCACGGCAACCACGACTTTGCGGCCGTTTCCGTTGCGGCGCGCCAGCTCCGTGCAATGCGCGATGTCGACCAGATCGTTGGTCGGGTTCGCCGGCGTCTCGATGAAGATCATCCGCAGGCGGTCGGCCATCGCGTTGTCGCCGAGCAACCGCTCGACGGCCTCTGGGCCCGCCGCCCCGGCGGGAAAGCCCACGACCTGAATCCC
>CAYGCC010000251.1:0-1806 GCA_964348165.1 uncultured Gemmatimonadota bacterium | reverse complement strand
GAACTACGCGACTGCCCGGTCCGCGACCCGGCGGGCCGGGCAGTCGGTCAAGAGCAAGCTCGCACCCTGCGATCGATCACATCTGACGGCAGGGCGGCGACCGGGAGCCCCAGCCACCGGGAAGCGGTCGCGTCAGGTCTTGCGGATCGCCGCCAGCACCCGTGCCGGCGTCATCGGCAGCCGGTGCATGCGCGCGCCGGGGGCGTCGAAGATCGCGTTGGCAACCACGGCCCCCATGTTGATGATCGCCGGCTCGCCGCCGCCCTTGGGCGGCAAATCGTCGTTGGCGACGAACGCCGTATCGACCCGCTCCGGCATCCACGAGAAGCGGGCCAGCGTGTAAGTGCCGAAGTTCGAATCGAGGATCTCTCCGCCCCGGAAGCGGATCTCCTCACCGAACACGTAGCCCAGTCCCATGGCGACGCACCCCTCGATCTGCATCCGCGCGCCGTCCGGATTGACCACGGCCCCCATGTCCTGGGCACAGACGACGCGGTCCACCTTCACCATCCCGGTCTCGAAGTCCACGGTTACATCGGCGATGAGGGCCACGTAGGTCTCCGCGTCGATTCCGCAGGCCAGACCGCGGCCACGTCCTTTCCGGCGCGGCGCGACCGCTGGCTTCCAGCCGTAAGCTTCGGCGACCTTCCTCAGCGTGGCCAGCATGCGCGGGTCGGTCGTGTTGTTCAGGCGGAATTCCAGCGGGTCGACGCCCGCCGCCGCCGCCATCATGTCGATCTGCTGCTCCGCTGCGAAGCGGTTGCTGTTGGCCGCAGGCGCGCGCCAGGCGCCGACCGCGAACGGATGCATCCCGTCCGGCGCCCTTCCCCACTCGCCGTAGACCCGGACGCTGTGGTTCGGCACATCGTAGATGACGTCGGAACCGCGGGCACCGGCCCCGTACACCTGGTAGTCCCAGAGGCCGATCTTGCCGTCCGCTTCGATCCCGGACACGACCTTCATCACGGCGGCGGGCCGGAAGGTGTCGTAGAAGAACTCCTCCGCCCGCGTCCAGGCGACCTGCACGGGCTTCCCGGTGATCGTGGCCAGCCGCGCCGCCTCGACCGCCTGCTGCCCCGGCACCTTGCCACCGAATCCGCCGCCCACGTACGGCGTGATCACCCGCACGTCCTTGGCGTCGAGACCGGTCGCCGAGGCGATCGTCTGCTGCTGCCGGAACGGTGCCTGCGTGGACGACCAGACGGTCAGGCTACCATCTTTGACTTGGGCCACGGCCGTATGGGGCTCCATGGGAGCGTGGGCCACGTAGCTGTTGTAGTAGGTGGCCTCGAAGATTTCCGCACACTCGCTCCGCCCCGCCTCCAGGTTGCCCGCCTGCTCGGCCACTCTCGGCTCGACAGCCACGTCCAGCAGGTGGCTGAAGATGCTCTCGGTGTCCACGCTGGCCGCCGGGACATCGAACTCGGCCTTGACCCGGTTTAGCGCTTTCTCCGCGCTCTCCGGATCGGCGGCGAGGACGGCCACCAGTCCGTCCTGGTTGACGACGGTGACACCGGGCATCGCCTGCGCCGCCGACGTGTCGACACGTCGCAGCGTCGCGCCGTGAGCGGGCGGACGCACGATCCGCGCGTACAGCATCCCGGGGATCCTGATGTCCCCGGCGAACTTTGCCGCGCCGGTCACCTTGTCGGGGCCATCGAGCCGCTTGGGCGACTTGCCCATGACCGTGAACTCTTTGACGGTCCGAAGAACCGCTTCTTCGTTCACGGTGTGGGTAATCGCCTGGCCTTTGGCCAGCTCCCCGTACGACACCTTGCGGCTGCGATCGTTCTTCACATAGACCAC
>CAYGCC010000250.1:0-1849 GCA_964348165.1 uncultured Gemmatimonadota bacterium | reverse complement strand
CAACCCTCACAAACCTGATCTGCAGGACCTCGGGCCTCGGCGCGTCGCGCGCGGCCGCCGCCGGGTTTTCCGCCGGCCCCAGAGGCTCCACCCAGCCGCGCGGGATCATGACCACTTCGCCCCGGGCGGTGTCGCGCCCGGCCTCCAGTCGGAAGGCGATGCTGCCGTGGCGCTCGACTTCCGGGCTCGTGTAGTACCCGGACCACTCGCCGGCGAGCTGGGCCAGGTCGCCGGGGTCGGCGACGACCGGCACCGGGCCCGGCTGCGATGCGCAGGCCGCGACCAGCGCGGCGAAGACCGCCGCTCCCAGCCTCTGAATGCCGCGCATTACCTCTTCCACAGCAGACCCGTCTTTGACAAGCACGGCCGTAACGATCGGGCCGCCGTCGGCGGGCCCCGGTTACGGCCGCGGCTCGAAATGCCCACGACAGGACTCGAACCTGTACGCCCCGTAGGGCACTAGCCCCTCAAGCTAGCCTGTCTACCAATTCCAGCACGTGGGCACTATGTAAAAATGCTCGGAGGGGGATTCGAACCCCCACGGGATTGCTCCCACAGGATCCTGAATCCTGCGCGTCTGCCAATTCCGCCATCCGAGCCCGCCGGGCGTGGTCAGGCTAGACACCTCAACGACGCCGGCCTTCAGCCGGCGGCCCGACTCCCGGTGCGGTGACGTGGAGCGAACCGAAGACTAGGCCGATCGACCCGGTTTTTCAAGGTCTGGCGCGCCTAAAGCAGCCCGGAAGCCAGCGTCGCCAGGCCCAGAAAGCTCATGAAACCGGCGACGTCGGTCACCGTGGTCAGGATGATCGACGACGCCTGCGCCGGATCCTGCTTCAACATCGTCAGCACCATCGGGACCGAGGCGCCGGCGATCCCGGCGATCATCATCGAGATCACCATCGCGCTCCCGATCACCAGCGCCAATCCCGACGAGCCGCTCCACAGATAGACCGCCACCGCGGTCACCAGCGCGACCGCCACCCCGTTGATGAAGCCGGCGCCCAGCTCTTTGGCCGCCAGCCGCAGCCAGTGGCGCAGGCGCACCTCGCGCAGGACCAACCCACGCATGGTCACGGCCAGCGCCTGAGCGCCGGTGTTGCCGGACTGGCCGGCGGCAATGGGCAGGAGCACCGCCAGCGCCGTGTACTGGGCGATGGTGCTCTCGAACAGGCCGACGACGAAGGCGGCGAGAAAGGCGGTGGCCAGGTTGATCTGCAGCCAGGGCAGTCGCTTGCGCACGGCGAAGGTCACCGTCGAGAGCGCTCGCTCGTCTTTGCTCGCGCCCACCATCTTCTGGATGTCGGCGCTCGCCTCCTGCTGGAACGCAGTGACCAGGGCGCCGTGACGGATGACGCCGATCAGCCGGCCCTCGAAGTCGGTGACCGGAAGCGCGGTGACGCGGTGCTTCTCGAACAGCTCGACGACCTCGGCCTGTGAGGCGGTGGCCGCCACGCTGGGTGCCGGTCCGGTGATCAGGTCAGCCAGCCGCTCCGACGGCTCGGCGATCGCCACCTCCTGGATCGAGACCACGCCGACCAGCTTGCCCTCGTCATCGACGACGAACACCTGGTGGATGCGCCGGCCGCGGCGCTTGCGCAGCAGGGCACGGGCGTTCTTGACGGTGGAGTCGGGCCGCAGTGTGGTGACGTGAGGGTCCATGATCGCGCCGGCGCTGTCTGGCGAGTACGCCATCAACTCTTTCAGCTCTTGCGCCAGAGGGGGCTCCAGCAACGCCAGCCGGCGACTTCGGGCCTCGTCGTCCAGCCGTGACAACAGCGCGGCGGCCCGGGCGGGCTCCAGCGCGGGAACGATCGAGCGGAAGGCGTCATCGCTGAGAGCGGCGAGC
>CAYGCC010000249.1:0-6388 GCA_964348165.1 uncultured Gemmatimonadota bacterium | reverse complement strand
GTCACCCGTGCGCGAGACGCAAGCTGAGCTGCACACGGCGCTGAGTACGATCAGCATCCCGATCTGAGCCAGGCGGCGCGTCGCGGCGGTCCTAGAGTGAGTAGTCTGTTCTGACATCCAGGTTGTCGTCTGACTTCGCGGCTCCTTTCCGGTGCCTTGCATATTACGTGGGGCTGCGGGGCCGGTCCAGTAAGCGACAAGGGGAATGTCTTGCGACATTCCCCTTGCCCGGATCGCTAGGCGCGGAGTTCGTGGCCCCGCTCACTTACGGTTTGGTGATCGTGATGCTCGTGCCGTCGCTGTCTCCGTCGGCATCGTGGTTGTCGGAGGCCACATAGTCGAGGCCCTGGTAAACAACGCCCGTGACGGTAAACGTCACTTGTCTTGTCTTCTTCGGCAGCAATGTGCTCAGCATCAAGCACTCGCCGGCGTAGTCGGTCGTGCATTCGTCGACGGCCAGGCCGTTGCCGGTCCAGCGGCCGTAGACGGTGGCACCCACCACAGGATCGTGCTCGCTGTCTTCGATTCTGACGATCACGTAGGCCGTCCAGGTCTTCCCCTCGCTGCTCTTGTACGGGAACAGATCTCCCACGTGCATCCCCGTCGACAACGCCGGCGTGTCGGCGATCGTGACGGTGGCGCTCTTCGAGTTGTTGGCTGCGTTCTCGTCGCTGAAGTCGTGGCTGGCCGTCAGACTATGGTCGCCCAGCGAAGCGCTCCCCGTGTCCCACGTGTAGTTGAGCGTGCTCGAGGCGCCGGCCGCGAGACCGCCGACGATCGTTTGGGTGCCGATGGTGTCGCCGTCGGTGTCATCGCGCAAGGTCACTATGATGTCGTCGCCGACATCCTGGGTCCCGACGTTCTGAACCGTGACGTCCACCGGCACCACGTCACCCTGGGTGGCCGAGGCCGGCGCGCTCACGCTGGCGATCGCGATATCGGTGAGCGGCGTGGGCGGAGCGGCGTCGATACTGACGTTGAAGCGGCTGAGCACCGCATCGATGGGGTTCGCCAGCGTGTGCGTCGAGCTGCCCGCGAAAAGCAGGCCGACGGGGTTCTTGTTGGCGTCGTCGGTGACGATTAGCGATCCGGAGTCGCCGCCATCGCTGAAGACGCCGGGTGTCACCGAGATCTGGTTCACGTAGATGGCCGACTTGACGCACCAGATGAGCCAGACCTCGTAGCAGATCTCCGCGGTGACGTTGATCTCCGAGACCTCGCCTTTGGTAAGCTTCGTCGTGCGCCCGAACTTCTGCACCTTTTGCCCCACGAACGCGGCGACCGTGGTCGGGCTGGGGGTGCCGTAGCCGTCTGCCGGGGTGGAGTTGTCCAGCTCGGCGACCGAGGACAGCGCGATGGCGGCATCGATCGTGTTGTTGCCGCCGTTGAAGTTGATCGGTTCGAAGTCGTACAGCTCGCCGATCCTGTCGCCCGGGTCCTGGCCGCCGTCCGTCGGTCCCGGCTGCAACGCGCTGTCGCCGATGTTCGCGTCGTTCTGGTTGGCGTACACGTGGTTGTTGCTCAGGGCGAACACGCTGCCCGTGGCATTACGCACACGCGCGCCGATGGTGCCGGCGGTGATCGCCGGGTGGCCCGTAGAGACCCCGATCGGGACTGGCCTTGGGAACCGGGAGGTGGGATCGCTACGTGCGAAGAACATGCCCGTCACCTCGACGGCCACCGGCAGTCCCTCCAGCCGGTCGGGCAGCCCTTCGACCCCGGCCCACTCGGTGAAGATCTTGATCACCGGCCGACCGGCCTCGTTCAGTCCGACGCCGGTGCCGACCACACCGGGCTGGGCGAGCAGGCGCTCGGTGTGTCGCTCCTGGATGGCGATGGCCGCGCTCACAGCTTGTTGAGCGAGCACCGGCTCGGTTTGCGGCGCGGTCAGCTCGCCGCGGTCGTCGGAGCAGCCGACGCCCACCAGGCCGGCCAGGGCGAGCGGTATCAGATGGCGGGACAGGGGATGCCTGCGTGTCGAAGAGTCGTTCATGCTACACCTCGGAGATTGGTGCGAATCTGATGCGCAAAGACACCACTTTATGCATGGCGGGGGTTTGGACAGAGTGACCGAGTCGGTCTCAGTCAGCGGCCAACGAGGCGGGAGGCCCGGGAAACGTTCCCGAGCCTACTAGTTAGGGGCAAGAAGCATACCGATAAGGGGTCAGAAGCCGTACCGAGACACAGCGTCGGCGAGACTGGTCTATCGCGACACCTGATCGAATGCCTGTGAGCACGACCCGCTATCTGACCGACGACGAGACGGAGGTGCAGGATCTTCTGCAGGACGCGGTGCTCCATGCTCTGAGAGGCTTCTCGACGTCTCGGGCGGAAACGGTTTTCCGCGCCCTGTTTCCTGCGGGCGCTCGTGAACGCGTTCCCGATCAGTCGAGATCGTTGTGGCGAGTGCTAATCTTCGCGCTCGAGCAACCCTTCACGGCGATCGCGCGGACGGTGGACCGCGGCGGTCGACTCGAGCCCACTCACCCGGTTCTGTCCGGTAGAGTTGCCGAATGATCGGGCGATGAGCTCGATCGTCTCCGCCGGCAGGTTGGGGTCTGAGCCATCCGAGCGCTCAGCTCGAAGCAGCGGATCGCGCAGAGATTCACCCTTGATCTTCTGGTGGACCATCAGGATGGCGTACATGAGGCCTTCGGGACGAGGGGGGCAGCCGGGAACGTAAACATCGACGGGTATGATCGCGTCGACACCCTGCACCATGGAATAGGTGTCGAAGACCCCGCCCGAGGAAGCGCACGCCCCCATGGCGATCGACCACTTGGGCTGCATCATCTGGTCCCAGATACGCCGCAGCACCGGCGCGAGCTTGTAGGGTACGCGTCCGCCCACGATCAGCAGGTCGGACTGCCGCGGGGTAAACGCCAGGCGCTCCATCCCGAACCGGCTGATGTCGTATCTGGAGGCGCAGGCGGCCATGAACTCGATACCGCAACACGCCGTGTTGAACGGCATCATCCAGAGCGAACTGCGGCGCGCCCAGTTGACAACCCAGTCGAGCTTGGTGGTCCACCAGGTCTGGGGCGCGGAGTCGTTTACGGCGGGTGCTGTCACGGGGGCGATCTTTCGGCAGTTGTACACGCACGACAGCCGCCTGCGCTAATCGCACGCGCCAAGATACTGAGCAGGGTCACATTTGGGCAACCAATAACTGTTGTTACTTGCGACTCGGGTCGGTGCTGATTCGGATCTCTGAGAAGACGGCGACGTTCAGGTGCGCTTCTCATCCGCAGCGCCAGCACCCAGGGTTGGGTTAGCGCCGGCTGTGACGCGTCGTCGCATGAGAACCTGTGGCGCGGGCGGTATGATAGCACTGCGTGACCGTGGTGCGGCGGCGACAAACTGGTGTTCACGCCGCGCTCGAGGCCCACGTTTCGCGGACTATCAGCGATTCGGCCTGGCTTCGAACTTGCACGCTCGTGTACAACGATCGTTGTGAAAGGTCGGGCCGAGGCGGCGGGATCAGACGCATCAGAATCGATCATCTAAATCGCGGTCTCCAGCCAACGCCTCGGCCCGACTCATATCTGCTGGCTCGATCGCCGCCGCTCGGTCAGCGCTTGCGGGCGCGCGATCGTTTCGGCCGTCTACTTCCTGTTCATGCCAGGTGTGAAGAAGAGCGGCGTACCGTACTCGGTGACCGGGACCACGACCATGTTGTTGTCGCCCTCGGCCACGTCATTCGAGGTCTCGAACTAGCGCCAGCTCAGACAGCGCAGCCCAGGCTCACCGACCAGCGACTCGGCGGTGATCTGCTGGGCGTCGCGGATGCCTATGCCTTCTTCGCGCCGCTGGTGGCCTGCTCGACCACCACCTGGGTCTGATAGCGCTCCCTCTCCACCTGCGAGCCAGCTTCTCCTGGATCGCCTCGCGCAAGCGAAGCGGCGGCTGAATGTCCCGAACGAACGGCTGCACCACCGTGACGCCTTGGCTTTTGAGTTCTGGCTGCATCAGCTCTTCGATGCGGGCCGAGATCCGCACCAGTTACTGCGACAGAATGTCGCGTGCCGCCACCTCGGCGACGGCGTCGCGCGTGGCATCACGGAACGCGTTGTAGGCTAAGTCGTGGACCTGGCGGGGCCCCGACCTCACCGCGATCCATTCGCCGCCATAATCCCGACTCAGGGCCGCGAGACCCTTTCTGCAAGAACAGACGTCAGGTGGGGCTCTCATTCCCGGCGTGTCGTTGCGACTGAATCATAACCGTGTGAGAGGCGAGCTTGCGCGTCCGCTGCCGCCCGTTTTTGGGAGAACCGAAACTAGAGCCCTGCCGCTTAACGTACGGCAGGGCTCTCACGCATCTTCGCGCCCGAGATCGCTATCCGTCAAAGCGCGACCTCACACAGAAGGTATCCTCTACTTCATCGTGATCAAGATCGACTCCAACTCTGTGCCGGCGGTGAGTGCGTGATCGTGGGCCGGCGTCGCGTCGACTGGGAAGACGTCTCCCGCCTTGTGCATCACGAGCCGCTCATGATCGCCCTCTCGATAGGTTACGGTCCCATCTTTCAAGACCACGACCAATTGGCCTCCGGCATGGGAGTGCTCGCCGGCCCACACGTCCGGCTGGCTCACGAGCTTTTGCGCGATGACCGCTTCGTTCTCGAAAACGACGTCGGCCGTCACGTTCGGGTAAGCCTGCTTGGCGCCTCTCATCGCTGCACCGGGCGCTATCGAAATCAGGATCCCCTCGAACGGCGACTGGCTGGTGGTGCCGTGGTCGTGCGCCTGGGTCGGCTGCACCCAGAACACGTCCCCAGCTTCGTACGTGACCGGCCTATCTTGGCCGCCCTCGCGATAGGTCAGCGTGCCGCCCTTCACCACGACCACCAACTGGCTGCCGGTATGGGAGTGCTCGCCAGCCCAGACGTCCGGTTCGCCGACGATTCTCTGGGCGACGACTAGGTCGTTCTCGAACATTACGTCCGCCGGCAGGTTGGGGTAGACCTGGCGTAGCTTGCTCGCCATTTCTTCGGCTGCCGCGGCGGCCTGCTCCATCGCGGGCTCCCGGTCGGCTTCCCGCGCACAGGCGGTAAGTCCGACGACCAGCAACAGGAGAGTCGGTGCCTTTCGTCCGCACGTCATAGGGACGGCCTCCTTTTGGGTGGTGGGCTGTGAGCCAAGACTTGAAATGTTCGTAGGTCTGCGGGCCGCCGTCAATGGGTCGGCCGCTTCTGCCTGGGTGGCTCAGTTGGGGCTAATGCGGCGTTCCTCGAGAAACGGGCGAACCGCGGCCGGCGAATTGCGCCGAGCGACGCGCGTGGCACTTGTGTGACTTATCTAACAACCTGTTGCGATTCTTGGTGGGGTGGTGAAGTCGAGCCGCCATCATCTCGAGCTATGGAAGCGAGGTCGAACCATGACTGAGGTGATTTCGGTCAGCCGCCGATCCCCTTAGCATCGAACTCGCCCGGCGCAGTCGGCCGAGCGTCGGCCTGGCCCCTCACTGAATGGGGATGCTCACCGAGAACTGGTGGGCACCCACGCTGGCCTCCTGGAGCGTGAGCGGACCCGACGGCGCCACGATAAAGTCCGCCGCGCCTGCATCCGCCGCCGCCTCGAGACGCCCGAAGCCCACCGGCGTCCAGGCCGTGCCCGGCTGACCGGTACCGGTCGTCACGCGACCCTGATAACGGACCTCGATCTCGCTGAACGAGAGACTCAGCCCCCAGGTCGGCGTCCACTCGATCCAGCTCTCGTTCTGCCGGCGCTTCGTCTCCTCGATCAGATCGATCTGCTCCAGCTCGTAGTCGATCGAACGCACCTGCAGCCCTAGCTGAAAGCCGATTACGTCGTGCCGGTAGCCGAAGCCGGTGCGGATGAGCGCGTTGGTGAAGGTGAAGTCGTTCTCCACCGTCTTGCCGCCCACCGGGATGACGCGACCGCTCGCCGAGGTGTCGGGGACGGCCGCCTCCGCCCAGGTGTCGGACCAGATCGGCTCGAAGACGAGGTCGATCCCGAACGTCGTCTCATCCAGCGAGCGCGAGATGCCCAGGCCAAAGTTCAAACCGAACGAGTCGCCTGGGTCGCGGGGGATGTTCTGGATGTCGTAATTGGGAATCTTCGGGTGGTTCTTCCAGTTGCTCGTGAGAATTCCACCGATCCGCCAGCCCGGGGCGCCGAGAGGTGCCACGTAACCCAGGTGCAGGCCCCAGGTGTTCGTGCGGTCGAGGTTCGTCTCCACACGCGTCTGCAGCTCCGGCTCGATAGGGCTGAACGAGTCGGGTGGGAGCGGCTCGGGAAATACCCACTCCAGGTAGGTGACGTCGTGTGTCATGTCCACGCGGTTATGCAGCACCAGCACCTCGTAGCGCCGCTCGCCGCTCAGCTCGCCATACCAGCCGAGCCGCAGGTCGAGCAGATGGCCCGA
>CAYGCC010000248.1:0-1751 GCA_964348165.1 uncultured Gemmatimonadota bacterium | reverse complement strand
AGGCTTCGCCGAGCAGCTTGTGGTACACACACTCCTCCCGAGAACGGAGGCCAGCGTCAGGAGGCGCCGCTGCGCGATATCGCTCGGCTTCATCGGCCTCCAACCAGCGGTCGAGTATGCCCTCGAGCAATTGCACAGTGCCGCTGCCCTCGTCGAATTGCTGCTTTCCCCGCCAGGTGATGTCAGTTGGAAGAAGCTCTTCGAATGCCTTCCGCAAGATCCACTTGTCCCAACGCTGTCGCGACTCATCTGTGTACAGCTTGAGATCCGCGGGGACCGTCTGAGCCAGGTGCACCATCTCCAGATCTAAGAAGGGAACCCGGCCCTCGATCGAGTGAGCCATGGTGAGCCGATCCACCCGCTGAAGGTTGATGTTGTGCAGCGTGCCCACTGATCGGCGCAGTTCCTGATGTAGGCTCTGCCAATTGCCAATCCCCCTGTAGTACTCGTAGCCTGCGAAGAGTTCGTCCGCCCCTTCGCCCGTGAGCACGACCTTCACGTGCTCCGCCGCCAAGCGTGATACGAAATAACATGGGATAGCGCTGCGGACGAGATCTTGATCGAACGACTCCAGGTGATAGATGATCTCGCTTAGCACCTCGACCACCTCGTCGGGCCCGAAGACGTACTCGTGGTGTGTCGTTCCCAAGTGGCGGGCGACGGTTCGGGCGGCCTCGAGATCGGAGCTACCCTCGGTGCCCACCGAGAAAGTATGGAGGTCCTCGATATGCGGCCTTAGCAGGGCGACGATCAAGCTGCTGTCCAAGCCTCCTGACAAAAAGGCGCCGACGGGCACGTCGCTCATGAGACGCTTCTGCACCGCCTCATCCAGTGTCTCGCGCAGCAACTGCAGCCGCATCTTCAGCGGCATGTCCCGCGGTGCCCTATCAGGCACCTGGTAGTACGGCCGAAAACCGGTGTCGGAATGGAAGCAGGTGCCGGGCGGAAACTCACGGACGCCGTGGGCCAGCCCCACAAGTGCCTTCAGCTCGGAAGCGAACACGAAGTCCCCATCGCGCTGGCCGTAGTAGAGGGGCTTGATCCCGATCGGGTCTCTGGCGAGGAACAGGCTCTCTCCATCCGCGATGGCGAACGCGAACATACCATCGAGGCGGCGAACCACCGCTTGGCCCAGCTCCTCATAGAGGTGAAGCGGGACTTCGCTATCGCTGCGCGTTCGGAAAGAGTGCCGGCTCCTGAGCTGCGAGCGCAGCTGCGGATAGTTGTAGATCTCCCCATTGGTAATGACGGCGCGCTCCCCAGCCTCATCGTAAATGGGCTGGCCGCCACGCTGTGGATCCATGATCGAGAGCCGCCGGTGGCCCAGTGTGCCCGCTGCATCCAAGTGGAGGCCCTCGGAGTCCGGCCCGCGATGCGCCAGCCGATCCATCATCCGACGGACCAGACCCCCGTCGCGCACACCCCACACCCCAGCGATGCCGCACATACCGATCTCCTATCTCAACAGCTGCTGGCCCCGGAGGAAGCCGCGAGCGACCTCCGCAGGGTTTTCCCTTTTCTCATCCACCTGGAAGTTTAGGCGGCGCATGGTGGCGTCATCGATCAGCCCGCCGAGCAGCGCCAACGCTTCGCGCAGCCCCGGGTATGCTTGCAGAAGCCGAGTGCGGACCACGGGTGCTGCGTAGTAGGGCGGAAAGGCCTCACGGTCGTCGGTGAGCAACACCAGATCGTACGCTTCGATCCGCCCATCGGTGGCGAACGCGCTGATCACATCTACCTCTCCCTTGGCA
>CAYGCC010000247.1:0-4541 GCA_964348165.1 uncultured Gemmatimonadota bacterium | reverse complement strand
ACGTCAGCCTGAACGGCGGCGCGGGCTGGATGAAGTGGACACACGGGGTGCCGACGTCGTCGGTGATGGCACTGATCGTGCACCCGCGCGAGCACGACCTAGTAATCGGGACGCACGGGCGTTCGGCGTTCATTCTCGATGACATCCGGCCGCTGCGTGAGCTGACGCCGGAGACGATGACGAAGCCGCTTCACCTGTTCGCCATCGCCGACGCCATCCAGTACCGGCCGAACCAGACCGCCGGCCCTGGCTCTCCCGGTCACGGCGAGTTCCGCGGCGCCAACCGGCCGTACGGCGCCTTGCTCACCTTCGCGCTCCGTGCCGACGACCTTCCACACCCGAACGAGGAGGTAGAGCGGCAACGCCAGCAGCGTCGGCGTCAGGCTGAGGCCGAGGAGTCCGAGGAGTCGCAAGAGGATGAGGGCGAAGGCCGCGAAGACGAGCCCCGCGTCACCATCGAGGTCAGCGACGCGAACGGTGACGTCGTCCGTACGTTCAGGCGGCCGGTCAAGCTGGGCGTGAACCGCATCGCCTGGGACCTGCGTCGCGACGGCTTCAAGCGCCCGCGCATTGGGCAGCGGCCGCCCCAGTTCCAGCCCGGCGGCCCGCAGGTGCTGCCCGGCACCTACACCGTCAAGGTCAAGTACGGCCAATCCGAGGCGACGGGCTCGGTGAACGTGCTGCCCGACCCACGCTACGACATTCCACAGAGCGAGCGGGTGGCCAAGCACGAGACGCTCATGCATGTGGGCGCGCTCTCGGAAGTGCTGACCGACGCCGTGGACCGGATCCGCGATACGCGCTCCGAGATCGACGACGTCCTCAAGCTGGCGCGCAAGACGGGCGCCGAGGAGCCGGCCACCAGCACGAACGGCGACCCGCCGAACCCGGGCAGTGCCAACCGGGCGCTGATGAAGGCGGGCCGCGAGCTGAAGGAGAAGCTCGACGAGCTGGAGAAGATGTTCTGGACACCGCCGGGCACGACCAAAGGGATCCAGCGAGTGAACAACACGTTCCGGCGCATCGGCTATGTGGGCGGCTCGCTGGGCTCGTCCTGGGACGCGCCGACGCCGGCGCAGCTGACCTACCTGCAGCAGGCGGAGTCGCTGCTTGAAGAGGCGCTGGCCGAGCTCAATCGCGTGTTCGGTGAGGACGTGGCCGCCTTCCGCGGAGAGGTCGAGGCGGCGGGGATCAGCTTCCTCGAGGCGGCCGAGCCGCTGCAGATGCCGACGCGGTGAGAATCGGCCCCTGAGTGGCATGGGCAACAAGGGCGCCGGCAGAACCGGCGCCCTCATTGTTGGCGGCTTCGGAATTGGTGGCTTCCTACGACGCCTGTCAGGGTGTGTCGAATTTGCCCTTAGAGATGAGCGACGTGTTGGACGCTCGATGACAGATCCGCTCTGGTCATAGCGCTGACGAGTTGTTCGTCCGCGGTGACCACCGGACAATCCAGCAGCAAAGCGAGCGCCACGTAGAGACTATCGTAGACCGTGCGTCCGGTGCTGGCTGCCAGTTCGATCGCTCCTTCGAGTAGCAACTGCGACGAGTGGATCTCCAGGGGCACGGTCTCCAGCGCTGTCAGGATCGAGCTAATCTCTTCGGGCTTCAGCTCCCCACGCCGTTGTTTCTTCAAGAGGGTGTTTGCGAACTCGGGGAACAAGAGGTCGGGCGCGTGTAGCTGGGAGCGATCATCGAGCAACTTAACTGCCGACTGCGCGTGACTTTCCGGCACATACCACTTCACCGCCACGCTGGGTTCGACGACGAAGACACTCAACGTCCTCTATCCTCGGCGATCAGCTCGGCGCTGTCGCCGTGCCTGCGGTCCGCCAGCTTGCGGCGGATACGCTCCGCCGCCCGGCGTGCTTCCGTTATGTCCGTGCGCGCGGCCCGCTGCAGGATGTCCTGAAGCTCTGCCTGTAACGAGCGACCCCGACGGCGGGCGCGCCGCTTGAGCCGGTCGACAACGGCCTTGTCGAGGTTTCGTACGAGCACCTGGGCCATCGGCGTCCTCCTTTTGGGGAGATGATAGCATAATGATAGCGCTTGCCGGAGCACGGCGCAAGGCGAACGACTCTTCTCCACTGGGAGATGCCGCCGCCCTCTCAACTGATCGGCATATCGTCTGGCTTCCCCACGCGTCGCCCCCTAGCTTGTTGGCTCCACCAACCCGTCACAGTCCAGACCGCTGGAGGTAGGAATGTTGCGCCGTCGCGTCTCAGGATGCGTGGCCACGCTGGCTATCGCCGCGTTCGCCACGCCGCTTCACGCCCAGATCGACCCCGACCTGCTGGCGGGGATGAAGGCCCGCTCCATCGGCCCCGCCGGGATGAGCGGCCGGGTGGCCGCGGTCGAAGCGGTTGCATCGAACCCGGATATCGTCTACGTGGGCGCCGCCACCGGTGGCGTCTGGAAGTCGGTCAACGGTGGTCTCACCTGGGAGCCGATCTTCGACGACCAGCGCGTGGCCGCCATCGGCGCGGTCAGCGTGTTCCAGGCGAGCCCGGACATCGTTTGGGTGGGGACGGGGGAGGGGAATCCGCGCAACAGCGCCTCGGTCGGCAACGGCATCTACAAGTCGATGGACGGCGGCCGCAGCTGGTCGCACCTCGGGCTCGATGAGACGGAGCGCATCCACCGCGTCGCGCTGCACCCGTCCAACCCCGAGGTCGCCTACGTGGCGGCGCTGGGCCAGATGTGGGGCGAGAACCCGGAGCGCGGGGTCTTCAAGACGGTGGACGGCGGGGCGACCTGGGTCAAGGTGCTTTACGTCGATGAGCGGACGGGGGCCGCCGACCTGGAGATGGACCCGAGCAATCCCAACAAGCTCATCGCCGCGATGTGGGACTACCGGCGCTGGCCCTGGTTCTTCCGTTCGGGCGGCCCCGGCTCGGGGATCTATCTCACCGTCGACGGCGGCCGGAACTGGAAGAAGCTCACCGCCGCGGACGGCCTTCCCGCCGGCGACCTGGGCCGCATCGGGCTGGCCATCGCGCCCTCCGATCCGAACGTCGTCTACGCGCTGACCGAGGCGAAGCAGAACGCGCTCTACCGGTCCGAGGACGGCGGCTTCACCTGGAAGAAGGTGGGCTCGGGCGACAACGTCGGAAACCGTCCCTTCTACTACGCGGACCTGCGCGTCGACCCCAAGGATCCGAATCGCGTCTACAGCCTCTGGTCGCTGGTCAGCGTCTCGGAGGACGGCGGCAAGAGCTTCGAGCCGCTCGTGACCTGGAACAAGGCCCATCCCGATCACCACGCCATGTGGATCAACCCGAACGACCCTTCGCACCTCATCGAGGGGAACGACGGCGGCGTCTATGTCAGCCACGACAAGGGCGAGACGTGGCGCTTTACAGTC
The DNA here is from genome assembly GCA_964348165.1 of uncultured Gemmatimonadota bacterium. Lineage (GTDB taxonomy): Bacteria > Gemmatimonadota > Gemmatimonadetes > Palauibacterales > KS3-K002 > CAYGAJ01. The sequence continues at coordinate 1,180 of CAYGCC010000247.1, read as the reverse complement.
AACCTGCCGCTGGCGCAGTTCTACCACATCAACGTGGACATGGAGACGCCGTACAACGTGTACGGCGGCATGCAGGACAACGGCTCGTGGCGCGGACCCAGCAGCGTCTGGGAGAACGGCGGCATCCGCAACCACCATTGGGAAGAGGTGGGGTTCGGCGATGGATTTGCCACGCTGGCCGACCCGAACGATCCGCTGATCGGCTACTCGATGAGCCAGGAGGGCTTCCTGAAGCGCTGGGACCTGCGCACGGGCGAGCGGAAGGATGTGCGGCCCGCCGGGACCGACCCGTTCGCCTTGCGCTTCAACTGGAACGCGGCGATCGCCATCGACCCCTTCGACGGCAACACCGTCTACTACGGCAGCCAGTTCGTCCACAAGTCCACCGACCGTGGCGACTCGTGGGCGGTGATCAGCCCGGATCTGACGACGAACAAACCCGAGTGGCAGAAGCAGAGCGAGAGCGGCGGCCTGACGCTCGACGTGACGGGCGCCGAGAACTTCACGACGATCATTACCATCGCGCCGAGTCCCGTACAGCAGAGCGTGGTCTGGGTGGGTACCGACGACGGCCGGGTGCAAGTGACCCGTGACGGCGGCGCAACCTGGGCCAGTGTCGAGCGGAACTTCCGGGGCGTGCCGGCCAATAGCTGGGTCCCGCACATCGAGCCCTCGAAGTTTGACGCGGCGGAGGCGTTCGTCGTGTTCGACAACCACCGCCGCTCAGACTGGACGCCTTACGTCTATCGGACCACCGACTTCGGGCGGAGCTGGAGAAGCATCGCGACGCGCGACATCTGGGGTTACGCGCTGGCCATCGAGCAGGACCCAGTGAAGCGCGACCTACTGTTCCTGGGAACCGAGTTCGGGCTGTACGTGAGCTTGGATGGTGGTGCCCGCTGGATGAAGTGGACACACGGCTTCCCGACCGTGTCGGCGATGGCGCTCACGGTTCACCCGCGGGACCACGACCTGGTCGCCGGCACCCACGGGCGCGCGGCGTATATGCTGGACGACATCGGGCGGCTGCGCTCGATCACGCCGGCAACGCTCGCCCAGCAGCTGCACCTGTTCGATGTCCCCGATGCGCAGCAGTACCGCGTGAAGCAGACTGGCGCCTCGCGCTTTCCCGGAAACGGCGAGTTCCGCGGTGAGAACCGGCCGTACGGCGCGCTCATCA
>CAYGCC010000246.1:0-9538 GCA_964348165.1 uncultured Gemmatimonadota bacterium | reverse complement strand
GATCAGCTCGTCGGCGGTTGAACGCCGCGCGCGGCGTCGAGGTCAGCGGCAGATGGCCTGGGACGCGCCGCTCGAAAGCTGAGCCGGCAGGTCCGGGTCCAGGAGCTGCGCATCGGTATCGATCTTGCCCCTATTCCGGCCAGAAGGGCCGGGCGTCAGAGCGCCGGGCGAGGTTCCGCTAATGCGAATCCCTCCAAGACTCCGAGCCAACAAGGTGCCACAACAAGTCCCCCGACTTGCAGCCGCGTTTGCCTTAGCCGCGGTTGCCCTTGTGGTCGCCCGCAGTTTTCTCGTGCCCGAGACCTTCGGCGAAATGGGGCATTATCGTGCGGCGGCCGTGGACACCATCGTGGCCCATGCGAAAAAATACGCTGGGCAGCAGGAGTGCGCACTCTGCCACGGTGGTATTGCTCAGCGGCGCCTGGCCTCCAACCACCGGGGCGTCGCCTGCGAATCGTGCCATGGTCCAGGCGCGGCCCACGTGGCCAATCCCGTAGAACAGAAGCCTGCGATCCCACGGATGCGCGAGTTCTGCATACGCTGCCACGCTTACAATCCATCCCGTCCCACCGGCTTTCCGCAGATCGATCCGATCGCGCACAACCCGTTGGCGCCGTGTATGAACTGTCACGACCCTCACGAGCCGGAACCCCCGGTGACGCCGGGTGAATGCAGCGCCTGTCACGGCCAGATCGCCAGGCAAAAAGCGGTATCGCACCACGCCACGCTGTTGTGCACGATATGTCACGACGCCCCCGACCAGCATAAGCTGGCGCCTCGGACTTTGCGTCCGAGCAAGCCGACGGATCGGAGCTTCTGCGCCACCTGTCACGCTGAAGACGCGACGAGTCCCCGGCACATACCGCGGATCAATTTCCGGACTCACAACCCGCGCTACCTCTGCTGGCAATGTCATTACCCCCACTACCCGGAGACGTAATGATGTCGAAAGAGGATGCTCTTTCGGCCGAGGATTCAGCCGCCCTCGACGGCGAGGCATGGGACCGGCGCGAATTCCTGAGCGAATGCCTGAAGGCGTGTGGAGCGGCAGCCCCAGTTCTGCTCGGAGTGATAGGCGTGCCCGCACTGGGCGCCCAGGAGCCTGGCAAAGATCAGTACGACCCCAGCGACCACCTGTACGGTATGGGGATCGATGTGGACCGGTGCATCGGGTGCGGGCAGTGTGTTGCGGCATGCAAGATCGAGAACGATGTACCGATGGATCCTCGCTATTTCAACACGTGGGTCGAGCGCTACGTGATCGGTACAAACGACGAGGTCGACGTAGACAGCCCGAACGGCGGGATGGACGGATTCCCACAGACGGTCAAAGAAGGTGGTGTGCGAAGGACTTTCTTCGTTCCGAAACTGTGCAACCACTGCGCCAACCCGCCGTGCGTCCAGGTCTGTCCCGTCGGTGCAACCTTCATCACGCAGGACGGGGCCGTGCTGGTTGACGATGACTATTGCATCGGCTGCCGCTACTGCATTCAAGCCTGTCCCTACGGCGCCCGCTGGCTTCACCCCGAGAAGCATGTCGCAGCGAAATGCAGCTTTTGCTACCACCGTGTCGTACAGGGGCTGGTCCCGGCGTGCGTCGAGGTCTGTCCGACAGGGGCACGAATCTTTGGGGAGGTCGAGCATCGCGCCACGCCTCTCGCCCGATTCATGCGTTTCAATGACATCACGGTCCTAAAGCCACACTTGAACACCAAGCCTAAGACCTACTACGCCAACCTAGACGGCGAGGTGAGCTAGTCGATGCAGGGGTACATCTACCCGAACGAGTTCGAGCTGCATTGGGGCATCCTGATCGTCCTATACCCCTACGTGACGGGTCTCGTCGCCGGTGCCTTCATCCTCGCCTCGCTGGAACGCGTATTCAACGTGAAGGAGGTGCAACCCACCTATCGATTGGCACTGCTCACGGCTCTGGCCTTTCTGCTCGTGGCGCCTCTGCCGCTGCTGGCGCACCTCGGTCACCCGCTGCGCTCGTACGAGATCTTTCTGACGCCCAACCGTCAGTCCGCCATGGCGATGTTCGGGTTCGTCTACGCCTGGTACCTGATGGTCGTGCTGCTGTTGGAGATCTGGTTCGACTACCGGAAGGATCTCGTGCTCTGGGCTCGCCAGGAGAAAGGACTGAAACGCTGGATCCACTACGCGCTGACCCTGGGCGCCACGGACCTTTCCAGACGGGCTTTGGACTTTGATGAGAAAGCCGGCCGCTGGATCACCATCATCGGCATCCCTTCGGCCTTCCTATTGCACGGTTACGTGGGGTTCATCTTCGGTTCGGTGAAAGCGAATCCGTGGTGGAGCAGCGTCCTCATGCCGGTGGTTTTCCTCTTCTCCGCCATTGTCTCGGGGATCGCGCTCGTCCTGATCATCTATATGCTTTCCAGCCTGCTGCGCTGGAAGCCCGTGGACATGCGGTCGGCGGACAAGCTGGCGGCCTTCTTGTTCTACGCCATGATCGTGGATATCTCGCTGGAGTTGCTCGACTTCATTCACCGTCTGTACGAGTCGGAGGAGTCGATCGGGATACTCTCGCAGATGATCGAGAGCAGGCTCTTCAAAAGCCTCATCATCTTCCAGGTCGTCCTCGGTACCGCGGTGCCGTTGATCCTCCTGGCGCTGGTATCGCCAGCACTTGCCCGGGAGAGTGCCCTGAGGATACCCGACGAGTTGAGACGTCTGGTCTACCTGGGGAGCGCGATACTCGTGCAGATCGGGATCTTCAGCATTCGCTGGAACGTGGTGGTCGGCGGCCAGCTCTTCTCGAAAAGCTTACGCGGCCTCACGGTCTACAAGCTGGAGCTGTTTGGAGTCGAAGGTTTGCTCGTCGCGATGGGGCTGCTGATTCTTCCGTTCGTGTTCCTCTGGATCCTGGTGAAAGTGCTGCCGCCCTGGCCGGAGGCGGAAGCCGCGCTGCCTCAGACCGGCGACAGCCCGTCCTGATCTCACCGGGCCGCCCCGCTCGCCCGCCAGCTACTCGGCTGGACACAGAGGCCCCACCCGTACTCGGATAATCGGCGCCGCCCCGCCGGACGTCTCTGGGCTTGTTACTGCGTCGGGCTCGCCGTGTAGCCGAGGTAAGTGAGCACAATCACGTAGACGATGATGGCAACGCCAATCCAGGTCCAAAGCGGACTTCGCTCGCCACGCGCGGACCGCCGGTCGAGGAAAGGCACGATCAGCAGAAGCAACCCGGCGACCATGAAGGCGAGGATACCAACAACTTCGCCTTCGATCCAAAGGATATGCGCCGGTAGGTACTTGAGCGTCTGAAACATAAACATGAAGTACCACTCTGGCTTGATGCCGATCGGAGCGGGCGCGAAGGGATCCGCTTTGACGCCAAGTTCCGCCGGGAAAAACGCCGCCAGGCCAGCCAAGATCGCCAGCGCCGAGAGCCAACCCACAAGATCGCGCAGGAAGAAGTTCGGGAAGAACGGCATCGCTCGCTTCGACCTGCTGCGCTGTTCCGTACCCGGCGGGACGCTCATCCCGTGTTTTTGCACCAGGAACAGGTGGAGCCCCAGCATGAACGCAGCGATCATCGGAAGCACAGCCACATGGATCGCGTAAAAGCGCGTCAGCGTGGCACCCGTAACCTCTTCGCCACCTTTGAGTATACGGCCGATGAACGACCCGACCAAAGGCACGGCCGCTACGATTTCCGTACCGACCCTCGTCGCGAAGTATGCAAGTTCGTTCCAGGGAAGCAGGTATCCCGTAAAGCCGAAGCCCATGGACAGGCCAAGCAGCACGATGCCCGAAAGCCACGTGATCTCCCGCGGAGCTCGGTACGCCTTCAGAAGCAGCACGCTGAAGAGATGGACGAAGGCGGTGAAGATCATCAGGTTGGCCGCCCAGTGGTGGATCGAGCGAACGAGCCAGCCGAACTCCACCTCGGCCATCAAGAACTGGATCGACTCGTACGCGTCCTCGGCGCTGGCCCGGTAATAGAAAAGGAGAAGGATGCCGGTGGCCACTTGAACCAGGAAGAGGAAGAGGGTCATCCCCCCCAGATAATACCAGAACGTGTGGCGGTGGATGGGAACTTCTTTCTTCTTTGCCAGCTTGCCGATCGCAGCGAGATCCAGACGTTCGTCGAGCCAGGCCCAAAGCGCGCCGACCCGCTCCCGGAGGGTCGTCATGCTCAGGCGCCCCTACTCACTACGATCTGATCTTCTCGCACGTTGACGGCGAAGGTTTCCAGCGGTGCTGGGGGTGGGCCCTCGATGTTCCGGCCGTTGAGATCGAAGTGGCCGTTGTGGCAGGCACACCAGATGTGAGCCAGATCCGGCCGATACTGCACGATGCATCCCAGATGGGTACAGGCGGCGGAGAACGCTCGTAATTCACCGGCCGGCGTGCGCACGAGGATACCGGGGCGGCTGCCGAATTTGAAGATTTGCCCGGAGTTCGGAGCGACATCCTCCGGCTTGAACGGCAGCGTAACGGTGGCCGACGCGGATTCGGCGACCTCGGGCGGGATAAGGTAGCGGCCCACCGGGTACAGCACAGCGAGGAGGAGCCCTCCCACGCTCGTGCCCAAAATCCAGTTGACGAACCCTCGCCGAGTGTGCCTCCGGCCTCCCGCCTCCCCATGCATCGCTTCTCTCTCCATACGATAACGTTTACTCCGCTCTCACGGCTCGCCTTCGCTCCAGCTGGCGGATCTTGAGTACGAGTCCCACGATGAACAACACGATGATCGACACCGAGACCGCCAGCCCCATCCGTCGAAACTGCAGGTCTTTGAGGGCTTCCTGCCCCCGCGCGTAGGCCGATGCCGTGATCTCGAGACCGCCCTCGACTTCCTTCGTCACCGCCTCGACCGAGAAACTATGAATGGTCGCGCGGGCACTCACCAGAGCGCTGGTGGCCTGATTCAGTTCAAACTGGGCCTCACTGACCTCCATCCCGGCGCGCTCAGCCTCGGACAGCAGCAAGTCAGCCGCCTCGAACCCCGTGCGTAGCGAGTCGATGAGCGCCCGCATCGCTGCCGCCTTTTGCCCACCACTGCTGGAGGGCGTGTGGCACTTGGCGCAGGCGGCCCCCTCCCCCACACCCAACAGCTCGTCGCCGGCGGCTGTGATTCTGTGGTTGCCATGACAGGTGGCGCAGCCGGGCGTACCGAGGATGGTGAAGATCTGAGAATGAAAGCTCTTGGCGAACAGCTCCCCCATCACGGAGTGACATTGCGCGCAGACGTTGCCGACCCACGAGACCCCCGGCGGCGCTGCGCCGTGGTTGCCGTGGCAGTCATTGCAGGTGGGGGCTGACAGATCGCCGTCAACCGACAGCATCTGCCAGTGTAGGCTCTCCTCGTACTTCTCGAGCTGATCGGTCGGGATCGAGTACTCCGCCATGTAATCCGGGTCTGCATGACATGCCCCGCACGTCTCGGATACTCGCAGCGGGTGCACGCTGGAACTCGGTTCGGACGGAGGCTTGACCGCGTGTGCCGGGTGACAGCTCACGCAGGTGGCGACCTTCGGGTCGTCGAGCTCCAGCAGTCGCCGCCCGTGAACCGAGATCCGATACTCGGCGACCTGGTCGACGCGAAGCGAGGGATTGTAGCGCTTCATGAACTCCGCATCGGAGTGGCAGCGGCCGCAGACCGTCGTGACCTGGCTGTGCTCGGGCACGCCGATGTAGCCCTTGGCGGCGTCCATGGCTTCAAGGCCGCTCACCCGTGCGTCGCCGCCATGGCAGGCGACGCAGCCGAACCCCTTGGCCGCATGCACGTCTTCGGCGTACTTCTCCACTGGCGCGGCCAAACGCCCGCCGAGAGCGCGGTGACAAACGGCACAGCTCCCTTCCGGAGCTTGCGCCACGCCGGATGACGGCCAAGCCGTTAGGGTCAGGAAGAGGAGACTCAGGAGCCCGGCCGGTCCACGCATGCGCATCACCGCTCGGCCACCGTCGCCTCGAAGAACGCCGCGATATCGGCCATATCCTGCGGGCGAAACGTCGGCCAGGCGATCCCCTGGCTTTCCATCGCCGCCTGCATCACGAGGGCGTGGTTCCATAACGAGGAGATGACCGCTGCGGCCGAGTCCATCCCCTTAACCAGCGCCAGATCAGGGGCGCTCTTCCCGCCCTGGCCCTTGAGCAAGTGGCAGCGAGTGCAACCTTTCTCTCGCAAGCGCCGCTGGCCGCTCTCCGCCTCGCCCGCTTCCGCGAAGTACTGGACCGAGTAGAGATAGGCGACGAGGTCAGCCATCTCGACTGCACCGAGATGTGGAAGCGAGATGCCCAGCTCTCGCATCGCGCTCGTCATCGACGGCGCCTTGTTCCACATCGCGGCCGCGAACTCCATCAAGCCCAACTGGCGTCCGCGGTCGGCCAGGTCGCCCCCGCGCCGTCCCCCGCGGCCGGCGACGCTGTGGCACTGAATGCAACCTTTCTCTACGAAGATCACACGCCCATCAGCCGCGCGGCCCGGGAGAACATAAAGCGACCCCTCCAGCGGCTCTGGCGACACCGACTCGAGGTAAGCGATCAAGTCCGTCAACTCGGAGCCGCGGAACGTCGGGCGTTCGAGACCTCTGGCTCTCATCGCCTCCGTCATCTTGGGACCGTGGTTCCACATCGCCGCAGCGACCAGGATCGGCGAGCCGTAGTTACCGAGGAAGTCGAGGTTCGGGCCAAACACGCCGCCGTACGATCCCACCTGATGGCAGACGACGCACTTCTTCTCGTTAAAAAGACGTTGGCCACCTTCCACATCCCCCGGCGCATCGAAATAGTCTATCGTGAACAGAAAGGCGATGAGATCCGCGACGTCCTGGGCGCTCATCTCCGGACGCTCGATCCCACGCTCCCGCATCTCCTCGCCCATCCGGGGCAGATGGTTCCACATCGTGGCGGCGAGCTCGTAGAACGATCGGCGCTGCGGGATTTGTCCCAGGTCGGGCCCCACCTTGCCGCCCAGTCCGTTGACCGAGTGACATCTCACACACCCCTTGGCCCCAAAGACTTGGGCGCCGGCGAGGGGATTCTGAGTGAGTCCGGGCAGTTCCTGCGCCACGGCCCTTCCATCGGACCAAAGCAGCAGCGCCATCGCCAGTGCCACCGCGAAGGCGCCGCTTTCCATCAAGCGACGGCTGTGGAAAGCTGGTGCTCTCATGATCGCCCCTCGAGTCGTTTAGCCTAAGCGGGCGTCTCCTAACGAAGCGACGCTATCCCCTGCAAGTAGGCCATCAGGTCAGCCATCTCCGCGGTGCTGAGCTTCGGCCAGCGGATTTCCTCGCCCTCTCGATCAGTTGTCGCAAGCAGAGAGTGGTTCCACAACGATGCGATCACAGTAGCCGGGGATTCCAAGCCCGTGACCCGTGACAGGTCGCTCGCGGTCTTGCCACCGCTGCCCTCGACCGAATGACAGCTCAGGCAGCGCTGGTCCGACAGACGTTGACGGCCCATCTCAGCGTCCCCAGCGTCGGCGAAGTACTCGACGGAGTACAGGTAGGCGACCAGGTCAGCCATCTCCGTGGCGCCCAGCCTCGGCACCCAGATTCCCCGCTGCTTCATCGCCTCCAACATCGCCGGCGCCTTGTTCCACATCGCGGCCGCGAACTCGATGAGACCCCATTTTCGCCCCCGCGCCGCCAGATCGGGTCCGACCTTGCCACCGACGTCCAGGACGCTGTGGCATTGGTTGCAACGCTTTTCAACGAAGATGACTCGCCCCGTTTCCGCACGACCCGGCAAGACGTAAAGCGATCCCTCCAACGGCTCGGGAGACACCGACTGCATGTAAGCGATCAGGTCGCTCAGCTGGGAGCCCTCAAAAGTCGGGCGCCTAACGCCGTGAGCATCCATCGTATCGGCCATAGCCGGCCCGTGGTTCCACATCGCTGCCGCGACCAGAATGGGCGAGCCGTACTGGCCGAGGAAGTTGAGGCTGGGGCCGATCTCACCACCGAAGTTCCCCACCCGATGGCAGACGAAACACCTTTTTTCGCGGAACAGCCGCTTGCCGATCTCTACGTCCCCGGGTGCATCGAAATAGTCCAGCGTAAACAGAAAAGCGATCAAGTCTGCCGCCTCTCTCCCATTCATCTGCGGCTGCTCGATCTCGTACTGGCGCATCCCTTCCCCCATGAGGGGTAGGTGGTTCCAGAGGCCCGCGGCAAGCTCGTGGAACGACCTGCGCTGAGGGATATCGGCGAGGTCGGGGCCCACCGACCCACCCAGACCTTCCACCGCGTGACACTTCCCACACCCCTTGGCCTCGAACACCTCGGACCCTGCCAGCGGGTTCTGGGTCGGCCAGAGCCGCTCCTGCGCGGACGCGGATCTTTGCGGCCAGACAAACAGGACAGCGAGGCCGCAAGCCAACCGGAGCGCCGCCCCGCTGCTCCCTCTCAACGTGCTGGACACCATGCTGGACATTATCGCCTCCCGGGCGCTCGACGACGGGCATTGAAGCAGCGTGCGGAGCCGCCCCGTCGCAACTCGCCCCCCCATAAACGCGGCATCTTTTCAAACTACTGCCACGTCGTAGCGCCTGCTAGCGCCGGTTGCGCGAGGGGCACAGTGAATACGCCCCCGCGCCGACCGGCCGACTACCGGTCGGGCGGTTGTCGCGTCAGGGCTCTAGGAACGCCGAGAAGTGGCAGAACAGACACAGCCCTTTGTTCTTCGACCGGAGCTTCTCCGCGTCGAAGTCAGGGCCATGCGGGTTGATTCTGCGGCCGGACTTGGCCGAATGGCAGGCCAAACAGTCCTGCTGGGCGTGACACGAAGCACAGCTCTCCAGACCCTGACGGGCGGCCTGGCTATGCCCGAGCGCAAAAGCCGGGTCTTCGTTATGAAAGCCCGTGTCCGTTCTGCCCGTCGTCGCCCTGCCCAACCCGACGTGACAGCTTCGGCAGAAGACTTCCGGGTTGTGACAGCTGGCGCATTCGTTTTCCCGGTTGAACGCGGGCGCCGCGTGTTGCTCGAGGAAATTCAGTGGGTGGTAGTTGGCGACGTCGCGCCGCGGACGCTCCGCCGTCTCGGAGCCCAGATGACAGATCTGGCACTGCTGCTCCACCACGTGGCAGGTCTCACATTGGGAGGTCTGGCCCGCAGCGGCGACCCGATGGTTTTGAAGCCAGAACGGCGTGTGCGTGGGCGGCGCCGGCCACTCGGTCTCGGCGACGTATTCCGCGACGCGCGGGTCCGGCTGCAAGGCCTGAATCTCCGGAATCTTGTAGGCGTTGACGTGACAGCGGCTGCAATAGTCTCGCGCGTGACACACCGCGCACAGCGTCGCGTCGGCTTGGGCGCTCTGACCGTGAGTCAACCAGAAATCCGCGACTCTATGGTTTTCCGGCATCTGCTGCTGCCCCGTCTGTGCCGCCCCCGGCGCGGCCGAAGCGGCGACGAAACCAGCGGCCAGCAACGCTGCGATGAATGCGCGGTACCTCACGGCAGCCTCCCCGGTTCGGAACCCAGGTAATAGGAAAAGCCCAACGCGCTCCGCCACTGCGTCCAATCGGTTTGCGCCGCATCCTCGCGCCGGTCATGGTCAAACCGA
>CAYGCC010000245.1:0-44461 GCA_964348165.1 uncultured Gemmatimonadota bacterium | reverse complement strand
TGTGGGCTCGGTCAAGCCGGTCCATGCGATCGGTAATTTTGATCTCATGTCCCCGGATCCAACGGTGTCGGCCCGAGGTGCTTAAGTCACTTATTTACATAAGGTTACGAGGACAGCGGCGGTCCGGCACGATCCCTGCTCGGTCGGGGGACGGGAGGTGGTGGGTGGGACTCGGAGCGCGGAAGTGCTCGCCGAGTCAGGGTGGAGTTGGCCCGGGTGGATTCGAACCACCATTTCTGGATCCAAAGTCCAGCGTCCTGCCGTTAGACGACGGGCCAAAACCGGCGCGACCTACGGCCGCAATCTCGACCGAGGCAACGCTACGGGCAAGCCCCGCACTTCCTCCAGCGGGGTTCGCGACCCGGCCGATTGGTCTCGCGAACAATCTGGGTCTCCGGGGGTACGGAACGACGTCCCCGCCAAGTGTTTCCCTGAGTCCCCCCCAACAGCCCCGGTAACGCCGACTCTACTGGAACTGCGCACGGCCAAGGGGCGCGTTCCACGAACGGTTGCCCCTCCGCACGATGGGAGGAAGAGAAGTGAAACGCACGCGCTGGCTGATTGTAGTTGCCGCTTCGGTCGCCCTGGGGCACGCCGCCGCAGGTCCCGACTGGACGGCACGCGGCCAGTTCAGGCGCCTAGTCCTCTCTCCCGCCGTCGCGGACAACCTGGCACTATTATTCGATCAGTTCGAGACGGAGCTCGTCCTCTGCCTGGAAGGTGAGCGCCGGGGTGCGGACCTTCACATCACCGACTTTCGTATGCCCCACATCCTCGTCTCGGAGACTGGCCGGGTTCAAGCCTCGAGCTGCACCGGGAACTCGAAAGTCGTGGGCACCTGGCACAATCATCCGGCGCCGCGCTTAGGTCTGGTCGCCGCGAATCCGGAGATCCAAAGCCGGAACTGTTATCTGTCCCGCACCGACATCACCGACTTTCGCCGGCGAAAGAACGCCGAGGTCACGGTGGTCTCCTGCGCGCCTCACACCTATGCGTACTGGCGCCGGAGCGATCTCACCGCGGCAGAGACGGACGTCGCGCTGCTACCTCCGCCGGCCGGACAGCTCGTACGTTCCGAGATCGGAGACGAACGTCGGGCCAGCGAGCTCACACAGGCCCTCGGACACTGAGCACCCGTACACCAGTCGTTTCCTCTTTCAACATCCTCAACGCCACATCCCGCTTGCGCCGCGTCCCGTAGACGGCAAAAAGCGCCGACCCGCTTCCAGAGAGCAGCGTCAGTAGCGGCCGACTCTCGCGCAGCTGAACCTGCAGAGATGCAAGCGCTTGATGATGGGCGAAGATCACCGGCTCGAAGTCGTTCTCGGCCAGCGCACTCAGGCCGGACCAACTCGAGAGCGCTGTCCAGAGCATCAGGGCGGCGCCGGCCCGCGACGGGCCGTGCCGGTCTGCGTACTCGTCCCAGAGCGAGTAGGCCCGCTCGGTGGACAGAGCCAACTCGGGCAAGAGGATTAGCATCGGTCGACTCTTGACCGGCGGAACCGACAGAAGCCGATCTCCGCGGCCCCAGGCGACGGCCATGGCTGTGTCTGTGAGGAAGAACGGGACGTCGGCTCCGAGCTCCGCGGCCAGCTGGATCAGCTCCTCCGGGGAGGGGGAGTGTGGAAGACGCCCGGCCAGGAGGCGCAGCACCGCCGCCGCGTCGCTGGAGCCTCCGCCCAAACCGGCACCGACGGGCACCCGCTTGTCGAGTTCGATCTCGACTCCCTCGGCGGCTCCGACGCGCTCGAGGAGGAGCGCGGCGGCGCGGGCGGCGAGATTATCGAGCCCCTCAGGCGCCGGCTCGGTGCCGCTCAGGCGCAGTGCGATGCCGGGGTCACGACGGAGCCGCAGTCGGACCCGATCGCCCAGGTCGATACGGCAGAAGATCGTCTCCAGCGGGTGGTAGCCGTCGGGCCCACGCGGGAAGATCCGCAATCGCAGGTTGACCTTCGCCCGGGCCCGGGTCTCCAGCCAGGGCTCGCCTGTCACCTCTCCCTCGCCGGGTCGTCGCTCAGGGTTGCATCCCCTCGGCGCTCGTGCCGGATCGGCTTAGCCACTTTCCTCGACGATCTCTTCGCTGCGGCGGACTTCGCCCCAGGTGAGCCCCAGGCGTCCCAGGTAGTAGAGGCCGAGCAGCGTGACGGGAAAGAACGCCCCGACGTGGAAGGCGATGGCGAAGCTGACTGCTTCGTCCGACGGAACGCCGAACGGGCTGAGTCCCAACCGCACGCTCGCCTCGAAGGGCCCGAAAAAACCCGGCGAGGACGGGACCGACACCAAGAAGGCGTTGACGGCCTGCAAGAAGACGGAACCTAGATACCCCGGCTCACTGATTCTGAAGGCGAGCAGGCCTACGTAGAGGGCCAGCGCCGCCCAGCCCCAGTGTACCAGAGACCAGGCGAAGCCGGCCGCCACCAGCCGCGGCCTGCGCATCGCTCCCAGGCCCTCGATAAAAGACTTCATGATCTCGGCGATCTTGTCGGCGACGCGGCGCGGCAGCAGCTGGCCGACACTGGCGCGGAAGACACGCCCGGCCAGGTCGGGGCGGAGGATCAGGATCAGCAACGCGAATCCGCCGCCGCCTAAGATGAAAAAGACGCCGATCACCTTGTCGGCGAGCTGATCGCCGAAGCCGGGGGCGATGCGAAAACCCGGGATGAGCAGCGGCGCCGCCAGGAACGCGGCCAGCGTGAGGGCATCGAACAGGCGCTCGACCACCAGGGACCCGAACGAGGCGCTGACGCTGATCGGTTGGCTACGGCTCAGGGCGTAGGCCCGCACGAACTCTCCGACCCGGGCCGGGAGCAGGTTGTTGGCCATGAAGCCGATGCAGGTGCTGGCGAAGCGGGGGCCGAGCTCGGAGCGGGCCAGGGCGGGCTCGAGAAACACTTTCCAGCGTATGGCTCTGATCAAGAAGGCGGCGGTCTGGATTGTTATGCTCAAGCCGAGCAGCCAGAGGTTGGAGGCCCGGATATGCCCCCAGACGGCGGCGGCAGACACATCGTGGAGGGCCCAATAGAGAAGCAGCAGGCTGACGGTGAGGCCAAGCACCGTCTGCCAACTCCGGGTCATCGGTTCGAGCCCGTCTTTGCCAGGGCGTGCTCCACCAGACCGAGCGCCTCCTCCAGCAGCTGGCGCGCACGGCCGAAGTCGGGCTTGTCGCCACGCAACATGCCTTCGACCTCCCCGGACAACCGCCGTGCCCGGACGAGCGCGTCGGCCGGAGCGTAGGTCAGCGTGTCGATATCGACCACGGTTCGGGACGGATAAGTGGCGGCCTCCAGCGAGGCCTCGGCGCGAGTCAGCGCCCGGTGCCGTGCGTCCTCATCCGCCGCCTCGATGTACTCACGCAGCGCGGTCACGGTGGTGGCCAACTCGACGGCGATGCTCTGGAGACGCCAGGGCGGGCCGTCGGTCGCGGCCCTCACCGCCGCCCCGGCACGCCGCGCCACGCGGCCCATCGCTCCGTGCTCGAAGGCCACCGCCCGTTCCCGAAGCTGACGCAAGCTATGAGCGAGACGGTCGCCGATTTTGCTCGGCGGTGAGGCGTCTGACGCCAGCTGGGTGCGGAGACGGTCAATGGTGTCGAGGCTGCCGGTCGCTTCCAGCGCGAAGAAGGCGTCCCACGAGCCGGCCCCCTGGTCGGCCATCGGACACTCGATGACGTGCGGCCCCGACTCCTCGAATAGCTCGCTGACCCAGATGATCTCGCGCTGCGCGGCGGTTTCCAGGACGCGATCTTTGAGATCCTCGATCTCTTCACCGGCGGCGACGATCTCATCCGGCGCGCCGCCGCGAATCAGCTCCGTGGCCACATTCTCCAGCGCCTGCCGGGCGCGGCGGAACAGCGCCAGGTGCCCCGGCCCGACCGTGGCGGCGGTATCGGCGATGCGGAGGATGACCTCCTCCACCGCTGCGAGGGCGGTGCCCACACCCGGGAGGTCATCGACGCCCTCGATCCCCCGAAGCGGGCGAACTTTCCGAAGCAACCGCTTCAGCGGCTCGCGGTTGCGTGGGTCGCGCTCGAGCACGCCCAGCGCGTCCCCGATCTCGGAGGCCAGACCTCGGAGCTCGGTCCCCAGGTATCGCCGGAAGCGCTGGTCGTCCTTGGCCGGCGGCGGCGCCGGCGGCTGCCATTCTCCCAACCGCCGCGAGATCGCCTCCACACGCTCGTCGATGTCCGCCGGCGGGCTCTCCACCGAAGCGACCATCTGCCGGATCTCCCCCACCGCCCAGCGTAGACTCTCGGTCAGCTCGGGGCTCCATCGGCGCCGGCCGCCCGTCAGATCCTGGGCCAGCGCCTGAATGGCGCCGGCCGCCTGTGATATCGCCTCCTGGTCGGCCATCCGCGCGCTGCCTCTCAGAGCGCGCGACAGGCGCCGCAGTTCGTCGGCGTTGGGCGGGCCCGAACCGCTCAGGGCGCTCTCCAGCTTAGTCAGATAGTCGCCCGCCTCATCGGCGAAGAAATCGAGAAGTGAACGCGGCATCTCCCTACCCCCCCAGCGACCGGCGTGCGTTCGAGATCACCTGCAGCATCTCGCGCACGGCCTGCTCCATTCCCTTGAATATCGATCGACTGACGACCGAGTGCCCGATGTTAAGCTCCTCGATCTCCTGGATCGCCGCCACCGGCCCGACGTTCTCGTAGGTCAACCCGTGACCCGCATGGACCGCCAGCCCCAACTCGCGGCCGAGCACCGCCGCCTGGCTCAACCGTTCCAACTGCGCGGCGCAGGCCGCACGCCCGGCGTTGGCGTACTCTCCCGTGTGTAACTCGATCGCATCAGCGCCCAACTCCGCGCTGGCCCGTATCGTCGCCTCGACGGGATCGATGAACAGTGAGGCTCGGATGCCCGCCTGGCTAAGCTGCGCCAGCCCATCGGCGACCCGGCGCTGCCGCTTTTCGCCCGTCAGGTCCAGACCCCCCTCGGTGGTGATCTCCTCTCGCCGTTCCGGCACGAGCGTCACCTGCAGCGGCGGGTGGTCCAGCGCGAATCTCAACGCCTCCTCGTCGACCGCCACCTCTAGGTTCACGCCGGTTCGCACCGTCTGAAGCAACAACAGCACATCTCGATCCTTGATATGGCGACGGTCTTCCCGTAAATGCACGGTGACCGCCTGCGCGCCCCCCAATTCGGCCAGTACCGCCGCGCGCACCGGGTCGGGCTCGTCGGTCCTGCGCGCCTCGCGGATCGTCGCGACGTGGTCGAGATTGATGTACAGCCTCATTCGCCCTCGGGCTTTCGGGTGCTCCGCCCACGCAGCTCAACCTCGATCTCAGCCGCGACAGCCTCTTTCAGCCCCAGATCACGGCTCAGCATCAGCGCCTGGAGCCCGAGCTGCCGGTACAGATCGCGCGTGTCTCCTTCCAGCGCCGCCAGGTTGCCTCGGATCGTCTCCAGGTCACCCCGGGCGACCGGCCCCGTCAGGGCTTCGCGCGGATCGAGATCTTCGAGGTTGGCCACCGCCCCGCGCCACAGCGGCCGTAACGCCTCGGCCGCCTCCGCCCCGCTCACGCCTGTGGTGCCCGCCAGCAGGCGCGTCGCTACCGCGGCACAGGTCACCACATAGTTCGAGGCAAAGACGCACGCTGCATGATAGCGTGGTTTGTCCGCCTCGTGAACCTCTAGCATCCGGCCGGCCGCCGCCTCGACGATCTCCGCCGCTGCCGCCCGTGCCGCCGGCTCCCCCTCGAAAGCGAAGAACGCGCCGCGCAAGCGCTCCGCGCCCCGCCGCGGATCGGCCAGCGTCTGCAGCGGGTGCAGCGAGGCGATGGCATAGCCGGCGTCAGCCAGCGGCCGCAGGACCCGCGCCGGCTGAGCACCGCTCAGATGGAGCGCCACACACCCGTCGGCCGGCGGACCGAGACGAGCCAGCTGCGCCGCCACGTCGGCGATGGCGCGGTCCGGTACGGCGAGCAGCAGGCGAGCGCCCGCCGGCGCCGGGGCGACGGGCCCGGCTTGATAGCGGGCGTGCGGCAGCCCGAACAGCGGGTGATCGGGCGGCCGCCGCCGCCGTCCGAAGACGGTGATCTCTCCGGCACCCGCCGTCCCCGCCAGCAGCGAGGCGAGCGAAAGGCCCACCCGCCCCGGTCCGACGATCCAGAACGAGGTCGGCACGGTCAGGCGGCCGGCGGCGCCTCGAACACCGCCACACCCTGTCGCTGACGCAGGCGCCCCAGCACTTCCCTGGGAAGCCGCGCGGTCAGTCGAATGCTCGCGCCGTGCTCCTCACGCGCCAGCACCTCGCCCTCCCGGTAAACCTCGGCCAGCAGACCGCCGGCCTCGGCGGGAAGGTCGAGCTCGACCGTCGCCCACTGCTCGCGGATCCACTCTTTCAGAATCGCGCGCAACGTCTCCAATCCCCCCTCCTCCACCGTGGAGGTGAAGACGTGCGGACCGATCAGCGCCGCCGCCCGCTCGCGAATCGCCGCCTCCTCGTGATGGGTCAGCCGATCGACTTTGTTGAACACCACGAGTCGTCGCTTGGGGTTCAAGCTCAGGTCGCGCAGGACACCCTCCACAACCTCGTGCTGCTCTTCCCATCCAGGATGGGCGACATCGACCACGTGGCACAGCACATCGGACTCGTTCGCTTCCTCCAGCGTGGCTCCGAACGAGGCGACCAGATGGTGCGGCAATTTGCGGATGAAGCCGACGGTATCGGTAATCAGCGCCTGGAAGCCGTCGCCCAGATCCACGGCTCGCGTGGCCGGATCGAGGGTGGCGAATAGGCGGTCTTCAATGAACAGATCCGCGCCCGAAAGCCCCGCAAGGATCGAAGACTTGCCCCCGTTGGTGTAGCCGACCAGCGCGACCCGAAACTCGCCGACCCGTCCCTTCCGCTGGGTTCGGCGCTGACGCGCCACCCGCTCCAGCCGTTTCTGCAAGTCGCCGATCTTGCGACGGATGATCCGGCGGTCGGTCTCGAGCTGGGTCTCACCCGGTCCCCGCAATCCGATGCCACCCCGGATGCGCGATAGGTGATTCCACATCCGCTTCAGTCGTGGCATCAGGTACTGCAGCTGCGCGAGCTCGACCTGCATCTTCGCCTCCGCCGTACGGGCGCGCAGCGCGAAGATGTCGATGATCAGCTCGGTCCGATCCATCACGCGAACCCCGAGCATCTGCTCGAGCTTCTGACCTTGGACCGGCGTGAGGTCTTCGTCGAAAATCACCAGGCTGGCCCGCTGGTCTTCGACGACGGACCGCAGCTCTTCGACCTTGCCCGTCCCGATGTAGTACGCGGGATGCGGCGCCTGCAGTTGTTGCTCCACCGTACCGACCACAGCCGCACCGGCCGTGTCGGTCAGTGAAGCCAGCTCTTCCAGGTGATCGCGCGCCAAATTGCGGCTGGTGCCAGGCCCCGGCGCGCTCAGCAGCAACGCCCGCTCTTGAGGTGTTTCGACCTCGATCAGCGTACGGTTGGCGATCTCTGCCTCAGCTCCTCTCGGTTGTCTCCCCCGCTACAACCCTGCGGCCGGTCGCTAGGCCCCGTCAAGATTCTACCCCGGTCGGCCTTTCACGATTCCCCGTCGCGCTCTGACCCCGCCTCCGCCCCCCGCCCACGGGCCGCCCGCCGCTTGGCCTGCCACGCCTCCAACCGCCGACCGATCTGCGCCTCGTAGCCCCGATCCGACGGGTGGTACATGCGCCGGCCCGCCAGCGATTCGGGCAGGAAGTCCTGCCCGGCGTGGGCGTCGGGCTCGTCGTGGTCGTAGCGGTAGCCGGCTCCGTACCCCAGATCCTTCATCAGCCGTGTGGGCGCGTTCCGGATATGCAGCGGCGCCGGCTCGGCGGGCGTGTCCCGCGCCAGCCCCATCGCCGCGCCGTACGCCTCGTAAACCCGGTTGGACTTGGGCGCTGTCGCCAGATAGAGGGCCGCCTCGGCCAGCGCCAGCTCGCCCTCCGGCGTGCCCACGAAATGGTAGGCGTCTTTGGCCGAAACCGCGACCGACAGGGCCCGGGGATCGGCGAGCCCGATGTCCTCCACCGCCATACGGATGAGCCGTCGCGCGATGTAGAGGGGGTCTTCGCCGCCGTCCAGCATCCGGGCGAGCCAGTAGAGCGCGGCGTCGGGATCGGAGCCGCGGACCGCCTTATGGAGCGCCGAGATGAGATTGTAGTGCTCCTCGCCCGACTTGTCGTAGCGTGCAAAGCGTCGGGGGAGCGCCTGCGCTGCCGTCTCTCGAGTGATGCGGCCGCCGCTTCCGACGATCGAGGCCGCGATCTCCAGAGCCGCCAGCGCTCCGCGAGCATCACCGTCGGCACCGTGCGCCACCAGCTCCAACGCCGCGTCATCCACCGCCAGCGCCAGACCGCCGAGGCCCCGCTCACCATCCGCCAACGCCCGCTCACAGATCACACGCACGTCCGCTTCGTCCAACGGCTCCAGCACCAGTACCCGCGACCGGCTGAGCAGCGCGCTGTTGACCTCGAAGCTCGGATTCTCGGTCGTCGCGCCGATCAGGATGATCGTACCGGCTTCCACGTGAGGTAAGAACGCATCCTGCTGGGCGCGATTGAAGCGGTGGATCTCGTCGCAGAACAGGATCGTCCGGCGCCCCGTCCCCCGCAATCGCTCGTTCGCCTCTGCGATGATCGCCCGGACCCGGGCAACCCCCTCGGTGACCGCGCTGAACGGTACGAACGCGGCGTTGGTCCGATCGGCGATGATCCGGGCCAGGCTGGTCTTACCGCTACCGGGTGGCCCCCAGAGGATGAGGGACTGCAATTCGTCACGCTCGATCATCTCACGCAGGATCCGCCCCGGGCCCACCAGGTGCTGCTGCCCGAGAAACTCGTCCAGTGTGCGTGGCCGCATACGGGTGGCCAGCGGAGCCGCCGGCGAACTCTCGTCGGCGATGCCGCGGGGCGCTGGGCGCCTCGGTTGAGACTCGGGAAAAAGCTCCAGCTCTTCGCTCATATCATCCGCCCCTCACTGCGCCGGCGGGTACCCGTCTGCGGTTCGGTCGGCCGCGCACTCGAGTCACGTTCCTGTCAGCGCCCCATCTGACGGCCTGCGATTTCCAGCAGGCGTTCGCGCTGATTGAGGCTTGGATCAACCAGGACCTCGTCGAGACACGCCTCGAGTATGCGGGCGAACTCTGGACCGGGCGTCAGCCCCAGATCTTTGAGGTCGTTGCCGTCGATGGCGAGGTCGCCGAGGGTCACGGGGTCGCCGCGGCGCCTCACCTCGAGCACCCGCCGCGTTTGCGCCGCCAGCTTGGCCCGAGCCCCAGCGTCGAGCCGCCGGGCCCGCGCCCGGGCGTGGTGAAGGCGCAGCGCGTCGCGCCCGCGCTCGGGACCCACGCGGCGCAGCCAGCGGCGCGCCCAAACCAGGTCGCCGGCAGCCGGGAGCGGTAGGTCGAGAACCTGGCGGAGCGCCACCACGTCGCGGATCTCAGCGTTCGAGAAGCGAAGGCGCGTCATCAGCGCCTCGACCTCGTCCCCGGCCGGAGAAAGCAGAACAGCCAGGCGAAGCCTCAACCGCCGGGCACTCAGCTCGTCCACCGTGCGGCAGGTCTCGTCCCACGCCTCCGCACCGATGAGCTCCGGAGCCACCACCCGCAGAGCGCCGGACTCGTGGTAGAGAGCGAGGCCCGGGCTCGCGGCCGGCGCGGCCAGCGTTTTCAGCAGCTCCTCGCGCACGCGCTCGGCCGACAGGCGGTCGAGCTTTGGCACCGCGGCCTTCAGCGCCTCCCACGTCGCTGGCTCGATCGCGAGACGGTAGCGACCGGCGAACCGCAGGCCCCGGAGAACCCTCAGGTAGTCTTCGGCGAAGCGGAGCGAGGGCTCTCCCACGCAGCGCAGCGTTTGTCGCCGGAGGTCGGACCAACCGTCGAATGGATCGTGAAACTCTTCGCGCAGCGGATGGTAAGCGATGGCATTGATCGTGAAATCACGCCGCGCCAGGTCTTCATCCAGGCTCTCGGCGTACTCGACGACGGCATGGCGGCCGTCGGTCTCGATGTCGCGTCGGAAGGTCGTCACCTCGTAGACGCGTCCATCCGCGCCCCGCACACCCACCGTCCCGAACTGAACGCCGATCGGGTACGACGGCCGGAACAGTTTGCGAACCGTTTCCGGGCGCGCCGCGGTGGCGAGATCCCAATCCGAGCGAAACTCGCCCAGCAAGGCGTCGCGGATCGCACCGCCAACCGCCCACGTCTCGTAGCCGCCCGCCTCCAAGCGCCGGGCGATCTCGCGCACGGCCGCCGGGACGGCGAGCTTTCGGTCAGGACTTTTCACCTAGCCGCAGAGCACGCTGCCGCCGTTCACGTTCAGCACCTCACCGGTCACGTGGCGCGCCAGCTTCGAGCAGAGGAACACGATCGGGCCGGCGATGTCCTCAGGGCGACCGATGCGGCCCAGAGGGATTTGAGCCAGGACCTTGTCACGCTCAGAGCCCTCGAGGGCCGGGGCCGCCATGTCCGTATCCACCCAACCGGGGGCCACCGCGTTGACCTGTATGTCTCGGTCCGCGAGTTCCACGGCGAGTGACTTTACGAACGAGATGATCGCGCCCTTGCTCGCCGCGTAGTGGCTGTGCCCCGCCTCGCCACGCTGCCCGGCGGTGGAGCTGACGATGATGATCTTGCCGCCGTCGGCCAACCGTTTCGCCGCTTCGCGCGTGGTGAAGAACACGGAGTCGAGGTTCGATCTCATCATTAGGCGCCACTGTTCATTCGACATCTCGACCAGCGGCACATACTCGTGAGGCCAGATGCCTGCGTTGGCGACAAAAACGTCGAGCCAACCAAACTCGGAATCGCAGCGCTCGAACAGTTTGGCCACACCATCCGGCTCTCCTAGGTCGACGGCGACCGCCCAGGCGCGCACGCCTGCGCGCTCGATCTCCGCCACCACGGCAGCGGCCTTCTCGTCGCGAGCTCGGTAGGCGATCCCCACCTCCGCACCCGCACGCGCCAGCATGAGCGCCGTCGCCCGGCCAATCCCACGGGAGCCTCCGGTGACGATCGCCCGCTTTCTGGTCAAATCGATCAGCTGTTCAACCATTTCGTCTAGATCCAGAGGCCTCCCTAGTTCGCCCTGCCGTCTGCTTGCGATCGTCTCTCGCGTTCACCTGGCATACCTCAGCGCCCGGGCCAGCCGAGAGAGCAGCCCCTTGCGAAACTCGAGCGGACCCACACGCAGCGGCTGTTCGTTCCTCAAGATGCAGTGTGGGTTCGCGGCCAGAAGGAGCGATGCCTGAGACTTGAGGCCGTTATCCACCAGGTAGTCCCAGACAGAGCGCAGCGAGGGAGAGCGCTTCAGGCGCGCGTGGTTGTCTGAAGCGATGAAATCGATCCAGCCCTCGCTCAAGAACCGGTGCGCCGTGAGTCGAACCCGGTCCCCGTATTCGCCCAGCAGGCTCCCACCGTTCAACTGCATCAGCACCCCCGCGTCCCGCCACTCCGCCAGCCGGTCGTAACCGCGCTCGTAGCCAGCATAACGCTCGGGATGTGCGAGGACAGGCACGTAGCCGTCCGCTGCGATCCGCGCCAGCAGCGCCGTCGACCTCCGCGGCACCGTAAAGGCGAAAAATTCCAACAGCACGAAGCGGCTGCCGGCAAGGCGCAAGTCGGGATCGCTCAGGTCGAGGCGGGGGGAATCGAGCTGTATCTCGAAACCTCGGTGAAGCCTGAGTTGCGGAAGGAGTTCGTGAGCCCGCTCCACCAGTTCATCCCAGGCCGCATCGGCGCGGGTCCGCAGAGCGCCTCCCGGATCGGAGGCGTTTAGATGTGGCGTGGCGGCGATGGCGTCGACGCCATCGCTGTAGAGAACCTGCAAGGTGTCGAGCGCGGCATCCATGTCCGCCGCACCATCATCCACGCCGGGTAGTACGTGGGTGTGGAGGTCCGCCATGCTCGGCGGTCTCGGGCGACTGCGACCGGTTCTCTCGATATCCCTTAACTCCTACCCATCCAGCGCTGGGCCAGACGGCCGAGCTCGCCTCCCGGCCCCATATCACGGCATCGCTCAACGAGCCGCAACGGATCGCTCCGCGCGGACGCCTCGCAGGCCAGTGTCAGCAGCCCGTCCGCCACTAGCAGGTCGATGGCCGCCTCGCGGCCGTCGAGCCGGGCCCGAACATCGTCGAGTAGACGCCAGGCCGCGGAGAGCAGGGCGTCGGGGATGTCCGCCCCCGGCTCCAGGCGACCGATCTGTTCTTCCAGGCCGTGACGGAGCGGCTCCGGGGATTCCGCCAGCCGCTGCCGCAGCCAACCCGTGCTCGTCATCGGCCGGCGGCCCGTTCGAGCATCGGTCGAACGATCTCGGTCACCTTGCCCAGCGCCGCCTTCGTCGGACCCGGCCCGCCGGTGCTCGCCTGCGCCATGTGAGGGCGGCCGCCCCCCTTGCCGCCGGCCAGCTTGGCGACTTCACGCACGACCTTGTCCGCCCGCATCCCTCTGCCGATGAGGTCATCGGTCACCACGGCCAGCAGCGAGTGCCGGGCACCGATCTTGGCTGCGACCACGGCCACCCCGCTCCCCAACCCCTCGCGTAGCCGATCGCCGAACGCCCGCAGGGTCGCCGAGTCGGCGGCCTCGATCGTCCCCGTCGCGATCTTGGTTCCGTTCACCTCGGCAGCGCTGTCGACCAGTCGCTCGACCTCGCCCACTGCCGCATGCTCGGCGCGGCTCTTGAGTTGTTCCCGCAGAGCCCGTTGTTCTTCGACCAGGCTCTCGATTCGCCCCGGCAAATTCTCGAGCGGCACCTTGAGCTTTCGCGTCAGCTGGCTCAGTAGGCGCTCCCACGCCTTAGTCAGCTCGTAGGCCTGCAGTCCGGTGACCGCCTCGACCCGACGGACTCCGGCGGCCGAGCCGGTCTCGGAGACGATTTTGAACAGACCGATCTCACCCGTCGATCTCACGTGGCAGCCGCCGCAAAGCTCGAGGCTGAAGCCCGGCACCTCGACCACGCGCACCTCGTCGCCGTACTTCTCGCCGAACAGCGCCATGGCGCCCAGGCCCATGGCGTCGCGGTACGGCAAGAACCGCTTGGTGACTTCAACGTCCGCCCAGATCCGCTCGTTGACCAACCGCTCGATCTCGTCGATCTCGTTCTCGCCGAGCGGGCCCGTGTGGGTGAAGTCGAATCGCAAGCGATCCGGCGCGACCAGCGAGCCCGCCTGCGTCACGTGCTCGCCAAGAACCGTGCGCAGCGAGGCGTGCAGCAGGTGAGTGGCGGTGTGATTGCGCTGGGTGTCCCGGCGAACCTCGTCGACGATCGCACGCACCGAGCCCGGCCTGAACTCCCCCTCCACCGGGCCGACGACCACGACGTCCTGCTCATGGCGCAAGACGTCCTTCACTTCCAGCCGCCAACCGTCGCCTTCCACATAACCGCGATCGCTCACCTGGCCACCAGCTTCGGCGTAAAACGGGTTGGCACGAAGTTTCAGGAACAGCCGACCGTTCTCGCGCGCCGCCGCCAGCACCTCCGTGTCGACGATCAAGCGGTCGTAGCCCACCCACTCCTGTTCCCCGTCCCCGTAGCTTTTCCAAACCGCGTCCGCCGGTACGAGTTTCGCCGCGACCTCGGTGCCCGCCTTTTCGCGCCGCTCGCGAGACCGCCGCCGCTGCCGTTCCAGCGATTCCTCGAAGCCTTCGACATCGACCGTATAGCCGCGCTCGCGGGCCATCAGCTCCGTCAGGTCGAGCGGAAACCCAAAGGTGTCGTACAGCTTGAAGGCATCGGCGCCCGTAACAACGCCTGCACGGCCGGCGGGCGCCAGATCGTCGAAGCGACCCATCCCCTCGTCGATCGTCGCCATGAACCGCTCCTCCTCGCCCCGCGTCGTTCGCAAGACGTGATCGCGTCGATCCCGCAGCTCCGGGTAGGCATCGCCCATGACCGAGATCACCTCATCGCAGATCTCCACCAGGGTGGGCTCGCGGCGACCGAGCAACCAGGCATGACGGCCGGCCCGCCGCAGGATGCGACGCAACACGTAGCCCCGCCCCTCGTTCGACGGGAACACGCCATCCGTGACGAGAAACGCCACGGCCCGCGCGTGGTCTGCCAGCACCCGGAACGAGACCCCCGTGTCTTGCTGCGGCTCATAGCGGCGCGACACGACCTCCTCGGCCCGGCGAATGAGCGGCATAAAGAGATCGGTGTGGAAGTTCGAGTCCTTACCCTGCAGCGCCGCGGCGATTCGCTCGAGACCGGCGCCCGTGTCGATCGACGGCTTCGGCAAGGGATGCAGCTCGCCCTCCGCGTCGCGGTTGAACTGCATGAACACCAGATTCCACAGCTCCAGGATCTCGCCGGCCTCGGTCAGCTCCTCGAACTCGTCCTCGGACAAATCCTGCTTCGCGCTTTTCGGTCGCTGATCGTAGAGGATTTCGGAACACGGGCCGCAGGGGCCGGTGTCCGCCATCTGCCAGAAATTGTCTTTGTCACCAAAACGCAGGACGCGGCTGGCGGGGAGGCCGGCGACCTCCTGCCAAAGCTCGAACGCCTCGTCGTCACTGTGGTGAATCGTCGCCCAAAGCCGCTGGGGCTCGAACCCCAGCTCCTTCGTGAAGAATTCCCAGCCGTAGCCGATCGCCTCGCGCTTGAAGTAGTCGCCGAAGGAGAAGTTCCCCAACATCTCGAAGAAGGTGTGATGGCGCGCCGTCTGGCCCACCTGCTCGAGATCGTTATGTTTCCCGCCCGCTCGCACACACTTCTGCGCCGTCGTCGCGCGTTTGTAGGGGCGGTTTTCCTGACCCAGGAACGTGGCCTTGAATTGCACCATCCCCGCGTTGGTGAACAGCAGGGTGGGATCGTCGGCCGGCACCAACGCCGAGGAGGGCACGTGGGTGTGCCCATTGCGCACGAAGTAATCTATGAACCGCTGCCTGATTTCCGCAGATTTCATCGACCGGTCCGCGGGTCTGATTTGAGCCGTCTCCCAAAAAGGGTCCAAGAATCAAAGGAATATGATCCGAGGCACGAGGCTTCTCAAGCTCGCCGGCCTTTCCCTCCCCTGCGGGCCCGAGCCTGTTAGCTTTGGTGATCTTTTGAACGACCAACGGCGGCAGCCGGGGAGCGCCCGGAACTCCGCCCAACCCAGCCGAGGATCCCAGATGTTGAGAGCCCTCACCCTCACCGCCCTGCTGCTGGTGCATGGCCTCACGGCGGTCACGTCCCGCGCCCAAGAGCCGACCTTCGACCCGAGCGCCGCGCTGCCGACGGACCCGGCCGTAACCGTCGGCACGCTGCCAAACGGCGTGCGCTACTACGTACGCGAGAACGCCGAGCCCCAGGCGCGCGCCGAGCTGCGCCTGGTCGTCAGGGCGGGTTCGGTGCTCGAGGACGACGACCAACTCGGGCTGGCGCACTTCGTCGAGCACATGGCCTTCAACGGCACGAAGAACTTCGCCAAGCAAGAGCTCGTCGATTACCTGGAGGGCATCGGGATGCGCTTCGGCCCGGATCTGAACGCCTTCACGAGCTTCGACGAGACGGTCTATATGCTGAAGGTGCCCACCGACAGCGTCGAGCTGCTGGCCACCGCCTTTCAAATTCTCGAGGACTGGGCCCGCAACTTGACGTTCGATCACGCGGAGATCGACAAGGAACGGGGCGTCGTCATCGAGGAGTGGCGCCAAGGCCGGGGCGCTTTCGCGCGAATGCAGGACAAGCAGTGGCCGATCCTGCTCAAAGGCTCGCGATACGCGGAGCGTCTGCCGATCGGAAGTAAGGAGGTGCTGGAGAGCTTTACCTACGATGAGCTGAAGCGGTATTATCGCGATTGGTACCGTCCCGACCTGATGGCGGTGATCGCCGTGGGCGATTTCGAGAGCGCCGCCATCGAGGCGCTCATCCAAAAGCACTTCGCGCGGATCCCGGCCGCACCTTCACCCCGCGGGCGGCCCGAGTACTCGGTGCCCATCCACGAAGAGACGCTGTTCGCCATCGCCACCGACCCCGAGGCCTCCTTCAACTCGGTTGGCGTGTACTGGAAGCAATCCCCGGGCGAAGAAGGCACGATCGGCGCCTACCGCCGGTCGCTGGTCGAGGCCCTCTACAACCAGATGTTCAACCAGCGCCTGTTCGAGCTCACACAAGAGGCCAACCCGCCGTTCCTCGGCGCCTTCTCGGGGCAGGGCCGGTTTCTCGGCGCGATCGAAGTCTACATCCTGGGCGCCGGCGTGCCGGAGAACGGAATCGAGCGCGGCCTGGAAACGGTCCTGGTCGAAGCGGAACGGGTGGCCCGTCATGGCTTCACGCTGACCGAGCTGGAGCGTGAGCAGCTCGATCTGTTGCGGCGACTGGAACAGGCTTACAACGAGCGCGAGAAGACCGAATCGGCAGACTACGCGTCCGAGTACGTCCGCAGCTTCCTCTACGACGAGCCGATACCCGGCATCGCCTTCGAGTACGAGCTGAGCCAGAAGCTGGTGCCCGGGATCGAGCTGGCCGAGGTCAATCGGCTGGCTCGCGACTGGATCATCGACCGCAACCGTGTGATCCTGGTCAACGCCCCGGAAAAAGAAGGAACCCGCGTGCCGACGGAGGACGAGCTACTGGCGGTTTTCGCCGCGGCCGAGTCGCTCGAGGTCACGCCCTACGAGGACGCCGCCACGGATGCGCCGCTCGTCGCCCAACCTCCGCCGCCGGCCGAGATCGTCGAAGCCGCCGCGATCGACGAGATCGGCGTGCAGCGCTGGGAGCTTTCCAACGGGGTGCGCGTCCTCCTCAAGCCGACGGATTTCAAGGACGACGAGATCCTGGTTCGCGCCCTCAGACCCGGCGGGACATCGCTGGCCAAAGACGAAGACTACGTCGCCGCCTCCACCGCCGACGCGGTGGTGGGAAGGGGCGGCGCCGGCGACTTTAGCCTGGTGGACCTGCAGAAAGCTCTCGCCGGCAAGGCGGTTCGCGTCTCGCCCTTCATCGCCAACCTGGGCGAGGGGTTGGCCGGCAGCGCCTCGCCGCAAGACGTCGAGACGCTGTTCCAGCTGATCTACCTGTACTTCACCGCCCCGCGACGCGACAGCGCCGCTTACGAGTCGCTGAAGTCGCGCATTCAGGCCTCGCTGGCCAACCGCAGCGCCGACCCGTTCAGCGCCTTTCAGGACACGGTCAGCGTCACTCTATCGCAGCATCACTTCCGCACGCGGCCCCCGACGCCCGAGCTGTACGAGGAGATGGACCTGGAGAAATCGCTCGCCTTCTACCGCGAGCGTTTCGCCGACGCGAGCGACTTCACCTTCGTCTTCGTCGGCAACTTCGACCCGGACAGCCTGCGACCCTTGATTCTCACCTATGTGGGCGGCCTCCCAACCAGCGGCCGCAACGAGGGGTGGCGTGACGAAGGGATTCGCCCTCCCACCGGCGTGGTTCGCAAGATCGTGTACCGGGGCATCGAACCGAGGAGCCAGACGCAGATCGTCTTCACCGGGCCCTTCGAGTGGACGCGCGAGAACCGCCACCTGCTACGCTCGCTCGCCAACGTCCTGCGCATCCGGTTGCGCGAGGTGCTCCGCGAGGACCTGGGTGGCACCTACGGCGTGGGCGTGAGCGGCACCGGCAGCCTCGAGCCCGTGCCCAGCTACACCTTCACCGTCAGCTTCGGCACGGCGCCCGAGCGCCTGGGCGAGTTGATCGATGCCTTCTTCTCCGAGATCGAGAAGCTCAAGCGCGAGGGACCGACCCAGCAAGACATCGACAAGGTCATTGAGATGCAACGGCGCCAGCACGAGACGGACCTGCGGGAGAACGGCTACTGGCTCAGCCAGCTGATCTCGGCCGACCGCTACGGCGTCGACCCCCGAAACATCGTGACCTACCCGCAGGTGATCGATTCGCTCACCGCCGAGGCGGTGAGCGCCGCGGCCCGCCTCTACCTGAACACGGACAACTACGTGCAGGTGGAGCTGTATCCAGCTGAGTGGGAGCGATAGAAATCGCAGCGAGCCGCCGCCCGAAGGGTCTCCCGTGAACGATAGGCGCTTCGACGTGGTCGTGGTCGGCGGCGGCATCAACGGCGCCGGCGTAGCCCAGGCGGCGGCGGCCGCAGGTCATTCGGTGTTGCTGCTCGAAAAGAAAGGCCTGGCCAGCGGTACCTCGAGCCGCTCCAGCAAGCTCATCCACGGCGGCCTGCGCTACCTCGAAACTCTCGAGCTACGGCTGGTCCACGAGGGGCTCCGGGAACGCGCGCTGATGCTCGAGCTCGCCCCCGATCTGGTGAAGCTGACGCCTTTTCACGTCCCCATCTACCGTTCCACACGCCGCCGGCCCTGGCTCATTCGCACGGGGCTTTCCCTGTATGCGCTGCTGGGCAACCTGCGAAAACAGGTGCGGTTCGAGACTGTGGGGCGGGGCGGCTGGGGGGACCTGGACGGTCTGGCCACGGACGGGCTGGATGCGGTCTTCCGCTACTGGGACGCGCAGACGGACGACCGGGCGCTGACCATCGCGGTCATGAACTCCGCACGCGGCCTGGGCGCCGAGCTGGCGATGCCGGCCGAGCTTACCGCCGCGCGCCTCACCGCCGAAGGTGCCGTCGTCCATTACATCGAGGGCGGGAAGGAGCGCTCGTGCGAGACGCGAGTGCTGGTGAATGCCGCCGGCCCCTGGGTGAACCAGCTGCAGGACCGGATCGAGTCGGCGCCCGCCGCACGGCCCATCGAGCTGGTGCAGGGCACCCACCTCGTCGTGCCCGGTCGACCCGAGCGCGGGATCTACTACGTCGAGGCACCGCGCGACGGACGGGCCGTCTTCATCATGCCGTGGAAGGGCAACACCCTGGTCGGAACGACCGAGACGCGCTATCGCGGCGACCCTGATTTCGTGCAGCCTCGACGGGCCGAGCGCAAATACTTGCTCAACGTCCTCCGCCGCTACTTCCCGCGCTACGCGGCGAACGGACCTGTCCCGGTGCTCGAGGCGTTCGCCGGCCTGCGTGTGCTGCCGGCGGGGCCCGGCCACGCCTTTCACCGCTCTCGCGAGACGATACTCGATGTCGATCGCACAAACCGGACCGAGCGGCCGCGGCTCCTCAGCATCTACGGCGGCAAACTGACTTCCTGGCGTGCCACGGCGGAGAAGGTCATCGAACGGCTGGCCCCGGCCCTCCCCGATCGCCAGCCGCGTGCCGACACGCGCCGCCTGCACCTCGAGCCGCCTTGAGCCGGCGCGCACAGCACCCGGGGCTCCGTCATCAGGCCCAACCCTCGGAGCGTCCTATCTGCTCAGGCGAGCGGGAAAAGCAGGAGCGGCAACATGCGGCCGGGCTGCACGCGCGACGGAACCTCACCGATGCGCTCCGCACCCAGCCGTAGATAGAAACCCTCGGCGTTCGGGTCGCTTTGCACGAGCAGCCGCTCGTAGCCCAGCGACTGAGCGCGGTCCACGGCGTGTCGCCACAGCTCCCGACCGACGCCGTTACCGATATGCGTCGGATCCACGAAGAAATGGCCCAGCTCGATGTCGGAGTTCCACCTGACCAGGCTATGAAAGCCCAGCGGTCGACCTCGAAGCTCGAGCAAGTAGACCTCGGCCGTGGCGAGAAACTCGGGTGTCAGGGTCAGCTCGGATCGACAAGCTTCCAGGAAAGCGCGCTCGTAGCCCCAGTGCGATTTGGAGCGGAAGGCCAGCTCACTCAGCGCCGCCGCCTCATCAGCCCGGGCCCGGCGTATTTCGGCCCATCGCACCAACGCCTGGGCGGGGCCGCGCCTTGAGCGACCCTCAGACGCCGCCGACTTCGCCATCCTCGATCGCCCCGCCCGCTGTAAACGCGGCCTCCAGAACGCCCTGGACCACGGCGAGATCGAAGCCGCGGCGAACGAGATGGTCACGCAGACGGCGCCGGAAGATCGCCAGCTCCGCGGGCGACCGCGGCGGCGCCCGAAGCCTCTTCGCCACGACGCGCTCGGCCAGCGCCCGCTCGCTCGTCTCCTCCGTGGCAAGCACCCGCTCGATGACGGGCAACGCGACCTCGCGCGGCACGCCTTTGATGTAAAGCTCCTGCGCCATCCGTCGCACACCCATGGGCCGGTGCGCGATTCGGTCGCGAACGAAGGCGCCGATGAAGGCTTCGTCGTCCACTAGCCCCACCGCGCCCAGGCGCTCCATCGCCGCCTGGATGGTGCCCTCGCTGAAACCTCGCTCGGCCAGCTTCCGCCGGACTTCGCGGCCGGTACGCGGCCGGTAAGATAGGAAGTTCAGCGCCGCGTCGATGGCCCGACGCTCGGCGTCGCTCGGGTCACCCGACGCCGCGGGTTCCGTGTGAGGCTCGTGCTCCACCTTTCGTGACCGGCCTGGCGAGGCTTAACGTTTCTTCCCCTCGAGCTCTTCCCCGCTCTCCTCCTCGAGGTCAGCGCTGACCTTCCCGATACCCAGGGCCTGCCGCACCTTCACCTCGACCTCGTCGGCGATGTCTCGGTTTTCATCGAGGAAGCTTTTGGCGTTCTCGCGGCCCTGCCCGATGCGCTGATCGCCGTACGAGTACCAGGCGCCCGACTTGGCGATGATGCCGTGCTCGGCCCCCAGGTCGATAAGTTCGCCGCTGCGCGAGATGCCCTGGCCGAACATGATGTCAAACTCCGCCTGGCGGAACGGCGGCGCGCATTTATTCTTCACCACCTTGACCCGGCAGCGGTTGCCCACCTGCTCGTTCCCGTCCTTGATCGAGGCGATCCGGCGGATGTCGAGCCGCAGCGAGGCGTAGAACTTGAGCGCCCGGCCGCCGGGCTGGGTCTCCGGGTTGCCGAACATCACGCCGATCTTCTCGCGGATCTGGTTGGTGAAGACGACCGACGTGCGAGAGCGGCTGATCGCGCCCGTCACTTTGCGCAGCGCCTGCGACATGAGCCGCGCCTGCAGGCCGACGTGCGACGCCCCCATCTCGCCTTCGATCTCCGCCCGGGGTACGAGAGCGGCGACCGAGTCGATCACCACGACGTCTACGGCGCCGCTGCGCACCAGGACCTCCGCGATCTCCAGCGCCTGTTCCCCGGTGTCCGGCTGCGAGACGAGCAGGTTCTCGATATCGACGCCCAGCTTCTCGGCGTAGTTGATATCGAGAGCGTGCTCCGCGTCGATGAAGGCGGCGACGCCGCCGGCCTTCTGCGCGCTAGCGATGATGTGCAGCGTGAGCGAGGTCTTTCCCGAAGCTTCCGGGCCGTAGACCTCGGTCACGCGCCCGCGCGGAGCCCCGCCGATCCCGGTGACCGCGTCCAGCGCGATCGAGCCCGTGGAGATTGCCGCGACCTTCACCCGCGCCCCCTCCGAGCCCATACGCATGATCGCGCCCTTGCCGTGCTGACGCTCCACCAGCGAGATCGCGACGTTCAGCGCCTTCTTTCTCTCCTCGCTCAGCTCCGCAACCATATCCCCTCCTTAACTGCCCGCGCCTGGGAGC
Source organism: uncultured Gemmatimonadota bacterium (assembly GCA_964348165.1). GTDB lineage: Bacteria > Gemmatimonadota > Gemmatimonadetes > Palauibacterales > KS3-K002 > CAYGAJ01. The sequence continues at coordinate 23,095 of CAYGCC010000245.1, read as the reverse complement.
GCCCGCTCGCTCGAAGTCCAGCGAACGACCGACGGACCGACTCTAGCCCAAGACGCTCAACCGATTATCAACCGTCAACTCGTCGACCAGCGCCCGAATCGCAGCACACGCCCGATCGATTCCCGCATCATCTACGTCCAGGTGCGTTACCGCCCGCAACCGCCTCGGCCCCGTGGCCAGCAGCAGCACATCCCGCCCCTGCAGATACCTCACCACATCGCCTGGCGGCAGATCTTCTCGCTCGATATCGATCATCACGATGTTGGTCTCTGGTGGCACGACGCTGAACCCGTCCAGCCCATCGACGAACTCGGCCAGCCGCCGCGCCCGCCCGTGGTCCTCGCCGATGCGCGGCAGGTTATGATCGAGGGCGTACAGGCAGGCCGCCGCCAGAACGCCTACCTGTCGCATGCCACCGCCCAACCGCTTTCTCAACGTCCACGCCCGACCCATCGCCTCGGCACGGCCGACCAGCGCCGAACCGATCGGGGCCCCGAGCCCCTTCGAGAACGACACCATCACCGTATCCGCCAGCGCGGCGTACTCTGACAACTCCACGCCCGTGGCGACGGCCGCGTTCCAGAGCCGCGCGCCGTCCAGGTGCAGAGGCAGCCCATGCTCATTCGCCAGCTCTCGCAAGCCCTGCAGGACTTCCAGCGGCATCACCTTGCCGCCTGCCATGTTGTGAGTGTTCTCGGCACAGATGAGCGAGGTCCGCGCCAGGTGCGGGCTGGGCGGTCGGATGTATGGCCGCGCCTGCTCCGCCGTCAGCACCCCATCCTCGGTGGGCACCGGACGCAGCTGCACGCCCGACCAGGTCGCCGCCGCGGCGAACTCGTAGTGGAAGATGTGCGCGTTCGCCTCGCAGATGGCCTCCGTCCCGGGCTGCGTGCTTAGCATCACGCCCACCTGGTTGGCCTGCGTACCGCTGGGGAAGTAGAGGGCCGCCTCCTTGCCGAACAGCCGCGCCAGCCGTTCCTGCAGGCGCTTAACGGTGGGATCGTCCCCGAGCACATCGTCGCCCACCTCGGCCTCGGCGATCGCGCGGCGCATGCCGGGCGCGGGTCGCGTGACCGTGTCGCTGCGGAGGTCGACGATCTCGTTGGCGTCCATGTCAGCGTTGAAACGAGGGTTTAGAAGCTAGCTTCAAACTATTTCGGGAACTCTTCGGGGTCAAGCCGCGCCCTGCCGCCACCATAAGCCGGGTCTCGCCACGCCGCCAGGCGTCGGCCGTCGCGACCGGGGGCGGCCAGCCCCGGGCCCGCTCACAGCTCGCCGGCAGCCTCCGACCAGCGGCGCAGCGCCTCGACGATCTCGCCCTCGTTCGGCATCGGGCCCGCCTCCAGTTCAAGCGCCCGATCTGCTGAACGTCGCCGGGGCCAGACGGCGTAGGTCACACCCAGAAGCCCGAGCAGCACCGCCGTCAGTGCCATCACCTTCGTAGACTCCCGCCGGCGAGGAACGAGGCCAGAAGGAGAAGCCCGCCCAACCACACACAGCTGGCTAGTGGCCGGTAGGCCAGGCGGCAGAGGATGACCTCGTCGCCGACTCGGCCGGCGATGTCGACGACCACATCGCTCAAGGCGCCCCGAACGAGACTGGGCTCGCGAGACACGCGCCCCGCCACCACGTCGGCGACCAGGGACGGGGTGACGAGTCGTGACCCCGACTCCCCATGGGACAGCCGGAAGCTCGCCACCCGCTTGTCGAGCTGGCCGACCTGGTAGCGGGAGAGCCCGAGATAAGTGACTCGCGTCAGCACGCCGAAGCGCCCGGTCAGCTCGAACCGCTCGCCCGGGCTCAAGGGACGGGTTTCCTCCAGGCGAAGGCCTTCCGCCGACAGCCCGACCAGAACGAGAGCGAAGCCCAGGTGACCGAGGACCGAAGCCTGGCGCCGTCGGCTGCGCACGCCGAGTACGTTCCTCACGATCGGCGGCGCGTCTTCACGGCGCGTCCTGCGCGACGCGCGCAGCCTGGCCAGCTCGGCGGCCGTTCCCACCAGCGCCGCTCCGGCGATGGCGCTGGCCATGACGAAGACCCAGTCGCTTCCGCTCAGCGCGTAACCGCCGGCGGCTGCGGCTGCTCCAACCGCCAAACACACGGCCAGCCAGATCCGTCTCCTGAACCCGGGTCGTGTCACCGACCACGCCACGGCGCCGGCCATCCCGACCAGCGCGACCGGCCAGGTTATGCTGGACCACCCGGGCCCTTTGACCAGCGACCAAGCCACGACAACCCCCGCCGACCCCAGGGCCACGACGCTGGCGGCGAACGCCCAGAGGCCAAACCCCGGAAGCCGCTCTAGCCCACGAGTCGGCGCCTCGGGCCCGCGGGCCAACCCGGCCATGGTGCCGGCCAGCACGCCGATCGCCAGACCGCCAGCCCAGAGAAAGGGTGATGGCACCTGTCCGGCCGCGCCGACCACCGCGGCGCCCGCGGCGACCGCCGCGGGGAAGAACGCGACCCCGAAGATTCGTGCCCAGCGCGTCGCCCAGACCGGGGTCGCCGGACCGCCCGGAGCGTGTAGGTATGAGAGCGCCAACATCCAGGCGGGAAGGTAGACCGCCAGCGAGGAGAGGCCGGCTACGTCGAACAGGCGGCCGCTCCCCGCGTAGAGGCGCCAGGCCGCCGCCAGGATAGCCAGGCTGAGCGTAGCCGCGGCCAGGCGCATCGCACCACGGCCCAGTGGATCGTTTCCGCCGGAGTCGACTAGTTGGCTGCCCACGACTCCGCCGAGGGTCAGGCTACCACAAGCGATGGCCAGGTAGGCCGCCCACATCTCGATTTGCCAGGCGAGATCTTTCAACGCGAAGGGGAACGCCCCGCTTACTAGCGCTGGCGCCTCAGTCTGTGCGAAGGGCTGAACCCGGGCCAGCACCATCACCAGGCCGATGACGGCGAGCGCCGCCACCGCTCCGGTCCGCGCCGCCGCCTGCCGGGTGCGACCGAGACGACCGCTGAGCGCGGCAACGATCGTGATCAGCAGGGCGAGGACGAGGGTGCCGCCCTCGGGCGCGCTCCAGCTGGCGGCCAACCGCCAGAATGGCGGCTCATCGAAACCGGTGACGGCCGCCACGTAGACGTAGCGCAGCTGAACCTTGAGCAAGGCGTAGGCCAGGCCGGCCAGGGCGATGAGCTGGAGAACGGCCGCGGCTTCCGCCGCGCGCCGCCCCACCGTCGCTAGGTCGGCGCGCCCCGTCCAGCCGCCAGCGACGGAGGCGACGACGGCGAGAACCGCCAGAGGCAAGGCGGCCCAGAGGCTGAGTTCGCCCAGCTCAGCCACGCGGCGCTCCGCCTCCGCGTGGGCGTGCTAGCCCCGCCGTTGCCGCGCCTGCTCCAACGCCCACTCCACGGCCTCCTCCGGGATAGCGACGTGCGGCACCGGCAGCGGCGGCAGCTCGGAGCGCAATAGAACGAGCGGAACCTGGCTCTTTAGACAGAAGGCCGCTTCGGACAGGGTGCCCCAACCTCCGGCGATGGCGATCACCGCGTCCGACGCGCCGACCACCAGAGCGTTCCGTGCCTCCCCCAACCCCGTCGGTATGGCGATCTCGATGCCTGGATTTGCCGCCCGCGGATCGGTGCCGGGGAGGATGCCCACGGTGGTCCCGCCAGCGGCGCGCGCGCCTTCCGCCGCCGCCGCCATCACACCGCCCAACCCGCCGCAAACGAGCACCGCCCCGCTCTCGGCGACCAGCGAACCCACCCGTCGAGCGTCGGCGGCGACTTCCGCGCCGCACTGGTGGCTGCCGATCACGCCGATGCGTAGCGGCTGGCTCACGCGGCTCGCCCCCACATCTATCCGTCGCCCTCCGCCGCCTGCGCCCACGACGCCGCGGCGCTCACGGCCCGGCGCCAGCCACGGATCAAACGCGTCCGCTCACCGTCTGGGAGCGCCGGCTCGAAGCGTCGATCCAGCGTCTGAAGAGCCCGAAGCTCCTCCGTGCTCTTCCAGAAACCAACCACGAGGCCAGCCAGGCCCGCCGCGCCCAGGGCGGTGGTCTCGACCAGCGCCGGTCGTCCCACCGGAACGCTTGCGACGTCGGCCTGGAACTGCATGAGCCAGTCGTTGGCCGCGGCGCCGCCGTCGGCCCGCAGCTCGACGACCGGGTGGCCCCAGTCGGCGGCCATCGCCTCCATCAGGTCGTGCGCCGAGTAGGCCATCGACTCCAGCGCGGCCCGCGCCAGGTGGCTGCGTCCCGAGCCGCGCGTCAGCCCCACCAGGGTGCCCCGAGCACCCGCCAGCCAGTGGGGCGCACCGAGCCCGACGAAGGCCGGTACGAAGTAGACGCCGTCGTTCGACTCGAGCGAACGAGCCAGCGCCTCCGTCTCGGCCGCGTCGCGGACCAGACCCAGCTCATCACGCAGCCACTGGATCGCGGCCCCGGCGATGAAGATCGAGCCCTCGAGCGCGTAGGCGGCTTCGCCCTGGGGCCCGCACGCCACCGTGGTGATGAGCCCGTGAGCCGAGGGCACCACGTCGTCGCCGGTGTGAACCAGAAGAAAGGCGCCGGTCCCATACGTGCACTTCGCCATGCCGGGCTCCCAGCACCCTTGCCCGTAGAGCGCCGCTTGCTGGTCGCCGATCGCCGAGGCGACAGGCGCTTCCAGACCGATAGCGGCATCGGTCGAGCCGAAGACTCCGCCGGACGGCCGTACCTCAGGCAACACCGTCTCCGGGACTCTCAGTACCTCGCAAAGCTCGGGATCCCAGCGGCGCTCATCGATCCGAAACAGCTGCGTGCGCGACGCGTTGGTCGGCTCGGTGGCGTGCACCCGACCGCCGGTCAGCTTCCAGATCAGCCAGCTATCGATCGTGCCCGCCGCCAGCCCGCCGGCTTCGGCGCGGGCCCGGGCGTTCTGCACGTTGTCGAGCAGCCAGGCGATCTTGGTCCCCGAGAAGTAGGGATCGATCACCAGCCCCGAGCGTTCGCGAATGAACGCCTCGTGACCCGCCTTCTTCAGCGCCTGGCACTCCGGCGCCGTGCGACGGCACTGCCAGACGATGGCGCGGTGGATCGGCGCGCCCGTCTCCCGATCCCAAACCACCACCGTCTCGCGCTGGTTGGTGATGCCGATGCCGGCCACGTCATCGCCCGCGAGGCCGCCGGCGGCCAGAGCCTCTTTCACCACGGCCTGGACCGTACGCCAGATCTCCTCCGGGTCGTGCTCCACCCAGCCCGGCCGCGGGTAATGCTGCTTGAACTCCCGGTAGGCGCGGCCTACGACGGCGCCGGCTTGATCCAGAGCCAGAACCGTCGTTCCGGTCGTGCCTTGATCGATGGCGAGGATCACGCGCATGTCGGCCTCAACGCTTTGCACCCCAGGTGAACGTCTTGATCTCGAGCGACGGGTTGATCGCCTGCAAGCCAGCAATGAACCCCTGCAGGTCCTCCATGTTCGCGTAGAGGTTGATCGAACCCCCCTCGTGCTCGAGCGACCAGTACCGCCCGACGCGTCGAACGCGTCGAATCTGTTGCGGTTGGAGCACGCGCCGCCCGACCAGGCTTCGGAACTCGAGCGACCCGTCGTCCTGCATGCGGATCGTGACCGGCGCCTTCAGGTGCCGGTACCACTCCCAGGCCAGTGCGACCAGCAGCACGATGAAGAACCAGCGCGGCGGCGCGAAGAAGACGCCGAAGATGGTCACCGCCGTCAACACGGAGAGAAAACCGAGCGTGAAGACCAGCGTCGACTTCTTTGCCCTGTACTCCTTCATCGTCCTCGTCTGCGGACGCCGGTGGTTTGGGTCGGCGGCGGGGGTCCTCCCGCTTCACCGTTCGCGGCGCGCGGTACCGGGTGCATGGCCCGACGGTGCCGGGCCGCTCTCGAGTTACGCTCTGGAGGACCCCCGCCGCCTCCCCGGCCCCGATCCACGCGTCTCGCTCAAAGGTTACCTGCAACCACGCCAACGGTCTTCACGAGCGGAGAGTAGGCGAACGGGCTACCCTCCTCACTCGGTCGATTGCCTTGCGACTGCCGTCTTCAGTGCCGCCAGGTTCTTCGGCTCGAAGATGCCGTGCTCAGTTATGATCCCGCGCACCAGCTCCGCAGGCGTGACGTCGAAGGCCGGGCTGTAGATCGCGACCTCGGCCGGGGCCGTCGCGCGGCCGAAGCCGCTCCGCACCTCTTCGGCGCCGCGCTCCTCGATCGGGATCTGATCGCCGGAGGACAGCTCGAAGTCGAAAGTCGAGGAGGGCGCCGCCACGTAGAACGGGATGTTGTGGTGGCGCGCCGCGATCGCCAACCCGTATGTGCCGATCTTGTTGGCCACGTCCCCGTTGGAGACGATGCGATCGGCCCCCACGATCACCAGGTCGATTCCCAGACGCGCCATCGCCGACGCCGCCATGCTGTCGGTCAGCACCGTCACCTCCACTCCGGCTCGGCTCAGCTCCCACGCCGTCAGCCGGCTCCCTTGCAAGAGCGGCCGCGTCTCGCTGGCCAGCACCCGCACGCCCACGCCCCGGTCGGCGGCCGTGTAGATCGGCGCCAGCGCCGTGCCCATACCGGCCGTCGCCAGTGCGCCGGCGTTGCAGTGGGTGAGCACCGTGGCACCCGAAACGAGCAGCGTGGCTCCGTGCTCGCCGATGCGGCGGCACATCTCCCGGTTCTCTTCCAGGATCGCGCTCGACTCGGCGCGCAGTCGCGTCCACAGGTCGCGATTCGTCGCGTCCGGCATCCCGCTCGCCACCCGCAGCAGACGATCGACGGCCCAGCCCAGGTCGGCGCCGGTGGGCCGCGCCGACCGGATGTGTCGCGCGGCTTCTGCCAGCCGGGCGCGAAACTCGGCGGCTGGCAGGCTCAGGTGCGCCTTGAGCGAAGCGACGAGCCCGATGGCACCCGCCACCCCGATGGCCGGGGCGCCCCGCACCCGCAGGCCGCGAATCGCCTCGACGATGTCGTCTACCTCGACGAGGTCGATCTCCTGGTACTCGCCAGGCAGCAACGTCTGATCGATGATTCGGAGGGCGTCGTCGTGCCAGCCGACGGCACGGGGAAAATCAATCGCCACGATCAGCGACGATCTCGCGCACGAGAGGTGCGATTATGTTCGCGTCGGATCGTCGGCCCGCTCGAGGCGGCCGAAGGCGTAGCGCCAGCCGAAGCGGCGAAACAGCTCGAGCAGCCGCTGAATCGGCAAACCCATGACGTTGAAGTAATCGCCGGCGATGCGCTCGACGATCGCCGCACCGTAACCCTGGATGCCATAGGCGCCCGCTTTGTCGAGAGGCTCGTGCGTCGCAACGTATTCTTGGCATTCTTGCGGGTCAAGCGAACGGAACCAGACGCGCGTCTTCTCCACCGCGCTCTCGAGGCGCTCCACCATCCCGAGTGCGACGCCGGTGAAAACCTCGTGCTCCTCGCCCTGCAGGCGCCGCAGCATCTCCACCGCCTCGGCCGAATCGGCGGGCTTGCCCAGGATGTCTCCGCGATGGACCACCAGCGTGTCACAACCGATGACCAGTGCGTCTCCTTGCAGGGCGGCCCCGGCTTTCAGTCGGGCGAGGCGGTCGGCGGCGGCGTTCGGCGACTCGTCATCGAGCAGCGACTCATCGACCTCGGGCACCTGTACGGTGAAGCTCAGCCCCAGCCGCGAGAGCAGCTCCGCCCGTCGCGGCGAACGCGAGGCGAGGATCAAACGCGGTGCGGGCGCCGCTACCACGGGTCGCGGGGAGCGTGAGCCTGTGGACGGGCGGGACGCATCGTCGGCGTCACGACCTCAGAACTTGCGGATGATGACGTCGTCGCGCGGCACGCGGGCCTGATCCAGCGCCCGCAGCGCGTGGCCCAGCGCCAGCACATAGCGGTCCGATCGCTCCTCCACATCGGGGTAGAGTGTGAGCGAGCGATTGCTGAAGAAATAATCCTCGGAGAAGACGCTCAGCTCGCGCACCGACGGCGTCCCTCCTTCGTCGGTGGCCAGCACCAGCTCGCCGGCCACACGCACCGGATCGCCTTGTGCCAGCATCGCGCACGTCACCTCCGGGCCGCCGCTTGCACCCCCGGGCGCTTTGGGTCCGATCCGCATGAAGCCGAAGCGATCCACTATGAACGCGTAGCTCCCTGGCCGCAGCCGGGCGAGCGTGGCCGTGTTGAGCACCGGCCGGTCGGACCAGCTGGCGCCCGCCGCCCGGTGATCGCGGTAGCGGTGTTGGAGTGCGACCTCGCCCTCCCGGTTTGGGTAGAGCAGCGAATCGGCCCGCTCTTCCAGCCAGCTGGCCAGCTCCGCTCCGGGCACCACGCCGACGACGTTCCGCACCTGATCGTCCAATGTGTAGGCTCGATTGCGCCGCAGCAGGTCGAGGTAGCCGGCCCTGTCGCGGATCACCGGCTCCGGTGGCTGAGCGTAGATGTCGAACAACGGGTCGAGTCCGAACTCGATGGCCCGCGGCGGTCCCGCGGTGCGCGTTCCGCTGTCCACCGCCGCCAGGTGTCGCGTCAGCGACTCGCTGTAGCGAGCCAGCGGCCCCGCCACTCGCTGGCGAACCCCGGTCAGCTGCGCCCGTTGCGCCCAGAGCAGCCACCGATGCTCCTGAATCGTGAGCACCTGCAGGTAGACGCTCTCGCCAACCACCGTACCCTTCAGGAACCGCCCGGGATAGCCGGGCGGAAGCTCGTGCGGCAGCGTGTCGGCCGGCTGCAGCTCCTCGAGTGCGACGCCACCGGTGGGGAGCCAGAGCCGCCGCGACAGCGCGCGTGAGGCGGCGGGCGTGGGCGCCAGGACCCGAAGCGTCGTGCGCACCAGATCCATCGTGTCGGGGAGGTTGGCCGAGAGATCGAGCGGACCCAGCACCCAATACCCGGAATCGGTGGGCAGATGCCGGTTCATGGCCGCGACCGCGGCCAGCTGCCAGCTGGGCGGTGTCCCGTAGCGTAGGGTGTTGGGATCCCAAGCGCTCTGCGACCAGATCGACTCCGAGGCGGCGTGCAGGATGAGAGCCAGGACGAGGATGGTTCTTAGCGTCGGCGCCCCGCGGCGGCCGACCACAGATCCGCTCAGGATGAGTTTCAGGTTTCTTGACCCCACGAATTCAGTCCCTCTCGATTACGAGCGTCACCGGGCCGTCGTTGACCAGATCGACTTCCATCATCGCTCCGAACTCGCCGGTGGCCACGGGGATGGTGCCCTGGCGCAACAGGTCGACGAAGCGCTCGTACAGACGCTCCGCCTCGTCCGGCTCGGCCGCGCCGACGAAGGAAGGTCGGCGTCCCTTGCGGACGTCGGCGTACAGGGTGAATTGGGAGACGACCAGCAGCTCGCCACCGACCGAATCGATCGGCAGGTTCATCTTGCCTTCGCTGTCGGGGAAGAGTCGTAAGCCGCGAATCTTCTCCACCATCCAGCGCAGAGCCTCCTCGCCATCGCCCGACTTGAAGCCGATCAGCAGCAGGTAACCCTTGCCGATCGAGCCCACCGGCACCCCGTCAACGCGGACCTGGGCCCGCGCCACCCGCTGGAGGACGACGCGCATGGGGAGAGAACTTGGCTGTGGGGCCAGCCGGCGCGCAACCGCCGGCGCTACTCGACGGTGACGCTCTTCGCCAGGTTACGTGGCTGGTCCACGTCGCAGCCTCTGAGCACGGCGATGTGGTAGGCGAGCAGCTGCAGCGGGATCACGGTGAGGATCGGCTGGAGCATCTCGATGGTCGAAGGGACCGAGATGATGTGGTCGGCCAGCCGGTGCAGCTCGCCGTTGCCCTCCGTGGTGATGGCGATCACGCGGCCGCCGCGCGCCTTCACCTCTTCGATGTTCGAGAGCACCTTCTGGTAGACGCTGTCGCGCGGTGCGATGAACACGACCGGCATGTTCTCGTCGATCAGCGCGATCGGACCGTGCTTCATCTCCGCCGCCGGGTACCCCTCGGCGTGGATATAGCTGATCTCTTTCAGCTTGAGGGCCCCCTCCAGGGCGACCGGGAAGTTGTAGCCGCGCCCGAGGTAGAGGAAGTTGCGGTGGTGGTGGTACAGTTCCGCCAGTTCGCGGACCTGATCGTCGCGCGCCAGGATGCTGGCGATCTGGTCGGGCAGCTTTCGCATCGCGGCCACCAGATCGCGACCGCGCTCCTGGGTCACCCCGGTGCTGCGGCCGAAGTAGAGGCTGAATAGGGCGAGGGCTACGACCTGCGAGGTGAACGCTTTGGTCGAAGCCACCCCGATCTCGGGGCCCGCGTGGATGTAAACCCCGCAGTCCGACTCGCGCGCGATCGTCGAGCCCACGACGTTGACGATGGCAACGCCGCGCGCGCCCTTCTCCTTCGCCTCCCGCAAAGCGGCCAGTGTATCCGCCGTCTCACCCGACTGCGAGATCGCGATCACCAGCGAGCGCTCGTCCAGCACCGGGTTGCGGTAGCGCAGCTCCGAGGCGTACTCGGTCTCGACCGGGACCCGGGCGAACTCCTCCAGCATGTACTCGCCGATCAACGCCGCATGCCACGACGTCCCACAGGCCGTCAGCACGATGCGATTGTACTTCTCGATATCCTGCCAGGGCACGCACCCGGAGAGGCCGCCCAGCCGAGCCGCGCCCTCCTCGTCCAGCAACCGGCCGCGCATCGTATCGCGCACCGAGTTCGGCTGCTCAAAGATCTCCTTGAGCATGTAGTGCGCCAAGCCGCCCTTCTCGATCTTCTCCAGGTCCCAGGAAACGTGACTGACTTCCTTGGTCAGCGGCCGACCCTTCAGATCGAACGTCCGGTAGCCGTCGCGATCCAGCACCGCCAGTTCGCCATCGTCCAGATAGACGACCTGTCGGGTGTGCTCGATCACGGCGGCGGCGTCCGAGGCGACGAAGAAGCTGTTGTCCGCGCCAAGTCCCAGCAGTAACGGCGATCCGTTCCGCGCCGCCACCACCTTGTTGGGATCGCGGCTGGAGATCACGGCGATCCCATAGGTCCCTTCCACCTGCAGAAGCGCGGCGGCGACCGCGTCCTCCAGGTCGTCCTCGTACGCCTGCTCGATCAGGTGGGCCAGGACCTCCGAGTCGGTCTCGCTCCTGAACTTGTGGTTCAGCTCCTCGAGTTTCTGCCGCAGAATGGTGGCGTTCTCGATGATGCCGTTGTGCACGACTGCGATCTGCCCGGAGTCGTCGAAGTGCGGATGGGCGTTGATCGTGGTGGGCGCCCCATGAGTCGCCCAGCGGGTGTGGGCGATGCCGACCGTGCCGGCCGGCATATCGCCGTTCAGAGAGCCGACCAGGTCGGCGATCTTTCCGGCGATCTTACGGGTGTCCAGGCTCCCGCCGGCGCACGTGCTGATGCCCGCCGAATCGTACCCCCGATACTCCAGCCGGCGTAAACCCTCCAACAGCAGCGGCGCCGCCTCGGCTCCCCCTATGTATCCTACGATGCCGCACATTATTGCGTGTCTGCTCCCCCCTGGCTAACCCGTCCGTCCCATGATCTCGGCGGCCTGCCTGACGAGGGCCCGAACCTCGGGCTCGTCCTCCCGCGGCCCCTCGGCGATCACCCGCAAGATTGGTTCCGTGCCCGAGGGCCGGCAATGCAGCCAGGTCCGCCGCGCCCGCCAGCTCATATGTACCCCATCGCGTCGGTCGATTTCCGCCCCCGGGAATTCCCGGTCGAGGCGTTCCGTCAGCTTTTCCAGCTGTAGCTTACGCCCCTCAATTCGGTCTTTTACTATACAGAACTCCGGATACTCGGCCACTAGCTCGCCGAGTCGCACCTCGCCCTCGGCCAACAGCTGTAGGACCAGAGCCACGGCCAGTGGGGCGTCCCGCGTGAGGTGCAGCGCCGGCAAGATCACCCCTCCGTTCCCTTCTCCACCCACCACCGCCGCCACCTCGCGCATGGCAGCCGCCACGTTGGCCTCACCGACCGGAGCCTGGGTGTAGCGCACGCCGGCGCGATCGCAGACCTCGGCCACGACCTGGCTGGTCGACAGGTTGGCCACGACCGGCCCGGGGTGTCGGCTGAGCACCAACCGCGATGCCAGGGCCAGAGTGAAGTCCTCGCCGATGGCGGCTCCTCGCTCGTCCACCAGGGCAAGCCGGTCGACGTCGGGGTCGACGGCCATGCCGAGATCCGCGTCTTCACGGGGCACTCGCTCGCAAAGCGTCCTCATGTTGCGCGGGATCGGCTCGGGCTCTCGGGTAAAGCGGCCATCAGGCTCGAGCTCGATCCCCACGACCTCGCAGCCCAGCTGCTCGAGCAGCTGGGGAACGATCACGCCGCCCGCTCCCCGAGCGCAGTCGAGCACTACCTTGACGTGGCGCGCGGCGATCCGCTCCGCGTCGATGATGTCCAGCTGCAAAATGCGCTCGATGTGGCGGTCCACGGCGCCGGGCCTTTCGCCGGCGGAACCTAGCTCGTCCGTGACGTAAGCCGGCCTGCTCGCTCGCAACCCCTCCAGGAAGGCCGCCCCCTCCGTCGGCGTGAGAAACGCGCCCTGGGGACTGGCCAGCTTCAAAGCGTTCCACTCCTTGGGGTTATGGCTGGCGGTGACCACGATTCCGCCGCTCAAACCGGCGTCCTCGATCTCCAGGAGCGCCGTGGGCGTGGGCACCAGCCCCAGGTCGCTTACCCGGCAGCCCACGGCCTGCAATCCGGCGGTGGCCGCCCTGACGAGGGCGGGCCCGCTGGGACGTGAGTCGCGGCCGATGGCCAGGTGCTGGCCCCAACCGCGCGCGCGCACGAAAGTGCCGAAGGCGGCGGCGAAGCCCGCCACGACCTCCGGCGTCAGGTCGACGCCGACGCGACCTCGGATACCCGAAACGCTGACGATTAAGCTCTCCGGAAACTCCATACCCATTCCCTGCAAGAGTGTGAGCGCTGCGGCGACGGCACCCTACGGTCGGTAGACCGTCGCTGCGACGCCTCAGCGGTCTCCAAGTTGGGCGAGCCGTGTAGGAAGACAAGGTCTCTCAGCACCCGGCCGACTCCGTAATTCTACTCTCTTTCCACTCGCTGGACGCCACCGTCGCCGCCAGCTAGACTTTCTAGGCTTCGTTCAGGCAGAAGCCCGCGGATTCTAGCCGCCAGATGGCGGCCCAACCCCAGTGTGACCTCTTATGACGACGTCCGAAAACGACTTTCGCTTCGAGACTCGCGCCGTCCATGCCGGACAGCAGCCCGACCCGGCGACGGGCGCCATCATGATACCGATCTATCAGACGTCCACCTACGCCCAAGAAGGTATCGGCGTTCACAAGGGTTACGAGTACGCTCGTGTATCCAACCCGACACGGACCGCACTGGAGCAAAACGTGGCGGCGCTGGAGGGCGCCCAACACGGAGCGGCGTTCGCGTCCGGGCTGGCCGCCATCGAGGCCGTGGTAAAGCTCCTCTCCGCGGGCGACCACGTCATCTGTGGAGCCAACGTGTACGGCGGAACCGACCGCCTGTTCCGTCAGGTTCTGGCGCGCCTGGGGTTGCAGTTCTCCTTCGTGGACAGCCGCGACCCCGAGCTGATCCAGGCGGCAACGCGCGACAGCACGCGGCTCATCTTAATCGAGACGCCGACCAACCCGCTGATGCACATCACCGACATCGCCGCCGCCGCCGAGATCGCCCACGGCCGCGGCGTCTGGCTGGTGGTCGATAATACTTTCGCGACGCCGTTTTTCCAGCGCCCGCTCGAACTCGGCGCCGATGCGGTCGTGCACTCCAGCACCAAATACCTCAACGGCCACAGCGACGTGGTGGGCGGCGTGCTGGCAACGTCGAACGACGAGATCATCGAGGGGCTGCGGTTCATGCAAAAGGCGGCGGGCGCGGTCCCGGGGCCGATGGACTGCTGGCTCGTGCTCCGCGGAACGAAGACGCTTCACGTGCGCATGCAGGCCCACGATCGCAATGGCCGCCGCATCGCCGAGTGGCTCGAGCAGGAACCTCGGGTCGAGAGCGTGTTCTACGCCGGGCTCGCCTCTCACCCTCAGCACAACCTTGCCCGCCGTCAGATGTCCGGCTTCGGTGGCATGATCTCGATCGAGCTGGGGAGTCGGGCCCGCGCCGAGAAATTCTGCCGCGCGACGCGGATCTTCACCCTGGCCGAGAGCCTGGGCGGCGTGGAGAGCCTGGTTAGCCACCCCGCGGCGATGACCCATGGGGCGGTGCCTGCCAAGGACCGCGAGGCCATGGGCATCACCGACGGTCTAGTTCGACTCTCGGTGGGCATCGAAGCGCTGGAAGACCTGCTCGAAGATCTGGAGCGGGCGCTGTCCGCAGCTTGAGCGGCCGCAGCCGCCCGGCTCATCCCATCGTGCGGAGAGAACTCGGTTTAGCGATATGAGAATCCTGGTCGTCGGTTCGGGGGGCCGGGAGCACGCGCTCCTCTGGCAGTTGAAGCGCGAGCGACCCGATGCCCAGCTGTACGCCGCTCCGGGCAATGGGGGCACCAAGAGGTTGGCCGAGTCAGTTCCGCTCAAGCCGGACGAAGTGAAAGGTCTCGCCGACTTCGCCGACTCACGAGAGGTGGATCTGACCCTCGTCGGTCCCGAGGCGCCGCTGGTCGCCGGCATCGTCGATGTCTTCCAGGAGCGGGGCCTTGCGATCTTCGGACCGGCGCAGCGCGCCGCCGAGATCGAGGGCTCCAAGGCGTTCGCCAAAACGCTCATGAAGAAGGCGGGCGTACCCACGGCCGCGCACCGGAGCTTCAGCAGCTTCGAGCAAGCCGAGAAATACATCCGCCAGCACGGGCCTCCCGTCGTCGTGAAGGCGTCCGGCCTCGCCGCCGGCAAGGGCTCCATCGTCTGTCGCTCTGTGGATGACGCGGTTGAGGCGGCTCACGCGATGATGGTGGACGAGCGCTTCGGCGGCGCCGGCGCCACCGTCGTCCTCGAAGACTTGCTGATCGGTGAAGAGCTCTCGATCCTCTACCTCACGGACGGCGAGCGGGCGCTCCCACTCATCCCATCCCAGGACCACAAGCCGATCGGCGAGGGCGACAGCGGGCCGAACACCGGTGGGATGGGCGCCTACGCGCCCGTCTCCATCGCCGACGCCGCGCTGATCGATCGCGTCACTGAACGGGTGGTCGAGCCGACGTTGGCCGAGATGCGGGCGCAGGGCCGCACCTTCCGCGGCGTGCTCTACTGCGGCCTGATGATCAGCGAGGGCGATCCCTACGTCATCGAGTACAACTGCCGCTTCGGCGATCCCGAGACGCAGGCCATCCTGCCGCTGCTCGAAAGCTCGCTGCTCGACGCCTTCAAGGAGGTCGCACGAGGGGGCCGGCTTACGATCGACGAATTCTCCTGGAGCGACCGGGCCGCCGTCTGCACCGTGCTCGCCTCCGGCGGCTACCCGGGCGACTACCCCAAGGGCAAGGTGATTCAGATCCCGGAGCCGCTGCAAGCCGATCCCGACCTTATCATCCTGCACGCCGGCACACGCCGCGATCCGGAGGGCAAGCTGGTGACCGGCGGCGGCCGCGTGCTCGGCGTCGTCGGACTGGGCGGCGACGTAACCAGCGCGGCAGAGAAGTCGGTCGCCGCCGCCGACGCCATCCAGTTCGACGGCAAGTACTTCCGTCGGGACATCGGATACCGGGACATCGCGCGGGAACGCTCGCGCTAGAGCGATGCCCGAGCTTCCAGAGGCGGAGACGATCGCGCGCGGCCTGCACGCTCGGCTGGCAGGCCGCCGCATCGAGAGAGTCCGCATCCATCGGGCCGAAGTCGTCGAGCCGATGACGCCGGCCGCCTTTCGGCGCGCGCTGCAGAACCGTCGTGTGAGAAAGGTGGGCCGCCGAGCGAAGTGGATCGTGGCGCTCCTCGACGATGGCCACCGCTGGGTGACGCAGCTACGCATGACGGGACGCTACACCTGGACCCCGAATTCGCGGCTGCGTGCCGCGCCCCACCTGTCGGCGAGTTTCCAGATCGCCGGCGCGGACGGTGGCGTGCTCCGCTTCTTCGACACCCGCCGCTTCGGTCGGCTGTGGGTGCTCGATCCCGACGCCTGGCGTCTGCTCGACCAGCGGCTCGGCGCGGAACCTCTGTCCGATCGCTTCACGCCCGACGTTCTGGCGGCGACCCTCGCCGGCTCGAAAGCGCCGATCCGAAACGCCCTCCTCGACCAGCGCCGTGTCGCGGGGATCGGCAACATCTACGCGAACGAAGCTTGTCATCAGGCGCGCATCGACCCGCGCCGGCCCGGCGCCGACCTGAACCGCCGCGAGCTGCGTCGGCTGCATCGGGCCATCCGCGAGGTGCTGGGCGAAGCGGTGGACCGGCGTGGGACTTCGTTTAGCGACTACCGCGATGTTCTGGGTGGAACTGGAAATTTCCAGAACCGTCTCGATGTTTACGGACGTGACGGCGAGCCGTGCCGGCGCTGCGCCACCGAGATCGAGCGCGTCGTGCTGGCCGGACGCTCGGCGTTTTACTGCCCGAGGTGTCAGCGCTGATCCTCCCTGACAAGAGGCAACCTGCCGTCCACGCGGCGAGTTAGATTCTAGAGCCTCCAGCATATTGTTGTTGAGGAGAAATTCGGACGATAAGGAGCAGGCTGCTTTTGCCGACCCTCGAACCTGTCGTGCGTCGCCTTTGCTGCGGCCTCACATTCGGTTTGCTCGTGCTCGCGCTGCCGCCCTTCGGGCTCGTGGCCGCGCAGGGGCCGGAAGCCTATCGGTCGGCGCGAGCCGAGCTGGCCGCTGGCGACACGGCGGCGGCGCTCGAGCGAGCCGATACGCTGGAGCTCGGCCTATTCGTTTTCGGTGGCCCGGAGCACAGCGAGCTGTATCGCCGCACCCTCAACGCCCCGATGACCCCCGCCCCCAAGGCGCTCACCTATTCCCTCCCCCTCGCCAACGGCCGCTACACGGTGAGTCTTGAGGCCCGGGCCCGACACGGGCCCGCGGCTGTTCAGCGCGGCGACATCGAGGTCGTGGACTACCGAGAGGACCGGCTCGCGCTGAGCGATCTGGTGCTTGCCACCTCCGTGACGCCCAAGTCGGAGGCGCCAGCCGACCGACGCGACTTCGCCATTCAGGTCAACCGCCGAGCTGTCTTCGATGCCGACTTGACGGTCGCGGTCTACTGGGAGGTCTACGGCCTGGCCACGGATGACGACCGCTTAGCCGATTACCGGGTCGAGCTCAGCGTCACCGACGCGGAGGGGAAAGGCGTCCTAGCGCGGGTCGCATGGGCCTTTGGCTTCGGTGATGATGAGAAGATTGAGCTCAGCTATGATCGAGTCGTGCCGTTCGACGGCGAGCGGGTGCCGGAATACTTGAGTCTCGATCTGTTCGACGCCGAGCCGGGGCGCTATCGCCTGCGCATCCGCGTCTCGGATCGCAACGCCGGGGTCGTCGCCTCGGCGGAGCGCGATTTCCAGCTCGTGCGCCAAGAGTAGTCAGCGCAGCAAGTCGACCAACCGAGCTCTCGGCGCTCGACCCGGTTGGAGGTCCAGGAGCGCGGCGGAGACGGGCAGACCGAACCGGCGCCGGCCGGCGCTTCCCGGGTTAACGATCAGCGCCCCCGCGATCTTGGTCACGAGCGGTTGGTGCGTGTGTCCGTAGACGATGACCGAGTAGCCGCCGTAGCGCTCCAGCAGCTGCTCGGGTCGCGGCGTGCCCCACTGGTGCCCGTGGATCACGGCGATCCGATGCCCCAGGCGCTCGAGCTCCAGAGTCTCCCCCAGCGCCTCACGCACGTCCCAACCGTCCACGTTTCCGAACACGGCCTGTACGGGCGCGATGAGCTCCAGCTCGCCGAGGAGGGACGAGTCACCGACGTCGCCGGCGTGGAGGATCTCATCCACGCCCTCGAACACCGCGTAGACTTCGTTGCGAAGAAGGCTGTGCGTATCCGAGATCAGACCGATCCGCATCGCCATCTCCGCCGGAGGGCGTTCAACTTTTCAGCTTGCGAACGGATCCGCCGCGGTAGGCCAAAACGGCGACGCCGCCCATGAGCAGACCCTCCATCACCCACAGCCAGTATTTGAGCGCCGTGGCGCCGCCAGTGGCCAGCGAGAGGCCCCGGGCCAAGTCAACACTTTGAAAGAACGGAGTAGCCGTGGCCGAGGGCGCAGCACGCAGGAAGGCCAAGAGAGAAAGCGAAGGCGGGAAGCCCTCGCTGGCGAGCCAGAAGACGATGTGAACCAGGGCGTAGGCAACGAGGGCGAGGCAGAAGACGTAGAGGTAGCTCCAGGTGGGTGGCCGTCGATGCCGAACGGAAGACGGCACCGCCGCCCCTTCGCCGATCACCACGCCAATCGCCGCCGCTTCCAGAGCCAGAATCCAGATCCAGACGCGCAGAAAGCCGGCCAGCACTCCCACCACCAGGGCCAGCACCGTGCCCCAGGCGAGGGCGCGCGAGATGGGCGCCGGGGCGGACAGGCGCCGGCGAAGCGCCAGCTCGCGCCAGGCACGATCGGTCGAGCCCGGCGAATCAGCCGACGGCGACGGGGACGGCTTCGGGCTCGGCTTCTGCGGTTTCGCTGGGGACTTTTTCGACACGTACCTGGTGCAGCTCGTCGAGGAAGAAGACGTCGGCCAAGCCGGCCAACTCCCAGGCCGAAGTGTTGAGGGCGTTCACGGCCTTGGCGATCTCTTCGGTGGACGCGTTCTGCTCCTCCATGCCCGCGGCCAGCTCCTCCATCGCCGCGGCGAAATCGGTGAAGCCCAGGGCGACGGCGCGCAGACGCTCGGCGGTGCTGCGAACGCTGCTGTCCACATCGGCGCTGACTTCGGCGACCCGATCCGCCCAGCTTTCCGCCTCGCCCGTGGCCTCGGTCACCTGCTCGAAGCTCTCATCCAGCGACTCCACGACCGTGTCGATCGCCAGCGTCACCTCGCGGGTCTCCTCGATCGCCTGGCGCGCACCCTCCAGCTGGCCCAACACGTCGTCCGTCTTCTCCTGGGCCCGGTCCGCCGCCTCTCCCGCCTGGTTCGCCAGTTTGCGGATCTCGTCGGCGAGCACGGCGAATCCCCGGGCATCACCTCCGGCCCGAGCCGCCTCGATGGCCGCGTTCAAGGCCAGCAGGTTGGTGCGCCGGGCGAATTGCTGGATCAGATCGACGAAGTCGCCGAACTGGCGCGACGCGTCCATGAACCCGAGCAGCCGCGACGTGGCCAGCTCCGAGCGCTCCGCCATCTGGGCGACCTGACCCCGACCCTCGCGCAGCCGCTTGCGGCTTTCCTCGGCGACCCCGCGCAACAGCCGGCTGCGCTCGGTCGCCGTCTCCGCCCCGTTGGCCAAGTCGCGCGCCGCAGCGCCCAGCGCTTCCATACGGACGTTGATCTCCTGGATCGTATCGGAGTGCCGGGCGGCCTCGACGGTGAGCCGCGAGAGCGTGCCCGTCATCTCCTCCGCGCCCGTGGACAGCTGCTCCACCGCGCTGGCGATCTCCTGGCTGCGTGACTGGGTGTGATAGCTCGCCTCGCGGATCGACCCGACCAGCTCGCGCAGCCGGTCGATCATCTGCTGAACCGCCACGCAGAGCTTGGCCACCTCACCCCGACCCACCTGCCGCACCCCGACCCGCAGGTCGCCCGAGCCGACCTGGTCGGCGGCCGCCGCCACCATGCTGACGGGCCGGCTGATCTCCCGCGAGACCCAGCTCCCCGCCAAGACGACTCCGACCAGCGCGGTGAGAAGAGCGATCACCAGACCGTAGCCGATCGCCCGGCGCGCCGTTCCCAGCAGATCATACGCCTGTCGCTCCGGGATCCAGTAAACCACCGTCCAGCGGCTGCCCAGCGCGGGCCGAACCCTCCCGACGACGGCCTCTCCGTCGGCGCCGTCCGCGCGCACCAGCGACCCCTCGACCAACGAGGCGCGGTCCGGGTGAGCCTCCATCAGGTGGTCTTCATGGGGATCGCTAATCAGCAGGCCACGCTCGTCCACTAGCTGGACGTAACCCCAACCCTGGGCCATCTCGGCCAGCTCGCGCTGCAACCGTCCGAGCCCGAAAAACGCGCGGAGCACGCCCACCACCGTCTCGTCTGGCTGGCGCAGTGGCCGCGCGATGGTGAGCCCGATCGAACCGCTCGCCTCATCCGTCGTGACCTCGGAAAGCCCTCCCGTGCCGGCGAAGGCGTCGGTCCACCATGCCTCATCTCTGTGTACGAGCCGAGCCGGCTGCCCGGCGGCCGCGACCACCACGCCGTTGCGATCGGTGACGATGACCTCGGAAAAACGGGACCGCTCCATCGCTTCACGCAGGTAGCGGTTGGCCTCCTCACTCACATCCAGTGACCGGACGCCCGCCAGCCGCCGCTCGGCCTCCTCGGGCGACAGGCGATCGAGTCCTCGGCGTCGCGCCGCGGCCGCCCCGGACACCGCCGCCTCTCGTACGGTGGGTGAGAGGGCGAGGATCTCCGCTTCGGTCACGGCGCTCTGGATCACGCTCTCGACGATGGACACCGCCGAGCTGCTCCGCTCGCCGAGCTGTCGCGCGACGACCGGCTCCACCAGCGTCTCCGCCGACCCCCAGGCGAGGATGGCAAAGGCGAGAATGATGACGAGTAGGACACCGCCGACCACGCCGAAGAGCAGACGACGCAGATCGACGGCCTTCCACCTGGAAGATTCGGCCACCGCAACCTCCAGATATCACGAGACTGTGGGCCGGCAGGAAGGGGGGGAGTTGGTAAGAACTTCTCAGACAACAGTTTGTAGCGACCGGGGCCTCCCGTCAAGGCGTGGCCTCGATTCGCGTCCCCCACCAGACGCAAGCGATCCCCCCGGTCATCGGCAGCCACTCCACGTCGGCGAAGCCCGCGGCGGTGATACGATCGGCAAGCTGCTGCGGCCGGGCGAAGGCGAGCACCGACTCTGGAAGGTACGTGTAAGCGTAGCTATGTTTCGAGATGCGCCGCCCGATCCAGGGGAGCAACCGGGTAAAGTAGAACCGGTAGAGCCGCTTGATGAGCTGACCCTTCGGCATGGCGAAATCGAGGATCACCAACCGAGCGCCGCCTCGGAGCACTCGCTTCAGTTCCACCAGGCCCGCGTCGATGTCCACCAGATTCCGAAGGCCGAAGGCGACCATCGCTCCGTCGAGGCTCTGCGCGGAGAGCGGCAGGTGCAGAACATCGCCGCAGGCGGGCGCGACCGGAAACCCGCTGAGCTTGGATCTGCCCTGGCTCAGCATCGGCCGGGCGAAATCGACGGCGATGACACGGCCAGCGAAAGCGGGGCGACGGGCGAGCTCCAGCGCCAGATCGTAGGTTCCGGCGCAGGCGTCCAGATAGATGCCGCTGGGTCGCGCCTCCCAGCCCAGACGAGCCACGGCGCGGCGGCGCCACGAGCGATCGATGTTGAGGCTGAGCAGATGGTTGAGAACATCGTAGCGGGGCGCGATCGCCGAGAACATCTCTCGGACAGCTCGGGCTCGCCCGCCCGCTACGTCGCCCTCCGCTCGTGGGAAGGAACGCTTCGGAGTTGCCGCCATGACCGGCGGCGAACTTACCGGCCCACGAACCCACCGGCAACCGAGTGAAGCGGGAGCGCCCATCCGATCTCGAGGCCGCCCACGCTGAGAGTTCGAGCCAGCGGGAAGGCGGCCCCGAAAAGGCCGAGGACAAGGAGCTAGTCGCCCGCGCCCTTCAGGGCGACGAGTTGGCGTACCGCGAGCTGCTCGAGCGTTTCCGGCGGCCCATCTTCTCGCTCATCTACCGGATGATCGGCGACCGCGAGCTGGCGGAGGATCTGGCCCAGGAGTCTTTCGTCAAAGCCTTCAACAACCTCGACACGTACAACCCAAGCTACCGCTTCTCTTCCTGGCTGTTCAAGATCGCCAACAACCACGCCATCGATCATCTGCGCCGGGCCCGCCTTTCCACCGTGTCGATTCACGGCTCGCCTCACGCCGCCAGCGCCGAGCGGGAGGAGGAGACCCGGATCGTGCTCCAGTCGCAGGACGAATCGCCCGAGCAGGAGGTGCTGGCTCTGGAACTCGGTGGTGAGATCGAGCAGGCGATCGCCCAGCTCAGGCTCGAGTATCGCACCGCCATCATCCTCCGCCACATAGAAAACCGCCCCTATGAGGAAATCGCCGAGATCATGGATGTGCCGATCGGCACGGTGAAGACCTTCTTGCACCGCGCCCGGGCCGAGTTACGGGAGGCGCTGGCCCACCTGCGGGAGGAGCCTTGAGCGGGCCGCCGGGGCTGAAACCCCGGGCAGGGGCGGTGCGTAAGGGGGTACAGCGGGCAGGAAGACATGGAAAATTGGACGACTGAGGGACACCTCACCGAGTTGGCCCTGGGGCAACACGCAGCCGGCGAGCTGGCCGCGGCGGATCTCCAGGCCGTCACCAGCCACCTGCAGGGTTGCCAGGCCTGCCGCGCCCGGGAGGGCGAATGGCGCGGGATCTTCCTGGCTGTGGCCGCTCTGCGAGGCGCCGAGCCGTCGCCGGGTTTCGACGACCGGGTGATGGAGTTGGTGCGCGTTCCAGTCGAGGCGCCGGCGGCCGCGCCGGGCCTGATGCCCCGGACCGTTCGCCGGCTGCGGCGCCTGGCTGTGGCCGCCACGACGGTCTGGACCGCAGGTCTGGCCGGCGGCGCGGCGTGGCTCCACTTCCGGCACGAGGTCGGGCCGGGGGCGCTTCTGGCTCGGCTGCTCGCGAGCGTCCAAGACGTCGCGCTGGCCGGGGCAATCAAGCTGGGCACTCTGATCGAGCTGAGCGGCATACCGGAGACCGCCGCGGGCGCGATCCAGGCGGTGCCGGGAGCCGGTCTGGTGGCTGC
This sequence comes from uncultured Gemmatimonadota bacterium, assembly GCA_964348165.1. GTDB lineage: Bacteria > Gemmatimonadota > Gemmatimonadetes > Palauibacterales > KS3-K002 > CAYGAJ01. The sequence goes on along the minus strand of CAYGCC010000245.1, from coordinate 435 downwards.
CCTCGCCGGGATGACGGCGCTGTCGGGGGTGGCCGTCTGGACGCTGTATCGGGTAACCGGGTATCAACCATCGAGGGTGAATGGACATGGCTAGACAGCTGCGAACCGCTGGCTATCTGCTGATCGCGTTCCTGTCGTCGACCGCCGCGCTCTCCGGCCAGACGGCGCAGAGCGAGCCCGTCCAGACGGGGGTGGTCCTGAGCGGCGATGAAGCGACGCTCGAGCTCGAGCTGGACGACGGGCGGTCATTGAGAGTCCGGCTGATCGATGGGCGTGTCCTGGTCGGGGGCAAGGAGGTGGGCAGTTACCAGCCCGGCGGCGCTCTGGAATCGTCCTGGCGCGCTTTACTGCGTGGCGCGGTCGGCGGTGAGCTGGCCCGCGACTGGGTGGACTTCTCTAACGCGGACTACGGCGCCGAGGCGAGCGTGGCGGCGG
>CAYGCC010000244.1:0-44264 GCA_964348165.1 uncultured Gemmatimonadota bacterium | reverse complement strand
AAGGGCGCCCGAAGGCGCCCTTCTCGGCCGGACTACGGTGGGGGGTTAGCCGCATTCCGAGTAGCCGCAGGCCAGGCACTTGAGACACCCCTCGGCGAATTGCAGCGAGCTTCCGCAGTCGGGACAGGTCTCGATGAACGCCTTGATGTCCCGACCGAAGTGCTGGTTCGACTCTGCGTAGGGCTTCGAGCTGATCTCTGGCCGCTCCGCCGTCTGGTGGCCGCCGTTGCCCTTCGAGCCTGTCTGCGGATCCTGCAGCGGTAGCACCTGCTGCTGCCCTTCCTTCTCGTCCAAATACTCCTCGATCGCCAGGGCGACCGCGTCGGGCATCGAGAGAATCTTCTTGCTGCCGAAGCCCACCGCTCGGTCGCAGGAGATCCCGCGCAGCTGGCGGCAGATCGTCCGCAGCGGTATGCCGCTCCGCAGACCAAGGGAGACCAGCCGGCTGATCGCCTCGGCGTCAGCCATGGCGGCGCCGCCGGCCTTGCCCAGAGTGGTGAACACCTCGAAGGGACGGCCCTTCTCGTCCTCATTGATCGTGACGTAAAGGGTACCGAGCGGCGACACCATCTTCCGGGTGATGCCGCGCAGCGTGTCGGGCCGCTCGCGTACGAAGGGCCGGCCCATCAGCTCGCCCTGCTTGGCCGAGAGCTCCCGCTTGAGCCGCTCGTTCTCCTTCGCTAGTTTGTCGACCTCTACTCGGAGCTCCTCAAGCTCCCGGGTGAGCTCGGCCTCGGAGGCGACTCCAGCATCCCCTGCCACATCTTCGCCCTTCCGCCCAACCTCCGAGACCGAACTCACATCGTATCTTGTCGTCGCTTTCACCGCCGTCGCGGTCTTGCCGGTAGACAGCACCTGGTTCTCCCGGGAGCCGTCCCGGTAAACCGTGACGCCTTTGCAGCCGAGCCTGAAGGCAAGCTCGTAGATGGCCCGCACATCATCGGGGGTCGCGTCGGACGGGAAATTGCACGTCTTCGAGATGGCGCTGTCCACGTAATTCTGGAAGGCCGCCTGCATCTTGACGTGCTGCTCTGGGGTCACATCGTGCGCCGTGACGAAGGTCCGCTGCACACCCTCCGGGACCTCATCGAAATGAATGTGGCCCTCGCACGCGATCCGCTCCATCAATTGATCCGAGTACCACCCCTGCTGACGTGCGAGGGCCACAAAATCTTCGTTCACATCGGGCATCAGCGTGCCGGCCTGATTGCGCATGAACGCCACCGCGAACAACGGCTCGATGCCGCCCGAGCACCCGGCGATGATCGAGATCGTCCCGGTCGGCGCCACCGTGGTCAGGTTGCAATTGCGCAGCGGTCGCTCGGGCCGAACCCGCTCGCCGTCGGCGTCGCGAGCGCAGATCTCGTCCGGGCCCCAGATCGAGTGCTCCCACTCGGGGAACACACCGCGCTCCGCGCCCAGCTGCTCGGACTTGATCTTCGCCTCCTCGTCCACGAAGCGCATCACTCGCTCCGCCAGCTCGAGTGACTCTTCGCTGCCATAAGGGATCCCAAGCCGCACCAGCATGTCGGCCCAGCCCATGACCCCGAGGCCGATCCGCCGAATGCGCTGCGCCAGCTCGGTGATCTCCGGCAGCGGATAACGGTTGGCGTCGATGACATTGTCGAGGAAGTGCGTAGACAGGTGAACGGTCTCACGCAGCCGGTCCCAGTGGATCGTCCCCTCTTCGACAAACGCACCCAGGTTCAGCGATCCCAGGTTGCATACGTCGAACGGCAAGAGCGGCTGCTCGCCGCACGGATTGGTCGCCTCGTAGGAGCCAAGTCGCGGAACCGGGTTGTAGCGGTTGGCTCGATCGACGAAGAACACGCCCGGCTCGCCGTTCCGCCAGGCGCCCTCCACGATCTCAGCGAAGACCTCGCGCGCGCGAAGCCTGTCCACCACCACGCCGCTGCGCGGACTGACCAGATCGTATTCCTTGTCCGCCTCCACCGCTCGCATGAAGGCGTCGGTCACCGCCACCGAGATATTGAAATTGGTGACCCGCGTGTTGTCGAGCTTGCAATGGATGAATTCGCGGATGTCCGGGTGATCGACCTTCAGGATGCCCATGTTGGCCCCGCGCCGCGTGCCACCCTGCTTCACCGCCTCGGTGGACGCGTCGTAGACCTCCATGAATGAGACCGGGCCGGAGGCGACACCCATCGTCGACCGCACCACATCACCACTGGGCCGGAGCCGCGAAAATCCGAACCCGGTGCCGCCCCCGGACTGATGTATGAGCGCCATGTTGCGCAGCGTAGTGTAGATCCCCGCCAGGGAATCCTCCACCGGCAGCACGAAGCACGCCGACAGCTGGCCCAACGGCCGACCCGCGTTCATCAACGTGGGCGAGTTCGGCTCGAACAGACCCGTGGCCAGCAGCTGATAGAACCGCTCCGCTGTCTTCAGCGCCTCCTTCGTCGTCGCTCCATACATCAGATCGACTGCCGCGATCGCCCGCGCCACCCTCCAGAACAGCTCTCGCGGCGTCTCCACCGGCCGAAGCTCGTCGTCCTTGACCAGGTAACGACGTTCCAGAACCGTTATCGCGTTCTCGCTCAGATCAGGATCGGGGAGGAAGGCGGGGGGCTCGACGGGCAACTCCACTGCCCCGCCGCGTCGCGCGATCGTGGCACTGGACGGCTGGCTATCGGTGTCCTTGTGTTTCTCGGTCAGCACTTTCGGTCAGTCTTAGAGGGTAAATAGACCGTGTGCGCCTCTCTGGCGCCGCTGCTTCCGCTTCCCTTTATGTGCTGATTCAGGCTCCCGCGTCGGCCTCCGGACAGGTGGCGGGGGAGGAGGCCATCCAGCACCCGGTACCGGCCCGGGCGAAACGACACACAATATGTGGTAGCATATCCAACCGCGAAACCCAAAATATGGGTGTGTACCGCGATTGTCAAGCACCAGACCCTGCCTCTCGCGCCGCGCTCACTCGACCCCCGTCGCCGCCCCGTACAGCCCCGCCCGGTGCTCCCGAGCCATCACCACGTAGTCCCGCCAGGTGCGGTCGATCCGCTCCCTCAGCACCTCATCCACCGGCCGCACGACCTTCGCCGGCACCCCCATCGCCAACGAGCCGGCCGGCACCCGCATCCCTTCGGTGATCAGGGCACCGGCGGCCACCACCGAACCCGACTCGACCACCGCCCCGCTCAACACGATCGCCCCCATGCCCACGAGACATTCATCCTCTATAACGCAGCCGTGCAGTAGGCAGCGGTGACCGACTCCGACGCGAGTCCCGATCCGGGCCGGTTGCCCTTTATCGATGTGGATTACCGTGTGGTCCTGAATGTTGGATTGATCGCCGATGATGATCGGTTCGAGGTCGCCCCGGAGTACACAGCCGTACCAGATGCTGGCCTCGCGGCCGATCTTCACGTTGCCCAACACGGTAGCATTGGGCGCGATGAACGCCTCAGAGTGTACATCCGGCGTCACAGGCTTCCGGCGATCACTCATTTCACCTCCTCATAGAACCGACCGAGCGCAGCTGGCGACCCGAGCACATTTGTTCGGGTGGGTTCACTGCGGAGACTTCTTACGACTCGGCTGAGCACGCGGCGATGTGCCGGCGCCGCACGTTCGACCTACCGGCCATCCGCAGCGAGAAACTCGCGAAGCCCTTCCAACACTCCGCGGGCGTAGGCTTCCAAGAATCCTGAGTCTCGCAGCCCCGCTTCCTGCTCCGGGATCATCATGAACGCCCCCTCCGTCAATGCCGCCGGCATCCAGGTGGGCCGTGCGAGGGCGAGGCTGGCCCGACCGATCCCCAGGTCGGGCAAGGCGAGGGTTTGCAGGAGGTGTCGCTGCAGCGCTCGCGCCAGGCCGCGCGAGTACGAGTGGAAGTAATAGACGCTGGTGCCGTGGTTTTGGAACGGGTTCACACCATCCGGTAGCGCGTTATTGTGGATGGAAACTAGGATCTCGGCGTCGAGCAGCTCGGCGCGCGCTGTGCGGTCGTAAAGCCGCACGGGGCGCCGGTCGGTCCGAGTCATCACCACCTCGGCCCCCTCATCTTGCAACAGCCGCTTCAAGCGCAGCCCCACCGCCAGGTTCGCGTCGCCTTCGGACAGCCGCGTGGGCCCCGTGGCACCCCCAGGAGGGTGTCCCGGGTCCACGGCGATCAGACGCCCGACCAGAGGCCGCCGCGGATCGATGTCGGCGGGCGGCTTTCGCACATCGAGCTCCAAGGCGCCGCGCCGGGAGCGGACGCGATAGCCCCAGGGCTCACCGGCGAGATCGAGGTGCAGCAGATAGCGGTCGCCCGTGGGCTGCTCCCAGCGAATCGATCGCAGGTAAGGATCCTCGGGGCCGTAGCGTAGCCAATCGGTGTCCGAATAGGCACCGTAGAGGATGAGAGTGAAGCGCGTGCCGTCGACCTCGATGTCGTAGGGCACGACATGGCTCATCGATAGCCGTACTCCCAGATGTCCGGGTTGTGGCTGCACCCGCACCGTCGACACTCGGGCCCGCGGCGCTAAGGCGGTGCCCCGCAGCCACACGACCTCATCGAGGGAAACCCAGGCCTCGGTAAGTTGGTCGAGGGCCAGTCGAACCGACCCGCCGCGACGTCCGGTGACGCGGGCGCGGACGCCATCGACCCACAGCCAGCGCGTGGTCGAGCCGGGCGCCGAGCGACCCTGGACGAATCCGTCCTGGCCAAAACTGGCAGGTTCCTCGCGCAGCTCGATCGCCGGAAACGGCTCGCGCAGAATCCAGAGGTCGAGGGGTAGCCGGCTGCGCACGGTGTCGCCGCCCAAGACCGCTTCGACAGAAGCGCACGCCTCCGTCGCCTGTCCGGCGTTCCCACCGACCAAGCCCGCGTCGCTTTGGCGCGGGACGGAGCTGACGTCTTCGCCCTCCGCGTCCGCCAACGGCCACTCCGTAGGTGCCGTATCCGGCTTCGCGCAGAGCGGCTCGACTCCCGATAGCGGCGTCACGGGCGGAAGCTCCGGAACTCGCGCTCCCCGACCGACTGGCAGGCGGGCGAACAGCTCGGCCTCGTAGACTCCGGTTCCCGGCGCGCCGCCGCCCGGGACGCCTGCGGGGATGGCTCCAAAGATCCAGTTGGCCGCCGACGCGCCTTCCTCGCTTCGCACCTCGCTCAGAGGCAAGCTCTCGCCGTTGGGTAGACGCAGCTGAACCCGAGCGCCGGGTGTCGCCCGCGCCCTGATGGCGACCCTCTCTCCCGGCCGTACCCAGTACGCGCCTCGGGGCGTGAGGCTGGCCGTCTCGATCGTGGCCACGTCGGCTGGCGGAGGCACCGTCGGCGCCGCCAGCCGCACGGTGTGAAGCGCGCGAACGTCGGAGCCGTCCAGCTCGGCGACCAGCTCGAAGCGAGCCAGGGTGTCGTCCAGCGCGGGGACCGGAAGCCAGGCGAGGAAAGCGCCGTTGGCCTCCACGTTCACAGCCTGCCCGTTGATGGACAGACGCGCGCGGCCGTCGCCCACGGACCCGAAGATGAAGTTGGAGTCGCGGGCGGAGATCAGGCTGTTTCGCGGTGGATAGACGACATCGATCGCCAGCGCGCCGGAGCGCATGGGTATGACCGGCGGACCGACCTCTGTGCGTGCGGACGATCCGCAGGCGGCGCAGACGGCGAGGCCCAGTATCGCCCAACGCCTCGGGTCTCGGAGCCGACGCTTCACGCGCGGGTCCCGTTCATGCCCCCGGCCTGCGGCGCCTCGGCTCGCGCGGCAGCCGGCACGTGACTGACGAAGACGTCGACCCGCTCGCGCCCGATGTCGAGGATGTCGCACCACGGTCACCCCGTATTCCAGATCTTCGAAACCGTCTTCGACCTGGACCGCGACACGCTTTCCGCCGAGACGCATGCGCCCTCCAACGGTTGGCACGAGTAGCCGCACGAGCTGACGACCGATCGGCGATGACGCGCGCCAAACCGGACGCCGCGAATCTCCTGTCGCGGTTTTTCGACGATTGGTCGCGCCTCGACTCGAGTCAAGGGGCGACTCTCGTCGCCGCGCCTCGAAGCCGGCTGGCGCGATTCAAGTGCCAAAGCGCCAGCGCCGCGAGCCCGGCGACAGCCGACGCCGCGGCGGCCCGACCCCAGAAGCCCAGCACCAGCCAGCCTACCCCGAACATGAGGGCTAGCAGCAAGACGATCCCGGCGGCGGCCGATCGCAGATCGGCGCCCAGATCTTGCTGTGCCGCCAGCCCACACGCTGCCCGCTGGCGCCGCCAGCCCGGCCCACCGGGCCGCGTGCGGCGGTAAAAGCGCTCCAGCGTCTCGGGCCGCTCGGGCGGCGTGAGTAACATGGCCGGGATCCAAACGGCCGCCGAGCCGAACGCCGTTACCGCGAGCCGCAGCCCGAAATCGATCTCGCCAAAGGCCGGCATGTAGGACAAGAGCGCGATGAGCATCCCGGAAAGCATGGCCGCCAGCTCGGCCCAGGCGTTCACCCGCCACCAGAACCAACGAAGGATCAGCACCGCGCCCGGCCCGGTGCCGATGGCGATGATGAAGCGGAAGACGGTGCCGATATCCTGAGCGAAAAAGGCCGCCATCGCCGCCAGCGCCACGATGACCACCGATGCCAGCCGCCCCACCCAGACCCGCTCGCGGTCCAAAGCCTGCGGCCGCGCCCACCGTAGGTACAGGTCGTTCACCACGTAGCTGGCGCCCCAGTTGATCTGAGTCGAGACCGTGGACATGAACGCCGCGAGGAACGACGCCACCACCAGCCCCAGCAGCCCCGCCGGCAGGTAGTCGATCATCAGCTGGATGTAGCCGATCTCCGGGTCGGCGAGCGTCGGGTAAAGGATCAGGGCGACCAGAGCGACCACGATCCAGGGCCAGGTGCGGACCACGTAATGCAGCAAGTTGAACAACCAGGCCGCCTTGGCGGCATCGGCCTCGCTCTTGGAGGCGATAAAACGCTGGATGAACATCCCGCCGCCGTCGCTGTTGCGGTACGCCCACCACTGGATGCCCAGGTAAGCGAAGAACGTGGTCAGCGACAGCTGAGCGACTTCAGACCAGGGCATGAAATCCAAGCGATCTCCTAAGCCGCGCTCGATCAACGTGGCTTTCGCGCCGGCGATCCCTCCGACGTCGGGAAGCGCGTATCCGGCGACGAGCAGGGCGCCGGCCAGCGCCAGCACGAACTGGATGAAGTCGGTGGCCACGACGCCCCACAGCCCGGCAAGCCCCGCGTAGACGAGGACCAGAAGCGAGATCAGCACCACGATCCAGAACCGCGGCTCGCCGGGAACCTCGAAGGGCAGCGCCTGCCACAACCCCAGCGCCTCGATGACCTTCCGCATCGCCAGCATGGCGTAGCCCATCCCCACGCAGTTGATGGGCACGGCAAAGATGAAAGCACGGAACGTGCGCAGGAGCGCCGCCGGCGCGCCGCCATACCGGATCTCGGTCAACTCGACGTCGGTGACGATATGGCTGCGCCGCCACAGACGGGCGAACAGGTAGATCATCAACACATGGGTGAGGGCGAACGCCCACCATTCCCAGTTGCCGGCGATCCCACGGCGCGCCACCAGCCCGGTGACGTAGAGCGGCGTGTCGACGCTGAACGTGGTCGCCGCCATCGAGGGGCCGGCCAGCCACCACGGCAGGGCGCGACCCCCGACGAAGAAGTCCGCGAAGCTGCGGGCACCACGCCGGGAGAACCAGACGCCGATGGCAAGAGTACCGACGAGATAGGCCGTGATGACGAGCCAATCGAGGCCGCTCATCGACCCCGGCGGGTCAGCAGGCGCTCGGCGGCCGCCTCCTGCATGAGCGGGTCGCCGCACCAGGCGCAGATGACCGTTGCCACGGTCGGCAGTTGGTGTGCGAGGCGGGGGTGTCCGAAGATGACCAGCGTGGCCTGCGGCGCCCGGGCGATGATGCGGCGCACCGCGCTCACCGTCTCGGCCGCAAGGCCGGAGCGGCCCTTCCAGGCGCGAACCTCGCAGAAAACCGCGATCACTTCCGCGGCCTTATCTTCGCTCGCGGCCGCCAACAGCCGGGCGCCGCGTGCCTCGAGCGCCACAGCGAAAGCGCCGCGGTTCCGTATCAGCGACCCGGGCGCCGCCACCGACGGCGGCACCGCAATTTGCACATCATCGTCCACCACGTGCAGGCGGATGGAAGCGCCCGGTGGCCAGCGCGGCAGTGAGCCACGCAGCACCGAGATCGAGGCGACGGCCAGCTGCAGCGCCCGGGCGTGGCTCGGCACCGGACTCGGCTCGTCCCAGTCGAGCTCTGCCGCCTGCGCCGCCGCTTCGACCCGACTTACCGCCTCGGCCACCCGTCCCACCCCCAGCTCGCCCAAATCGATGGCCGCGACCAGGGCGGCGTTGACCGCGTCTGGGGATGTGGGATAGAGCAACACATCGCAGCCCGCCCGCACCGCCGCCACCGCCGCCGACTCCTCGGTTCGGCCGGATGCGGAAATGGCCTCCATGATCAGGGCGTCGGTGGCCACGATCCCCGAGAATCCCAACTCCTCACGCAGGAGCCGAATGATGGCCGGTGAGACGCTGGCCGGGGCGCCGCTGGGGTCGAGGGCGGGATAGCAGACGTGCGCCATCATCACCGATCGCACTCCGGCGTCGATCGCGGCGCGGAACGGAGCCAGATCGGCCTCCAGCACCTGGCGCGACGCCGACACCTCCGGCAGCTCGGCGTGCGAGTCGGTCACGGTGCGGCCGTGCCCCGGAAAGTGCTTCGCGCAGGCATGAACCCCCTCGTCTTGCGCCGCCCGCACCCAGACCCGGACACGGTCGGCCACTGCCGCCGCCCCCGAGCCGAAACTGCGGGTTCCCACGATCGGGTTTTCCGGCTCGACGTCCAGGTCGGCGACCGGTGCCAGGACCCAGCCTATGCCAGCCGACGCCGCCTCTTGTGCCGTGATGCGCGCCGCCGTCAGCAACAGCGCGTCGTCCAGGTCAGCCAGGGCCGCCGCCGGCGGCAACGGTGTCGCCTCCTGCAGCTGCTGTCCGGCGCCGCGCTCCAGGTCGGCGGCGAAGAGCAGCGGCCGCCCCGCATGCTCCAACGCACGGCGCACCAGCTCGCGCATCCGCGTGACGCGGCCACCAAAGACGACGAAGCCACCCACCCCGAGGTCCAGGCCGTGACGCACCTCCGGCCAGACCGACTCGACGTCTCGGTCGCTCCAGCGCAACCCGGGGAAGATCAGGCGAGCCGGCGTCACGGCGGCGTGAGCTTTCCCAGGATGCGCGGCCCGGCCGCCCCGGTGACGGAGGGCAGGTTTCCGGGCCTGCCGGTCTGGAACAGGTGGGCCAGGATGGCGAAGGCAGCCGCCTCCTTGGCGTCGGGATCCCAGCCGAGCGCCGAGAGATCGCTGACCGGGATAGGGTGCAGCGCTTCGGCCAACATCTGCATCAGCGTCGGGTTGCGGGCGCCGCCGCCCGAGACGATGCAATCCACCGGTTTCAGCTCGAGCAAGCGGTAGCCCCGCGCGATCGTGCGGGCGGTGAGGGCGGTGGCGGTGGCCACGACGTCATCATCGCTCAGACCTTTCTCTCGACCACGCCGAATCAGCTCCCGGGCATAGGCGTCGCCGAAGCGCTCGCGGCCGGTTGACTTGGGCGGCTCCCGCCGGAAGTAGGAGTCGGCCAGCAGCTCGCCTAACAGCTCCTCGTGGGGCGCGCCGGCCGCCGCCCGCGCCCCGTCTACATCGTAATGCTCCGACCCGCCGCTGATGATCTCCACGACCGCGTCGATCACCGCGATCCCCGGACCGCTATCGAACGCCAGCACCGGACGCTTCGAGCCCTCCGGCGGCAGTAGCGTCAGGTTGGCGATGCCACCGATGTTCTGCAGCGCTCGCGGGGCGTCCGCCAGAGAGAACAGAAGCTGGTCCACGATCGGGACCAGCGGGGCGCCCTCCCCGCCCGCCGCCATGTCACGCGCACGAAAATCGGAGACCACCGCCACGCCCAGCCGCTCGGCGATCAGCGCCGGCTCGCCGAGCTGCAACGTGGCGCCCCGCCGTCCTTCAGCCGGCGGCTCGTGCCACACCGTCTGTCCGTGACTGCCGATGGCCGCCAGCGCGTCCGTGCCCACCGCGGCTTTGGCCAGCAGCCGCTCCGCCGCGTCCGCGAACCAGCCGCCCAGATCGAAGTTGAGCCGGCAAAGCTCCCGCGGTCCCCGCTTCAACGCGTCCTTGATCGTCTGACGCTGCGCGGGGGTGTAGGGCCGGGTCAGAAACGCCTCGAGGCGTGCGCCCAACTTTTCCTTCGCGTCGTCGACCTGCACCAGCGCCGCATCGATGCCGTCCAGGGACGTGCCGGACATGAGACCAAGGTAGCGAAGAAGCAAGGCGTTAGTCGGAGAGCAGGCGACGGATCGCCTCGTGGTGTCGGTGATCGTGCCAGATCAAATGTCTCACGATCTGGTACACGGTGATCGGCCCAAGCAGCTCGTGCCGCCCCTGACGCCGGAGATCCGCGGCCGCCGCCGACTCGAAACGTGCCACAAGCTCGGCGCGACCCTCGGCCAGTCGTTGCAGCAACGTGCCGATAGGCGCCGACCGGGCGCCGCTGTCGAGCACCTTGCGGTTCTCCAACTCATCGTCGCGGTTCGCGATCGCTGGGCTTGTCTCTCTCAAGATCGCGGCGATCCGCTCCCCCATCAGCCGATCGACGTCGATCAGATGCTCGATCTGCTCTTTGACGCACCACCGATCCTCGGCGGGACGCTCGCTCAGCCGTCGCTCGGGCGCCTCTTCGAGCAGCGACGCCAGGCGTTGCGGGAGCGTGCGGAGGGCCGCGCGCGTCAGCTCCAGGCTCTCACCGCCGGGCGGCGCTTCGGGATAATGCCGAAAGGGGTTGTCGTCGCCGGTGTCGCGGTTCGCCGCGTCGGCCGTCTCCAGTGCCTGGCTTACGAACCCGTCCGCCTCTGCAACGTGTAGCGCGGCCAGCTCGCGGCTCAGCCCCGAACGCCTCATCACGATGGCCAGCTTGGCGAAGCCGCCTGCCGCATCGAGAGCGCGCAGCGCCTCCTCGCGCGAACAGCCGGTGGCGGCCATGACGATCCGCTGGCTGCGATCGACCAGCTTGCGGCTCATCGTCTTCAGGTCGACCATCAGGTTGCCGTAGACTTTGCCGAGACGAATCATCGCGCCGGTGGTGATCATGTTGAGCACGAGCTTCGTCGCCGTTCCCGCCTTCATACGGGTGGAACCGGCGATGACCTCCGGCCCCACCAGCGGCACCACGCAGACCTCCACCAGCTCGCGCATCTCCTCCCCCGGCTCGGTGCAGCAGAGGAAGCCAGTGCGCGCGCCCAGCTCCACGGCGCGTCGCAGCGCCCCACGGACGTAAGGCGTCGTCGAGGAGGTGGCGATTCCGAAAACGAAGTCGTTCGCGGTGACGTTCGCCGCGTCCAGGGCCGCGGCACCGTCCTCGGGTCGATCCTCCGCGCCCTCCTGGCTGCGCAGCAGTGCCGCGTAGCCGCCGGCGATGAGGCCTTGAACCATCTCGGGATCGGAGCCGAAGGTGGGAGGACACTCGGTGGCATCGAGAACGCCCAGCCGCCCGCTGGTCCCGGCGCCCACGTAAATCAGCCGGCCGCCCCCTTTGAAGCATTCGACGGCGATCTCCACCGCCCTGGCAATGTGCTCACGCTCGGCGTGGACGGCCTCGGGCACACGCCGGTCCTCGGCGTTGATCAGGTCGACGATCTCGAGGGGATCGGCGCGATCGATCTCCGCCGTCCGGGGATTGCGGTGCTCGGTGAGTCTGGGATCGAAGAGGTCGTCGGTCATAGCCGTCCCGATTCGGCCGACGGCGCGAGCCGTCTCCGCTGTTGCCGAAGCGTGCCCGGAAACCTAACGTTCGCGGGTCTGAGCAAAAAGGCTAAGGGATGAAGATGGAGCTGCTCGCTAGAGCCGCGCGGCATGCCCGCGAACTTATCGAGACACGCCGCGACCTTCACTCACACCCCGAGCTGTCGTTTCGCGAAACCCGCACGGCGTCTCTCGTGGCGGAACGCCTGCGCGCGCTTGGCTACGACGTGCGAACCGGTGTCGGTCGAACGGGCTGCGTGGGTGAGCTGATCACGGGCTCCGGCCCCACCGTGGCGCTGCGCGCCGACATGGATGCCTTGCCCATCCAGGAAGAGAACGAGGTCCCCTACCGCTCGCGCGTGGACGGCGTAATGCACGCCTGCGGGCACGACGCCCACGTTGCCTGCCTGTTGGGCGCGGCCCGGCTGTTGGCCGAGGCCGCCGCCGATCAAACGCTGCCGCGCGGGCGCCTGCGCCTGATCTTCCAACCCTCCGAGGAGACCACCGACGACGAGAACCTGGGCGGCGCCGTTTGCATGATCAGCGACGGCGTCATGGAGGGCGTGGATGCCATCCTCGGCCTCCACGTCGCCTCTGAGTCGCCCGCCGGCCAGATCCTTTTCCGCGCCGGCCCGCTGATGGCGGGCAACGACACGCTCTTCGGCAAGGTGAGTGGGGCCAGCGCCCATGCCGCGTTGCCTCACGAAGGCGTCGACGCCATCACGCTGACCGGGCACGTCATGCTGGCGGTCCAGGCGATCGTGGCGCGCCGCATCGACCCGATGGAGCCCTCGGTCATCACCTTCGGCAAGATCGCCGGCGGCACGGCCGAGAACATCCTCTGCGCTGAGGTGCGGCTGGAGGGGACGCTGCGTTACTTCGACACCGACGTGCGTCAGCGGCTGCACCAGGAGCTTCGCCGCGCTTTCGCCGTCGCCGACGCGCTGGGTGGCGCCGGCCGTATCGAGATCCGCGAAGGGAACCCACCGGTGATCAACGACGCCAAGCTCACCGACCTGGTGCGCGAAGCCGCCGGCACCGTCGTGGGCGCCGACGGCACCGCGACCGCCGACCAGATCATGGGGGCGGAGGACTTCGCCCACCTGGCCCGCAAGGCTCCGGGCTGCTTCTTCTGGTTGGGAGCTCGGATCGAAGACGATCCGCGTCTCCACCACTCGCCGCGCTTTGATATCGACGAAAGCTGTCTGCCCAACGGCGCGGCCGTTCTCGCCGCGGCCGCCCAGCGCATCCTGGCTGAATGGTAGCGACCCAGGCACCGCGCCGCTCCCTGCGTCGCCGCGTTCGCGCCCTGCACCGGCGGCTGGAACGCGTCTACGGCCCGGCGCGCCGCAAGCGCATCAGCCCGCTGGACGAGCTGATGTTGACGATCCTCAGCCAGAACACCTCGGACGGTAACCGTGACCGGGCCTTCGAGGCGCTGCGCGAGCGCTTTCCGGACTGGGAGGCGGTGCGGACGGCGCCGCGCCGCGCGGTCGAAGCGGCGATCCGGACCGCGGGCCTCTGGAAGCAGAAGGCACGGACGTTACAGGAGACGCTGAACGCGATCCATGAAGCGCAAGGCTCCCTCGATCTCTCGCACCTCGAGTCGCTCTCCGATGACGAGGTGATCGAATACTTGACCGGATTCCGAGGCGTCGGCATCAAGACCGCCGCCTGCGTGCTCTGTTTCGCGATGGGCCGGCCTTACATGCCGGTGGATACGCACGTCCACCGCGTCTCGCGGCGGCTGGGCCTGATAACGGAACGAACGAGCGCCGATCAGGCGCACGATTCGCTGAACCGCGAAAGCGTCGTCCCTTTGGAGCTCCGCTTCTCTTTTCACATTCAGCTGATTCGTCATGGACGCCAGGTCTGTCGGGCCGGCCGGCCGTCTTGCGACCGTTGCGCGCTGGCCGATCTCTGCCCCAAAGTTGGAGTCCGTTCCAGGTAGCGTATATCGAGAGAGGGTGTCCCCATGCGGTTCCTCGGCTTCTTCCTCGCCTTCGGTCTCACACTGGCCTGCACGCCGCCAGCGGCGGGCCCAGGCGGCGCCGCCCCTGGTCGTGGCGCCTTTCCCTTCGACTGGGAACTCCGCGGCCTCGACCCCGTCGGCGAGGGGACGCAGGGGATGGTGGCGACGACCGATACGCGAGCGAGCCGGGTCGGTTTGAGCATCCTGCAGGCGGGCGGCAACGCGGTGGACGCGGCCGTCGCCGTCGCATTCGCGCTCGCAGTGGTGCTTCCCGAGGCGGGCAACATCGGCGGTGGTGGATTCGCGGTGGTTCGTAGGGCTGACGGTGAGGTCGCCGCGCTCGATTTTCGTGAGACCGCGCCGCTGGCCCTCATGCCCCAACACTATCTAAACGAAGAGGGGAAACCCACCGACGCCTCACGCGTCGGCCACCTCGCCGCCGGCGTGCCGGGGAGCGTGGCCGGCCTGGCCGAGCTCCATCAGCGCTACGGCTCCCTGCCCTGGGGCGACCTGGTCGAGCCGGCGATCGATCTGGCGGAGAACGGGTTCACGGTGAGCGAACGGCTCAACCGGGGGCTCGCGGCCAAGTCATCCGTACTCACAAGGTTCGAGACGACGCAGGAAGTCTTCTTTCCCGGCGGAGAGCCGCCTCGCGTGAGCTCGACCTTCCGTCAGCCGACGCTGGCGACGACGCTGCAGCTGATCGCTAGCGAGGGTAAGAACGCGTTCTACCGAGGACGCCTCGCCGACTTGATCGTGGAGGAGATGCGGGAGGGTGGCGGTTTGATCACCTACGAGGATCTGGGCCGCTACCAGGCGAAGTGGCGTGAGCCGATCACGTTCGAGTACCGGGGCTACACGGTGATCTCCATGCCGCCGCCGTCGTCCGGCGGCGTGACCCTGGCGGAGATCCTCAATATCCTGGAGGGGTACAATCTGGGCTCGATGGGCTTCAACTCGTTCGAGTCGGTGCACCTGATCGTCGAAGCGTTCCGCCGCGCCTTTGCCGACCGCAACTTCTACCTGGGCGACCCCGACTATGTCGAGATGCCCGTCGCTCGGTTGATCAGTGATGCGTACGCGGATGAGCTGCGGGCGAGCATCTCCCGCAGCCGGGCCTCGTCGTCGGAGTCCTTCAACCGGGTGCCCGTCCTCAGCGAGGGGATGAACACGACCCACTTCTCGATCGTGGACGCTCAGGGCAACGCGGTGGCCCTAACGACCACGCTCAACTCGGTCTTCGGCTCGGGCGTCACCGTGGGACGCGCCGGCTTCCTGCTCAACAACGAGATGGACGATTTCACGGTTCGCGCCGGTTACCCGAATCAGTTCGGCCTGATCCAGAGTGACAATAATCTCGTCGGTCCCGGCCGCCGTCCGCTCTCGGCGATGACCCCGACGATCGTGCTCGACCCGCAGGGCGAGCTGCGGCTGGTCGTCGGTTCGCCGGGCGGCCCGCAGATCATCACGGCGGTCGCGCAGACGATCATCAACGTCATCGACTTCGGAATGGACGTCCGCACGGCGGTCGACGCCCCGCGGGTCCACCACCAGCTTTTGCCCGACGAGATCGAGATCGAGCGCAAGGGTTTGGATTCGATCACGATGTCGGAGCTGGCAGCCGCGGGCCACACCCTATCGCCGCAAGCGGGCTACTTCGGCGACATTCAGCTGATCGTCCGCCAGCCCACCGGCATCTTCTACGGCGCATCGGACTCCCGGCGCGAGGGCGGTCGGGCCCTGGGGTACTGAGGTGCTGAAGCAACTCGCCCCGCTTCTCCCTTACGCCCGGCGTTATCGCCGACGCATCGTGGTGGGGCTCACCCTCGTGGTGGTGAGCAACATCTTCGCCCTCGCCTGGCCCTACCTGCTCAAGCTGGGCATCGACGCGCTAGAAAAGGGCGCCACGGCCCGAGCGCTGGCCGGGTACGCGGGCCTGATCATCGGGCTCTCGCTGCTGGGCGGCGTCGGCCGGTATCTGATGCGCCAGATCCTCAACGGCATGAGTCGGCGGGTAGAGACTGATCTACGCGACGACTTCTTCGCGCACCTTCTGCGCCTGGCACCCGACTTCTATCAACGCGTGCCCACCGGCGAGCTGATGAGCCGGGCAACCAACGACATCCCGGCGGTTCGGATGGTGATCGGCCCGGCGATCATGTACCTGGTCAACACGACTGTGGTATCGATCATCGCGCTCTCGATGCTGATTCTGCTCGACCTGCGACTCACCCTTTTCGCTTTGCTGCCGCTGCTGGCCGTTCCCCCCGCCACCATCTTTTTCGGGCGCGAGATCCACAAGCGCTTCGAGGCGATCCAGGCGCAATTCGGGCGAATCTCTACCATGGCGCAGGAGAACCTGGCGGGCGCTCGAATCGTCCGCGCCTACGTGCAGGAGGAGGCTCAAGCCGAGGGGTTTGCCAAGCTCAACCTGGAGTACATGTGGCGCAACATTTCCCTGGCCAAGATCTGGGGGCTGTTTCACCCCACTCTGATGCTGCTCACCGGTTTGGGAGCGGTGATCGTACTCGGGGTTGGCGGCCGCGATGTAATCCTGGGCCGGATCACGGTCGGCGAGTTCGTCGCCTTCGCCTTTTATCTGCTGCAGCTCATCTGGCCAATGATCGCCCTCGGCTGGATCATCAACCTCTTCCAGCGCGGCGCCGCCTCGATGGGCCGCATCCAGGAGATCATGCGGGTACAGCCCACGCTCGCCGACGCGGAGCAGCCCGCGACGATCGCTCACCCCGAAGGCGCCATCGCCTTCCGTGACGTGTCGTTCCGTTACCCAGGCACCGAGCGCTGGGTCCTCCGCAACATCTCGTTCACGATCGAACCCGGGCAGACGGTCGCGATCGTCGGCCGAACCGGTTCGGGCAAGAGCTCGATCGTGCGGCTGATCCCGCGCCTCTACGATCCCGAGGCCGGCGAAATCAGCTTCGACGGCGTGCCGATTCGACAGATCCCGCTGGCGCAGCTCCGCAGCCTGATCGCCCTGGTGCCGCAGGAGCCGTTCCTCTTCTCCGACCGGCTGGGCGCCAACATCGCCTTCGGGCTGCAGGACGGCTTCGATGCCACGAGGGTCGAAGCGGCGGCGGAGATCGCCCAGCTGACCGAGACCATTCGCGAGTTTCCCAAGGGCTACGAGACGCAGCTGGGCGAGCGCGGTATCAACCTTTCCGGCGGCCAGAAGCAACGGGCGACGTTGGCCCGCGCTCTGACCCGCGACGCGCCGGTGTTGATCCTAGATGACGCGCTCTCCTCAGTGGACACGCACACGGAGATGCGCATTCTCAAGGGACTGCGCGACGTGTTCCGGGGCCGAACCAGCATCATCGTCTCCCACCGCGTCACCGCGGTGAAAGACGCCAACCAGATACTGGTGGTGGAGGACGGTCAGATCGTCGAGCGCGGCGTCCACGCCGAGCTGCTGGCGGCGGACGGCGTTTACACACGGCTCCTGCATCGCCAGCTGCTGGAGGAGAGCCTGGGGGCCGATCGCGCGACCGCCTAACAGGCCGTGTCGCGCCGGATGGGTCGCTCAGCGTCGACAGCCGCGAGCCGGCGCTGATCTAGATGCGCTCGAGGATGAATTCCGGCGTGAACTGCACCAACCAGCCCGCCAGTACGGTGAACTTGCCGCTGACCAATAGCAGGCCCACGAAGATGAGCAGGATGCCCGCCGCCCACTCCACGTAACGCAGATAGCGGCGGAACCTTTGGAACCAGGCGAGAAACGCGGTCAGCGCCACGGCGCTTAGCACGAAGGGGATGGCCAGTCCCGCGGAGTAGACGCCCAGAAGGCCCACGCCCTCGGCCACATCCGCTCGCGTCGCCGCCAAGGTGAGGATCCCTCCCAGAATCGGCCCGATGCACGGCACCCAGCCAGCGCCGAAGGCCATCCCCACCGCCACGGTACCCGCGTAGCCCACCGGCTTATTCTGGAACTGGAAGCGCCGCTCGCGGCTTAGCGCCGGAATCGGGATCACTCCCAACAGCAAGATCCCGAACAGGATGATGATGACGCCGCCGACGCGTGCGATGATCTCCTGATAGGAGCGGAGCAATTGGCCGATGTAGGTGGCGGAGGCGCCGAGCAGCAAAAAGATGAGCGTAAAACCGGCGACGAACAGGAGCGAGTGGACGAGCGTCACCCGCTTCACCCCGCCGCCGCCCGACTCCAGCTCCTCCATGCCGAGGCCGGTGACGAACGAGACGTAGGAGGGGACGAGCGGCAGCACACAGGGGCTGAGAAACGAGAGCAGCCCCGCGAGGAAGGCGACGGCGATTCCGACCGAAGCGCCGCTATCCATCCGAAAGACCGTGCTGCCAGTATCCGATCATTTTGTATATCAATTTGGCCACCAAGAAGTCGGGTGCCACAAGACCCGGGATCGGCGCCAGCTCTACGACATCGGCGGCCACCACATTCCGCTCGGCGAAGACCCGGCGTAGCAACGCCGTGGCGTGCCCCCAGGTTCCGCCGCCGGGTTCGGGCGTGCCTGTCGAGGGCACGAAGGCGGGATCGAAAAAGTCCACGTCGAAGCTGATGTAGACGTTGGCGGCCAGCGCCTCGATCGCCCGGTCCTGCCAGCCCGGCTCACCCAGCTCTTCACCGTAGATCATCGTGAGTCCCAGCTCGTCGATGAGCCGCTGCTCCTCGATGTCGATGGCCCGGATGCCTACGCCCACCGGACGTACCCGATCCACCACCCTCCGCATGACACAGGCGTGGCTCCAGCGGGTTCCATGAAAGCTGTCCCGGAGGTCGGCGTGGGCGTCGAACTGAAGGACCGAGAACTCGCCCCCCAGCCGATCGGCCCAGTACAACAGCGGCACCTGGGTGAGTGTGTGCTCACCACCCAACATGATCACGAGCTGGCTACTGCCACACGCCTCGGCGTATCCGTCCCGCAGCTCCGCCAACGCCGCCTCCGGTCCGGCCGCCGCCAGCTCCAGCGGCCGATGGGTGTGGATACCCAGCCGGAAGGGTTCGGTCTGCAGTTCGTGGTCGTACAGCTCGACGTGACGTGAGGCGGCGATGATCGCTTCGGGCCCGCGACGGGTCCCTTGCATGTAGGAGGTCGTCGCCTCATAGGGGACGGGCAAGATGGCGACACGCGCGCGCTCGAGGGCGCTAAACTCCTCCCCGAGCCCCAGAAAGCTGTAGGGGTCTTCCCAGGAAAAGTCGGACACGATCGGATCAGGGAAGGAGCACGGCGGCGACGACGCAGCTGACCCACTTGCCGTCGTCAGGGCCCTCCGCGGTCCGTGTGATGTTGAGGGTGCGGACGATCTTACCCGAAAGCTCCCACTGGGCGCGCTGCTCGTCCCAGGCGGTGTCGGGATCGAAGGGCACTCCCAAAATGGTGGCCAGCATGCTCGCGGCCAGGTCTTCCGCGTAGTCCCCTGCGATTCTTTCGGCCTGACCGTAGGCGTGGTGCTCGGACAGATAGCCGAACTGTTCGGGATCCTTGGGTATCGCCACACCGATGCTCGCCGCGATGAGCCGGCTCGGCTCGTTGGTATCGAGCCGCGACATCACCGCGAAGGTGACCTGGCCGGGTGTCAGCTGCTCCAGACCCTCGTCGGCCTCGATCAGCTTGCAGTGCGGAGGGAAGATGGAGGAGACGTTGACCAGGTTGAAACGGGCGATGCTGGCGTCTCGCAACGCCATCTCGAACGCCGAGAGGCGCTCGCGATGGACGCCGACGCCCCCAGTGAGAAAGATTCTCTTGGGGATAAAGGAGTGCGCTGCCAGCACGGGCCTGCCTCACACTAGAGAGTGCGTCACCGGCAGCCACCTGCCGGACCTTCGAAATCCAGCTCGCTCTGTGGTCGGCGTGCCGAACAACTCGCCGCGGCTAGTTGCTGCAGGCCGGACAATACCCCAGGAGCTCGAGACGGTAGTCCACGATCTCGAAACCGTCCTCGCTCTTCAACCCGCGGATCATCTCCGAGTCGTGAGACCCTACCACATCACGAACCAACCCGCACTTCAGACAACGGACGTGGTCGTGATCGTCCAGCCGCCCGTCGTAACGGGCCGGGCCGCCGCCCATCGCCAGCTTGCGGGCCACTCCGGCCTCGACGAACGCTTCCAGCGCCTTGTAGACGGTCGCCAAGCTGATCTCCGGCAGCTGCTCGCGGACTTGGGTGAAGATCTCGTCCGCCGTCGGGTGGCTCTTCACCCCACGCAGGAAGCGGAAAATGGCTGCCCGCTGAGCCGTGTGACGGTGGCCGCTCGCCTCGAGGGCGGTTCTCAGCCGGTTCTCCTGGGCATGCTCCGCCGTGAATTCCATGAAGTTAACTGTCCGATTCAGTGAGGGTTCTATCCGCGGGATGGTCGGGGAACTCGATAATCGTACTGAAAGTTATTTCCCGCTGATAGCCGTTGTCAACGTGCAGCACGCTCGCCAGCGGCCCGTTCGCTTCGGGGCCTTCGGCGCCGTTCTCGGACCCGTTGCTGAAGCGCTGGATCGCCTCTTCCCACGCTTGTGTCCGCCCGCCCACTTCGACCACCTCGGGGATCCCCGCGTCGGCGAGCCGCTGGAGCAGTCGCTCGGGCATCTGCGCGAGCCAGCGCACCGGCGCCGCCCCGTGCTCCCGTACCCGCTGGACCCACTCGAATCGATCGGCCTCGGGGTCGCTGAACTGGGCGTCCACGTGTGAGGTCAGGATCCGCCGGCGATCCGCCCCCCCGTCGAAGCAGACCAGGACGATGAACTCGCAAGCGATCTCGCGGTCGGGTAGCGGAGGAAAGACCCACAGCTCGTCGATCGACGAAGTGGGCAGCTTGTCGCCGATGGCACGCAGACGCAGGTGCAGAGGAAGGGCCCGATCCGGCCGCGATTGACCGGTCTTTCCCCTCAGCAGCATCCGACGTCTGGCACCGTTACGAAATGAAGGATCCCGTTGTTCGCGCACAGCCGCCACCTCCCTCACCCAGCGTCACAGGCTGTTGCACTTAACTGCCACAAAATAAGGCCGTTGCGGCCGCCGCTCAACCCCGCGGGGTCGAGCGGGCCCGCAACACGCCCTGGCAGGCCTCGATCACCCGTGCCGTAACCGCCGACAGGTCGCCCCTGACCGTGGCGCCGGCGGCCTTCTCGTGACCGCCGCCGCCAAGAGCACGGGCCAGCTTTGCAACGTCGGCGCCGCCCGTCGAGCGCCAGGAGATCTTGACCTCCCCGCCCTCCAGCTCACGCAGCAGAACCGCGATCTCGGTTCCCTCGAGGTTGCGCAGATGATCGATGACGCCCTCATACTCATCCAGAGCCCCGAAGCGCCGGGCGACATCCAGGTCGAGGACGGCCCAGCTCAGACCCAACCCCTTATCATGCTGCAACCCGTCCAGCAGCGCCCGAAGGGTGCCCAGCTCGGCGCGCGTCAAGTTGGCGAACAGCGGCCGGTAGAGCGCCTCGGGGTCGGCACCGGCTTCGATGAGCTCCGCGGCCAGCCGGTGGGTGTGCGGCGTCGCGTTGGAGTAGCGGAACGAGCCGGTGTCAGTTACCAGGCCGACGTACAGCGCTCGGGCCACCGGCGGCTGAATGGGCGCGTCCGTCTGGGCCAGCACATCGTAAACGAGTTCCGCCGTCGCCGCCGCGGATGGATCGATCAACAAGAGCGCCGCCTCGATCTCCTGCGAGACGACGGCGTGGTGATCGATCACCACCGTCCGCTCCGGTCGATAGTGCGGGGCGTACTCACCGAGGCGACCCGGTTCGGACGCGTCGACCACGATTTGGGCATCGGCGCTCTGCAGCGCCTGTATGCCCGCAGCATCGGGGGCCAGCGTCTGCGCCCCGGCCGGCAGGAGGAAGCGAAAGCGATCCGGTAGCGGGCTGGCGGCCAGCAAGCGGACCTCGATGCCCCGCGCCCCGAAGTGGTGGGCCAGGGCGATGGCGGAACCCCAACCATCGCCGTCGCCGCCCAGGTGCGTGCAGACGGCGATGGAACGGGCTTCGCTCAGGCGCCGCGCGATCGAGCGAGCCACGTCGACTCGGTGGGCCGGGGTCTTCAACACGCGTTGGGTCCGGCTTGGGCCGATTGCCTTGCCCTACTCCAGTGGGCGATACCGCCGCTCGGCCTTGAGGCGACGGTGCACCTCGCGGTTTTCAACCCAGGGCCGGCGCTCGAAATAGCTCTTCGACATCTCGACGATCTTAGGCGAGAGCAGCAGCAGCGCCAGCAGGTTGGGCAAGATCACGATCCCCAGGAACACATCGCCCAGCGTCCAGGCCACGGCCAGCGTGAGCACCGCACCGATGAAGTGCATGGAGACGAAGACCATCTTGTAGGGGAGCACCGCCTTATGGCCGAAGAGATAATTGGCGCAACGATCGCCGTAATAGCTCCAGGAGATCGCCGTCGAGATCGCGAAGAGAAAGACGCTGAGCACCACGATGTAGCGGCCCGCCTGGCCCGGCAGTCCGCGCTGAAAGCCGAGCATCGTCAGCGGCGCACCGCTCTCCGCCGCGTTTCCGTAAAGCGACGCGTAGGTGGCGCCGTCGTCGGCCACAGCCACGGCGCGGGACGGATAGATGGTGCCGGTGAACGAGCGGGTCTGCTCGGGGTCGATGAAGAGCCGTTCCACGGCCGCTTCGTGCCAGGCGATCAGCGGAGAGCCGGGCGCGGCCTCAACGTAGAGGCCATCCTGAATGCGCAGCTCGGGCGGCGCCTGAATTCCGCGGTGGTTGCCGTTCTCCCTCTCGACCACGTACGACAGGTCACCACCGCTCAGCGTGATCTCCGTCGGGACGCGGTCGGCCCAAACGCCGGTCAAGAGGATGACCAGGCCCGTCATGGTGCAGATGACGATCGTGTCGATGAACGGCTCCACCAGCGCCACCACGCCCTCCGAAACCGGCTCGTCCGTCTTTGCCGCGGCGTGGGCGATGGGCGCGGAACCCTGGCCCGCTTCGTTGGAGAAAAGGCCCCGTCTCACCCCCCACATCATCGTCACGAGGAACGCCCCCACCCCGGCGCCGGCCACGCCGGCGGTGGGGCTGAAGGCTTCGCGGAAGATGAGGCCGAAGGTGGGAAGAACCCGGTCGGCGTTGAGCGCGATGATCGCCAGCGCGCCGGCGCAGTAGATGGCCGCCATCGCCGGCGCCAGAATACCGGTCACTCTGCCAATGCGGGTGATGCCGCCGATGATGACGAGCGCCACGACGGAAGCTGTGACGAGGCCCGTAACCACAACCGGCACGCCGAAGGTCGTCCGCATCGTGTCGGCGACCGTATTCGCCTGGATGGCGTTACCCGTCAGAAACGCGGTCGTCCCGAGCATCGTGGCGAAGAAGACCGCGAGCGGCTTCCACCGTGGGCCGAGACCGCGCTCGATGTAATACATCGGTCCACCGGAGACCGATCCCTCCCATTTGTGCGGATCTTTGTCCTCGAACTCGACCTCGCGAAAACGCTGGGCCAGCGTGACCTCCGAGTACTTGGTCGCCATCCCGACGAAGGCGGTCATCCACATCCAGAACAGAGCGCCGGGGCCGCCCCAGTGGATGGCGATGGCCACTCCGGCGATGTTGCCGATCCCGACCGTGGCCGAGAGCGCGGTCGTCAGGGCCTGGAAATGGGAGACGTCGCCGGGCTCGTTGGGATCGTCGTAAATGCCCGAGGTGACGGCG
The DNA here is from genome assembly GCA_964348165.1 of uncultured Gemmatimonadota bacterium. Classification (GTDB taxonomy): domain Bacteria; phylum Gemmatimonadota; class Gemmatimonadetes; order Palauibacterales; family KS3-K002; genus CAYGAJ01. The sequence continues at coordinate 20,865 of CAYGCC010000244.1, read as the reverse complement.
AAGCCGTGACCCAGTTTGCGGAGCTGCAGGAAGCCGAGGCGAAAGGTCAGGTACACGCCCGTGCCCAGCAGGGCGATGACGACGATCGGGAATGTCTCCTCGCCAACCGAGATCCCGAAATCCCAGACATACCGGTTCGCCGCGTTGACGAGCCTTTCGAACAGTTCCATAAGCCCCTGTCGGTGGATGAGCGCCTGCGAGTCGCGCTACTCTAGAGGCGACTCACAGACGTGTCAAGCGAACTTGCCAGCCAGCTTGGCCCAGGTGGAGGCCAAGTGGACCCATCGGCTTGAGCTGCGACCGATCACCCGGCCGTCGCGCAGCGCGGTCGCGAAGCTCGACGGATCGTCGTATTGCGGCACCTCGACCACTCCACGGCCGATCTCGTTCAGGGTGTGAGCGTCGGAGCCCGCGCCACCCGGCAGGCCTCGCGCCTCCGCCCAGGCACAAGCGCGGCGGTTGGCTTCCGGCCGGTGCACTCGAGCGTTGAACACCTCGACGACGTCTACGAGGGGCTCGATCTCGGCCAGCCTCTCCTCTCCCAGCCCCTTGGTCCCGGCGAAGGGGTGGGGAACGTAGACGAGGCCGCCTTGCTCGCGGATGGCCAGCGCGGTCTCGTGGGCCGTCATCCCTTTGCGAATCTTCTCCGTGAGGAAGAGGCCGCTGAGATCGGTGCCCTCCGCCGTCTTGACTTCCTCGCCCACGATCACGAGCTCCGGAGCCAGATCGCGGACGCGGAAGGCGCCCTCGATCTCGTTGTGGTCGGTGATGGCGATGCGATGCAGGTCCCGCGCGCGGGCGAGAGAGATGATGTCTCGATACGCGCTGAGGCAGTCGTGTGAGGCGCGTGTGTGGATGTGCAGGTCGAGCCTCAACACGCTCACTCGGCGCGGCTCAACTTCTGGATCTCCTTCCAGGTCTCCCAAGCGCGCCGCTCGAGCGCCGGGATGTCCGACCCGTTGTCGATGATGTAATCGGCCCGCGCGCGCTTCTCCTCCGCAGATAACTGGGCCGCGGCGATCGCCCGGGCCTCGTCCGCCTCCAGCCCGCGTTTGCTCACCAGCCGCTCGATCCGAACGTCCAGAGGTGCGTCGACGAGGACTACGATGTCGAACTCCGACTCCATCCCGGTCTCGTAAAGCAGCGGCACCACAGCCACGACGATCCGATCGCCCCGCGCCTTCGCCTCGAGAAAAAGGTCCTGGCAGCGGGTACGTATCTCCGGGTGAAGGATCGCCTCGAGTTCGTCGCGCGCCTCGGGATCGGAGAAGACGATGCGCCGCATCGCGCCGCGGTCGAGCCGCCCGTCCTCGGTGATGACGCGTTCGCCCCAAGTCCGGCGAATTTGCGCCAGCGCCGGGCTCCCGGGTGATACCACCTCACGCGCCAGCACATCGGTGTCGATCACGGTGGCCCCCCAACCGGCAAAGAGGCCAACCACGGTCGACTTTCCCGCACCTACGTTCCCCGTCAGTCCGACCTGAAGCATCGTTGCCGGTTCAGCGGCGCTGGCTCGGGCCGCTGTCGAGCAGGGCGCCACCGACCTCATCCTCGACCCCCAGCTCCTTGATGAAGCGGTTCACCAGCTCTTCGCTCTTCAAGCGGGCATCCTCGGCCGAAAGATGGCCCACGGGGATGCGGGCGCCGGCCATCATCCCATGACCCCCCGCGCTTCCGTCTTTGCGCACCACGCGCCGCAGCAATTGACCGGCCGCCGCGTCTCGCAGGTTCGTGCGCACGGAAATGAGGATGTCATCCTGAAACAGGCCGATACAGAAAGACCACTTGGCACCCTCGTAACGCAGGTAAAAGTCGGCCAGTTCCGCCACCAGATCCGGGTAGTCGAGCCGGCCCACATACGAGACCACCACCGGCCCGCGCGTTCGCGCTCGCTCCAGCGAGCGGTGCAGCGAACGGAAGTAAGGCTTCGGCAGGTCGGGGTAGCGTATGCGCGAGATCAGCTCGCGATCGGTCCCGGGATAAAGGGCCAGGCTGGCCTTGATGTCCGCGTCTCCGGCTTCGCGACCGAGATCCTGGGTCTCAGATTGGATCCCGTAGAACAGGGCGGTCGCCAGGTTCCCCTCCAACGGCACGCCGGCAGCTTGTAGATACTGGGTGAGAATGGTACAGCTCGACCCGCATTCCGGGCGCACGTCGAAGAACTTCGCCCGCTTGGTTTGCTCGAGCAGCGGATGGTGATCGATGACCACCGCCGCCTCGCGATCATCCGGGAGCGAGTTGTTGCCCGTGCTCGGCTGCGTGTCGACCAGTGCGATCAGGTCAACGTCTTCGAAGCTCACGGCCCAGGTCGGGAGAACCGGCAGCCCCAGTTGCCGAACCATCGTCCGGTTCTCCGCACGCCCGACGAAGCCGCCGAAGCCGATCCGAGCCTCCAGGCCGTCGAAAGACTCAACCAGTCTGAGCAGGCCGAAGGCGCTGGCGAGGGCATCGGGGTCGGGGTTGTCGTGGGTGAGGATGAGCAGACGCTCGCCGCCTTGCAGCGCCGCCTCCAGCTCGGCGAGGCGCGGCTCTGCATAGCTCGCGCTCATCGGTCTCGGACCCACCTGTTTCCGTGTCGCGGACATGCTTTGCTCTGGCTAGTCCGAGCAGTCACCCAACGGGTAGGAGTGGCCGCAGTTCTCACAACGACAGCCTTTGCAGCCGCGCGGCCGATCGGGAACCGGATGGCCACAGCGGAGGCAGAGTCGCCCCCGTTCCGCCGCCCGAGCGTCGGCCCGCTGCATTGTGAGAATCTTCAGCCGCTCCATCCGAACACACCGGTGAGGAACGGGTTGGCTGTGCGCTCGCGCCCCACGGTGGTGGCGGGGCCGTGACCGGGATAAAGCGTCGTCTGGTCCGGGAGGCTGAGCAGCTCATCACGGATCGACCGGAGCAAGGTGTGATAGTCGCCCCCCGGCAAGTCGCTGCGGCCGATCGAGCCCGCGAACACGCAATCGCCGACGACGGCATACCCGTCGCCGACCAGGCAGACGTGACCCGGCGAGTGGCCGGGAGTGTGGCGAACCTCGAGCGCCTCCGCACCGACTCGAACGGTCTGGCCATGCTCGAACTCGCGGTCGGGCGCTGGCAGCTCTTCGAGTTGCAAGCCGAAGGCCCTCGCCTGCTCGGGCGCTGCGTTGTAGAGAGCCAAATCCGCCGGGTGAAGATAGATGGGTGCCTGGGTCTCGCGAACGGCCTCCGCCACGCCGCCGACGTGGTCGAGGTGCGCATGAGTGAGGAAGATCGCCTCGACCCGCGCTCCCTCAGCAGCGGCCGCCTGCAACAGCCGCCCCGCCTCGGCGCCGGGGTCGATCAGGGCACACTGTGCCGTCTGCTCGCAGACGGCGAGGTAGGCGTTGGCCTGGATCGGCCCGACGGGAAAGCCGAGAATCTTCAACTTTGCTCCTGAATGGCTGAGTGAAGGAAGTTACAGCTCCCTAGCTGGCGTAAAAAGCGAGGCCCGCGTGCGCGGGCCCCAGCCACTCCCGGTGACCCGCCAGTTAGACGGCGAACGAGGCGCCGCAGCCGCAGCCGCCCGTCGCGTTCGGGTTGCCGAAGGTAAAGCCAGATCCCTGAAAAGAGCTGGCGTAGCCGATGACCGTCCCCTTCAGGTACTGTGAGCTGAAGGGATCGACGAAGAGCCGGATGCCATGGGAGACGAAGACCTCGTCGTCTTCCCGCGGTTCCTCTTCCAGGTTGAGGCCGTATTGGAAGCCGGAGCAGCCGCCCGGTAGCACGCTCACACGCAGACCCGCCTCCTCGGCCGACAGCTTCTCCTCCGACATGAACTGGAGCGCCTTCTCCGCGGCCTCCGGCGTGAGCTCGACCTGCGCTGTTGGGCTTTCCTTGGTCTTCGCCATGGCGCTTTCACGTCCTCCTCTGCTATGTCCAACGTGCTGGGCGGCCGAACGGAGCGTCCCCCCCAAGCACTGTCAAATACTACCCGGGCCCGGACAACTGTCAATGAAACGCCGGATCGCAGCTCACGGTGCCGCCACGCCTCCGGCCGCGGCGCGCTCCTCCTTCAGCTGGGTCAAGTACTTCTCGGCCGCCATCGTCGCCGTCGTCGCATCACCCACGGCCGTGGTGATCTGACGGGTCAGTTGGGCGCGCACATCCCCCGCGACGAACAGCCCCGGAATCGAGGCGCGCATGTCGCGATCGGTGATCAGGTAGCCGGTCGCGTCGTGCTCGGCGTGATCCAGCAGCAGCCCCGTGTTCGGCAGAAACCCGATGAAGACGAAGAGTCCTGTCGCGTCCAGATAGCTCTTTTCACCCGTCACCGAGTTATGCAGCCGCAGGCCTTTCATCCCCTTCGCATCACCGACGACCTCTTCAACCGTCGTGTTCCAGATCATCTCGATCTTCGGGTTGTCGAACACCCTCTGTTGCAGGATCTTCTGCGCGCGCAGCTCGTCGCGCCGGTGGATCAGGTATAGCTTCTCAACGTAGCGCGTGAGAAAGTCGGCCTCCTCGGTCGCTGCGTCGCCGCCACCCACCACAGCGATCGTCTCACCCTTGAAGAACGCCCCGTCGCAGATCGCGCAGTAACTCACGCCCTTCCCCGCGTACTCGTCCTCCCCGGGCACCTCCAGTTTGTTCGGCGTGCCACCGGCCGTGAGCACCACCGCGGGCGCCCGGTAGACCGGCCCTTCCTCGGTCGTGATGCGGAAGTCGCCGTCCTCGAGCTTCCTGATCCCGTTCACCGTGACCGTCTCGATCGGCAGGCCGAACTTTTGGGCGTGCTGGGTCATGCGCTCGGCCAGCTCCCGCCCGTCGACCTCCGGCAGGCCCGGGTAGTCGTCGATCAGCTCGGTGTTGAGAAGCTGGCCGCCCGGAAGCCCGCGCTCCAACAGCACCGAGTTGAGCTGGGAGCGACAGGCGTAGAGCCCCGCGGTGAGTCCCGCCGGGCCGGCGCCCACAATCACCAGCTCGTAATCCCTCTCTTTTTCGTGACCCTTCGCCATCTCGCAGTTACCTCCCTACCTTCCGCGATCTCTCGCTCTTGGCGCCGGCCGCCGCGGCCTTCAACCGCTCGTACCACCCGTACGGGACCGGCTGCGACGCGAGCTGCCCGCGACGGTCGTCCCGCGGCCCGTGCCAGTCGGATCCTCCGGTCTCCAGCAACCCCAGCTCGGCCGCCAGCCGTCTGAGCTTCCGCACCTCGACCGGCCCATGCTCGGGGTGCAGCGTTTCCAGGCCGTCCAGCCCGGCCTCAGCCAGATGCCGGATGACCTGAGCCCCGTGCGTCTTCCCGCCGTGCGCCAGCACCGCCAGACCGCCGGCATCGTGGATCCAGCGGATCCCTTCCTCCGGGTCGACCCGCAGCGTCGGCACGTAGGCGGGACGGCCGGCCGCGATGAAACGAGCGAACGCCTCGCCGTAGCTGCCGACCCACCCGCCATCGACGAGGGCGCGGGCCACATGCGGCCGCGCGACCAGGCCATCCGGCGAGGCCTCGGCCATCACCTCATCCAGGCTGACGCTCAGCCCCAAATCGTTGAGCTTCTCGACCATCGCCGCCGCGCGCTCCAGGCGGCTCTGCCGAACCTCTTCCAGAAAACCCAGCAATTCAGCGTGCTGGGGATCGATGAAATAGCCGAGCAAGTGTGTGGAGCCCCGCTCGACGTCGTAGGCCGAAAGCTCGAGGCCGGGCACGAACGGCAGCTCCAGCACCGCTGCCGCCGCCTCGGCCTCCTCGATCCCCGCCACCGTGTCGTGGTCGGTTAGGGCGACTGCCGCCAGCCCCGCCGCCTTGGCCGCCGCCACCACCTCAGCCGGCTCCAACCGTCCATCCGAGCGTACCGAGTGGAGGTGCAGATCGATGCGTCGGTCAACTACGCCAGTCGGCGCGTCGTAGCCGTCCCTGGCCTGCTTCATTCCGAATTACCAGTACTAAGAAGGTATATCAGACAAACGGCCGCGGGCCGGTGGGGGCCCACGGCCAGCGCCGCAAACCTACGGAGCTGAAACCATCGGGTCAACGCGAAAGTTCCCACCACCGCCGCGGATTGACAGCCTCCGGGACCGCAGCGAGTTTAGCCTCGGCGAAAAATCATGAGCAGCGCATCCACCCGCGACGAGCCCAAATGGGGAGGTTCCTCCGCCGCGGCGGCCCGGCCGGACCGCTCCCGAGCCGTGGAGGACTACCTGAAGGCGATCCGTCACCTGCAGCGCGAAGACGCTCCGGTGAGCACCTCGGCGCTTGCCCAGCAGCTGGACCGATCTCCCGCCTCGGTGACCAACATGATCAAGAACCTGGCCGAGCTGGGCTTAGTGGAACACGTGCCGTATCATGGCGTGCGGCTGAGCGAGGAGGGCGAGCGCGAGGCGCTGCGTATCATCCGGCGTCACCGGGTGATCGAGGCGTACCTGATCGAGAGGCTTGGCTACTCCTGGGATCGGGTCCACGCCGAGGCGGAGCGGCTGGAGCACGCCGCCTCCGACGAGCTGGTGGAGCGCATGGCCACCGTCCTCGGCCACCCGGAGCTCGACCCGCACGGTTCGCCGATCCCGACGGCGGAGGGAGAGGTCAGCGAGCCCCGGCACCCGCCGCTCTCGTCGCTGGAGACGGGCGCGATCGCCACGGTGCGGGAGGTCAGCGACGCCGACGAGGGGCGGCTCCGCTATCTGGCCGAGCTGGGGCTCTATCCAGGGACACGGGTCGAGATCCTGGAGCGCGAGCCGTTCGAGGGCCCAATCCGCGTTCGGGTTGAGGGGCGCGATCGGTCGCTGGGGCGCAGCCTGGCCGACATCGTGAGGGTGGAACCGATCGGCGAACCGCAACCCAACCCTGCCGGCGAAGCCGGCGACGACAACTAAACGGCGAGGCAGATGGCGAACATCAAGGTCGATGGAGATCGCTGGACGGTGCGGCTCGGTGACGACCGCCGCCGGGCTGGCGTTCGTGTGGTTCTATTCTTCTGCCAGCCCACCGGGCAACGACCCTACCGGGTAGTCGAGGTGCCGGAAGAGCGGTTCGCCTCCCAGGACGACCTCGAGAGGCTGTCCCGAGGGGAGCTGCTGGAACTCTACCGGAACAGCACGTCGCTGGACTCTCCGGTGCTGCGATCCGACGAGGTCGCGGACTTCCGGCGCGACCGCCCTGACTGACGACTCAGGCGGGCACGAAGTCGTCCGCCTCCTTGAGAGTACGGACGGTCGCCGCGATCAACTGGGCGGCGCGATCGAGATCCTCGAGGGCCACCATCTCGTTGGGCGAGTGCATGTAGCGATTGGGCACTGAGACGAGGGCGGTGGCGATTCCCATGCGCGCCGTGAAGATGTTGTCCGCATCGGTGCTCGTGCGGCTGGGAGCTGCTTCGAGCGAGTACGGGATTCCTTCACGCTCGGCCACATCCGCAAACCGCTGAAACAGCACGGGGTTGATTGACGAACCTCGGCTGAGCACGGGTCCCCCACCCAAGCGGTGGTCGCCGTGGCCCTTCTTCTCCGCCCCCGGATGATCGGTGGCGTGAGTCACGTCGATGACGACGGCCACTTTCGGATTCAACCCGAAGGCGCCGGTCCGCGCGCCGCTACCGCGGAGCCCGATCTCCTCTTTGACCGTCGCCACCGCAACCGCCCCCACCGAGGGCCGATCCGCAGCGAGTCGACGGAGCGCCTCCAAGGCCACGAGGGCGCCCACGCGGTTATCGATCGCCCGCGAGACGATGCGTCCGTTAGGCAGGTCGACGACGTCGGCCACCACCACGGCCGCGTCGCCGACGCGAACCAACGATCGCGCGTCGTCGCCGCTCCGGGCTCCGATGTCGATCCAGAGATCCTTGACTTTCGTCGCCTTCTCGCGCTCCTCCTTCTCCTGCAGATGGATCGCCTTCTTGCCCACCACCCCGACGACGGGGCCGTCACGCGTCAGGACCTCCGCGCGCTGCCCGACCAGGACCTGCGGATCCCAACCGCCTATGGTTGAGAAGTAGAGGAAGCCGTCGTCGTCGATGTGATTGATCATCAGGCCGATCTCATCGATGTGTCCCGCGAGCATCACGCGAAACTCGGCGTCGGTGTTGAGGGCCGCGAAGCTGTTACCCTGCACGTCCGCCCACACACGGTCGGCGAACCTTTCGGCTTCGGCCCGCCAGGCGCGGGCCGGGGCGGACTCGTAACCGGAAGGTCCGGGCAGCGCCAACAGGCGCTTGAAGAACTCCACAGCGCTACTCTCCATCGACAATGGTTGGACTCGAATTGAGGATTCGTCTCCCGAGGATCGCCACCCCCTGAGGCCCGACTGCCGACCGCTTCCGCACCCCCGGGCCGCCGGTGCGAGGGAACGTCGCGGCGCGTAAACAAACGTGTCGCAATCGGATGGCGTGAGGCGCGATGATATCCGTTACCGTGTCCGGTATCAATGGCCCGGCCGTCCCGGAGCAGCCGAACCAATGGGGGCGGGAGCCCCCGCAAACCAGACCGCGCCCTCTCAGCCCTCGAATGGCATCCGGCCGACGCTTCGCGCGTCCGGCCAGTCGCCGTAAACCCCTTCCTCGGCGCTCTCGGGCTGCGGCATGTGCCCACGGCTCCCCAGCGCCTCCTCCGCCGCGGCCTCGACCTCATCGCTGACGCGGTCCTCGACTTCCGCCAGCACCTCTCGGTTCGCCTCAGCCGCCGCGCCCGGCCCGGCGCTCTCGCCCGTTCTCAGGTTCACCCGCGCCTCCGCCAACCACGTCTCGATGCAGCCGATGGGATCGCGCCTGCCCCCCTCCGCGAAGATCTCCGGGCCGAACAGCTCGCGCGCCTCCTTCTCATCATGGGTCGCGTGGCCGGCCATGCGAAACGTCTCCGCCGTCAGAATCACCGGCCCCGCGCCGGCCCGGCAGCGCTCCGCGGCCAGGCGCGTCGCCGCGTAGGCGTCGAGCACATGATTGCCATCGAAAGTCGCGCCCTCGGCACCGTACATCGTCGCCCAGTCGGAGAAGTCCGCTGCGGCGTGATGCTCGGCCAGCAATGTCCCGAGCGCCACCTGATTGTTCTGAATGATGAAAACGACGGGTAGACGCTGCACGGCGGCGAAGTTCAGCGCCTCATGGACCTCGCCCGTCTTCGTCGCCCCCTCACCCACCCAAGTCAGCCCCACACGACGCGCGCCCAGCATTCGGAAGGCGAGGGCGTAGCCGGCGATGACGCCGGAGAGGCTTCCTACCATGCTGATCGGCGCCACCACCCCGTGGCGGCGTGCGCCGATATGCAGATCGCGCCCCCGACTCAGCGCATCGTCCGTTGCCAGATACCCTCGTAGCATGTCGGCGACCGGTATCCCCATCTCGTGACAGGCGCCGGCGTTGCGGATCATCGGACCGACGACATCGCCCTCCGGACCGCCGCGCTCTAAGGCGTGCACCGGCCCCACCGTGGTCGCTTCCTCACCGGTGCCCAGCCAGGCCTTCGATATCACGCCCTGGCGGACCCAGCGCTTGAGCGCGATGTCGTGGAGGCGAAAACGCAGCAACCCGGCGTAAAGGGCCAGCAGTCGCTCGACGCTGAGCTCCTCGATGATTCGCCGTCGTCCGGGGTCACCCTCGATCGTCGCCTGGTAGTCTCGCATGACCTGCGGATCGGGAGACCAATCGACGTATTCGGGCGGATCGAAGGCGGCGTGCCGTTTCACTGATTACCGCCGGGGTTCAGGGTGATGCGAGTCCGGGCGCTGCTAGACGCCGCTGTCCGACATCGTCGACCGTTCGGCCGGGTTGGCCAGACGGACCTCCGCGAGGTCGGCCGTCTCGAGCAATGCCGGCGGAAAGCGGTCTTTGGCCTTCGCCAGGGCGTCACGCAGGTTGGCGGCCTCGACTTCGATGATCTCGTACCGCTGTGTCTGGCGGTGATAACGGATGGTGACTCTGTAGCGGCTGCCAGCGGGGCCAGCCGCGGACGACTGTTTCGACACGAACAACGTCCCCTCTGCTTGGTTGTAGGCGACCAGATTAGGCTGAAGCGGATGTGGCTGGCAAGTGTCCGGTGAGGCGGCAAACGGCGGCCGGCGCGCGACTCAGCTCTGGCTCTCCTGCTCGAGGATGTCCTGAAAGATCCGGCGTCGCAGGTCCGCCGGCGCACTCATGCGCCCCTGTTGGGCTAGGAATCGCAGAAAGGCCTTCTCGAAATCGTAGCGCGGGAAGCAGCGCTTGCAGAGGCGAAGATGCTCGCGGATCCGGCTCACCATCTCGTCGTCAAGCTCTTCGTCGATGTATTCGTAGAGCTGCGCGACGACGTCGGCGCAATCGATGCCACCCGCTGGGGACATCCCCCCCATCTTCAGCCATTTCCCTAGCTTCCAGAAGGCCGTCATCGGATGTATCCCATCTCTAGGGCGTACTCGTAGAGCCGCTGTTGCAGACGGCGGCGGCCACGGAACAGCCGCGATTTCACGGTGCCGACGGGGAGTTCCAGGATCGTGGCGATCTCGGCGTAGCTCATGCCCTCGATGTCGCTCAGGACCACAGGGATCCTGAACTCCTCGGGCAGTTCCTGGATCGCCTGTTTAACCTCAGCGTCCACGATGAAACGGAAGAAGGAACCCTCGGGATCCCGGTCTTGCACGGCTTCGAAGACGGAGGTGTCCTCGACCGAATCATACTGGACGGTGCCCGGCCGACGGCTCTCACGTCGGAACTTGTTGATGAACGTGTTCCGCATAATGGTCACCAGCCAGGCGCGGCAGTTCGTTCCGGGCTCGTACTTGTCCCAGGCACGGTACGCCTTCAGCACCGTGTCCTGGACCAGATCCTCGGCGTCAGACTTGTTCCCGGTGAGGCGCAGAGCCACGTTGAAGAGCGTGTCCAGATGGACCAGCGCTTCACGCTCGAATTCCTCGCGCTTCGGGGCAGGTTCGTTTTCCATCTGCTAGCTGGCTGGCTCAGGCACGGGGTCCGCTATTTAACTTGCTCCCTCTTAATGTGCAACGCCTCGCCGACGAAACGGTTTCAGCGTCAGGCCGAGCGACGGCCGACCCGAAGCCTCACGTCAGCTGATCCTCTCCCTCCCGGTCCGTTCGAACGGCGGCGCCGGAAACGGAGCGAATCGAGCCCCATTGCCGGCCTGCCGCGTAGTTGTTGCCGACGCGCGGAAACGACGCTAGGATTCGATTGGCCGGAGGGAGAACTGGCACCCGGCGTCACAGCCGACCGCCTAGAGTTCAGCTGCGTTGTACTTTCATTTTTCGGTTTCACGGGTACGCTTGCCCAACACCGGGCCGTAGCGATGCTGCCCCCGGGAGGTTGAGCCCGAGCCCCAGGCAGATGCCTGATAGGAGGAATCGGCTATGCGATTCGGGCAGCGGCCGATGGCCCTACTAAAGAGCTTAACCCCATCGCAGGTGGAACAGCTACGCGCCGCCGGTGCGGTACGTGGCTACCGCAAGAACGAGGTCGTGTACGATGTCGGCCAACCCTCCGACGCGTTACACCTGGTGATGCGGGGCCGCGTGCGACTTCGCGACACCGACTGGGAAGGTCGCGAGATTACGGTGAGCTTTGCCGCCGAAGACGAGGCGTTCGGCCTGGAGGTGCTGGCCGAGCAGCCTCGGCGCGTCCTCTCGGCGTCGGCCGCCGAAAGCAGCGAGCTTTTGACGATCAAAGCGGAGGCGCTGCGGGATCTGCTGGCCCGCGATGCGGCGCTGACCCGAGGACTGCTCCGTCACGCCGCGGCCGTCGCTACCCATATGGACGAGCGGGTCAAGATGCTGGCGTTCCTCGACGTGCCCTCCCGGCTGGCCGGAACGATCATCTGGCTAGCCGACCGCTTCGGTAAATCGATCGACCATGGACACGAAGTGCCCTACTGGTTCACCCACCAGGAGATGGCGGACCTGATCGGCTCGACCCGCGAGACTGTGACGACGGTCCTCGCTGACTTCAAGCGCGAGGGCCTGATCGATACGCGCAACCACCACTTCGTCGTCGTGAACCGGGGCGCGCTGACCCGGCGGATCAAGCTGCCCGAGTTTGGTGAGACCTTCAGCCCACCTCTGTAGGTAGCCCTCTGCTGCGACGCGCTGTCGAACGTCACTACGATTCCTTAGCCCTTCTCTACCGCCTCTTCTGGGGCGAGCACATCCACCACGGTTTCTGGCCGGACCGCCACGGCACGCCGCGGGCCGCCCAGGAGCGTCTCGTCGCCCACCTGGCCGAGCGAGCACGCCTCGGGGCCGACGACCGCGTGCTCGACATCGGCTGCGGCTACGGCGCCTCCGGACGCTGGCTCGCCGCTCGAGTCGGTTGCCGAGTCCTCGGTCTAACGGTCAGCGGACGTCAAGCTCGCACCGCTCGGCGCCTCAACGTCCGACGAGGTCTGGGCGAGCGAACGCGGGTCCTGCGGGCCGACGCCACGGCCCTGCCCGTGGCCCGAGAATCGTTCGACGTCATCTGGGTGATCGAGTGCCTGGAACACCTCGGGGACAAGTCGCGCTTTCTCAAAGAAGCGGCCAGCTTGTTGCGTCCAGGCGGACGGCTGGCCCTCTGTTCCTGGCAACGGTCGGAGGGCCAGGCGGCCGACCCCGGTCAGGTCCAAAAGGTCTGCGACGCCTTCCTCTGCCCCGGACTGGCCACACCGGCGGAACACCGGGCCTGGTGCGAGGTCGCCGGCCTCGAGGTCATCCACCGCGAAGATCTCACGGCGGAGGTTCGGCAGACGTGGGACGTTCTGATCCGGAGAGTTGAGAGTCGCTGGTTGGCGGCGCTGCGGTTGTTTCTGGCACCCGAGACCCGTCGCTTCCTGGCGGGATTCCCGGCGATCGCCCGGGCCTACGAAAGCGGCGCCATGACATACGGTCTGTTAGTGGCGGTTCGCGGTCAGGGCAATCCGCGCCGCCGCGCTTGATAGACCAACTCGCCGCTCGTTAGCTCTCGTACCTCGAGACGAAGCATCACGCCGTCGTATTCCAGGCCCGCCCGGTAGCTGAGCCCGCAGCGAACGGCGAGTCGGAGCGTGACGGGCTCGCTCTCCCGCACTGCACGATAGTGGACGCGCATCCGCGCGAGTCCGACCACGGCTACCGCCCGACACAACGCCAACTCGACCGTCTGGGCGTCGTAGGCCAACGACCCTTCGGCGCCCCCCACGTAGGTGCGGAGGCCGACCCAGCGCAGCCCGGCCGTGTCGGCCTGCAGCAGATCTTCAGGCGTGAGATCGAAAGGAAGTTGGGCGGCCGTACTCGACGGCGAAGCCAATGCCGTCACGACGGCTAGGAACGCACCAAGCCCCCGGAGTCGTACCTCCACCCTCGTCTGCCGTCGCTCGAATAGCCAGCGCATCGTTAGTCCGCTGGCCGCAAGCTAGCGACTTTCTTCGATCGACGGCAGGGGGGCCAACCCCGCGGGTGCCGCGAAACTTCAGCCAATGGAGGTGAGCGGTGGACGGCGTCGCCCGACCGCTCGGCCGATCTGAGGAGAGCTATCCGTCTTCGTTCCGCGGCCCGCCCTTGATCTGGGTCACCACGGATTCCAGCAGCTCGCTGGCCCGAGCCAGCCCATCGCCCCCCCGGCGCGACTCGCCGCGCGCGGTCGAGGCCTCGGCCGCCGCCGAGTTCAGGCTGCGGTACGCTTCGAGCGTTTGACTGGCCAGCTCGCGCAACCGGATCTTCTCCTCGGTCATCTGCTTCTTCGACAAGCTCCTCTCCTCCTCCCTGGACAGGTCACTCCGGTCGCCCCCACGCGGCGGCGACCTGAGCGGTGCCGCTGGAACGAGCCTCGTTCAATGCGCGATTTGCCGCGACCAGAAGCAGCTCGGGGCAAGCATGAACCTGTCCGTTACGACCATCGACCCCCGCCACGCCGGCGCTGAACGTGAGCGGGAAATCGCCCTCAACGCGTCGCGACAGCGACAGCGACGTGAAGCGCTCGGCCAGCTTGATCGCCCCCGCAGACGGCGTGTCGGGGGCCAGGACGATGAACTTGAGCGACTCCAGCCGGCCTACTACGTCGGAGTTGCGGGTGCGGTGATGAAGGGCCAGCGAGAACTTGCGTCCGACATCCAGCAGCGCCTCGGCGCTCACGTTCATGCTGTCGGGCTCACGATCCGGTCCGAACACGACGCAGGAGAGCGCCGCGCCGGTTCGTTGAGCCAGCGCCGTCAGCTCGCGCAATCGCCGCTTCATCCCCTGGGACGTGTAGTGACCGGTTTCGCTGTCGAGCAAAGCACCCGAGTGCAGACCGTCCACGTCTCGTTTGAGCCAAACCCACGTCCCCAGCTTTGCCTCCAGCTCGGCCGCCGCGGAAGGCAGCTCGACAACGTCCCAAAAGCCATCCTGCAGCGCCGCCAGCCGCGCGTCGTACGACGTGCCGGCGTCGCAGACGCCGACAATCGGGATCGACGGCTTGCGGGCCATGCCGCGGATCTGCCGGCCCAGGTCGATTCGCGTGCTCACCGGCAACCGCAGGTCGAGCAGCACCGCATCCGTGCGGCGGTCCGTGAGGAATCCGGCCAGCGACTCCGTTCGCCGCCGTGCAATAAGCCGGAACCGATGCTCGCTCAGCAGCGTCGCCAGCGATCTCAGCAACGCGTCATCCGTGGTGAAGACGGTCACATTGGCGGGCTCGCGCCCCTGGTTGGCGGATGAGCCTATCGAGTTCCGCTCTCCCAGCTTGGCTACAGCCATCGGTCGCCTCATCTATGGGGTACCTTCGGTCGCCTACGGCCCAATTTGACCGCAAGAGGTGAGCCCTAGGAGCACGCACCCGGGCCGAGCCGCGTAACATCAATCACGACAACATGTTAGGCCGATCAACCCGGCGGTGTGGCGCCCCAGTGCCACTCGGCACTTACTGACGCCAGGCTGAAAAGTTTTCCGGATCGCGGAAGCTCGCCGGACTCAATCCCGGCGGGCGCTCGCCTCTGCGGCAGATGAGGCGCGAGGTGAAGGGCCCGGCTGGCTCGTGAGACGCCCGCGCTGCGACGATGAGCCCAGCCAGGTGTCGGCCGCTCGACCTGCTTCGGTCTCAGGCACGCGCAGCCGCCCGCTTACGAATATCTGGTGAAGTGAGAGACCGAGGGCGAAGGCGAACCCAAGCACGATATGAGAGATGGCGATCGCCTCAAGCCACGCGGCGTGGGTGACCGCCTGAATCAGATAACCGCTCACGATCATTGGGACGGTGACGAGGCCGGTCATGATCCCGCTGTGGCGACCCCAGTGCACCCCGTTGAGGAAATGCTTCCAGATGTGACGCAGCGCGATCAAGCCCAGAGCGAAGACCAGGAGCGGAGCGGTCACGATGTGAGCCTTCAGCAGCCAGGGCTGCAGCGGATGATTCACGACGGACCAGGGGTCGCTGGCCTCCAGAAAGTACTTGGTCCAGAACAACCCGATCCCCGTGATCGTGGTAAGGGCGGCCGAAACCCAGACGCTCCAGCGCTCGAACCCGCTCATGGATGCGAGGCCCGATTCGCCGCCGTGTCCAGCGGTCTGATCAGCTGATGAAGCGCGAGGATGCGTCGGCTCGCAGCGGTGACGGCGCGGGCCGTCAACGTGGCTCCGGTGATGTTGGCGATCGAGGCTTTGAGCGAGAGGCCGTCGCTCAAGTCTTGATCCGTGAACTGCTCGAGCCAGCTGTCGGGCGCCCGATACTCCGGGGGCTCGGAGAACCTGAGGATCTCGATGCGAGCGATACGCCCGGCCGGAGAGACTACGATCATCAGGATCTCGGGAAGAGTCCGTACGCGGTGGGCGTCGAAGTAGGCGACCCCCGCCGCATCCGAGCCGTTACGACCGACGTAGTAGGTCACGAGTCGCTGATCGATCTCCACGCCTGGCCCGGCGTGTCGCCGGGCCTGCTCGAGCTGCCCGTCGTCCAGAAACGCCGTGCGTCGTTCGATGGTGGCAGGCTCGGGAAACGCGAGCCGCAAAGCCTGCTCCTGGGTCAGTCGCAGCTGGGCCGCCCCCAGGGCCGGCGTACCGGCCAGCCAGCCCAGCCCGACCAGCAGCGCTCCCAACCGCCAGCTCCGGGCACCGCCCAAACCCGCTCGCACCCGCGCCGCCCGAAGCCGTCGCCACCGGCGGTCAGAACAGATAGCCCAGGGCGACATTTAACTGATCGATACCGGTGTCGGCATCGTTGCTGTGCAACTGGTAGTCCGCTTTGACCACGATCTGGACGATCGGCTTCCAGGCTGCGCCCAACGACAGGATCGAGCGATCGGTGGCGGGGTTCGCCGCGAAACCTTCGGGAACCTCGTCCTGGGTGTTCAGGCGCTCGAAGCGCACGTAGGGAACCAGCCGCTGGCTGGTCTTGGCGCCGCGTAGCACATCGTAGCCCGCCTGGAGATACCAGCCGTACAAGCGCTCTCCTACCGAGGCCTGTCCCGTCAGGCCCCGGGCGGCGTTGATCTCCGCGACGTCACCGACATCGGCGACGGCGACGAGGGCGCGCAGGTCGAGGCCGCGGCCCCGGTATTCTGCGTGCCCCTCCCAGATGATCGTGGTCGCCCCGATCGTCACGCCCGCATCGACCGTTGACGCAACGTTCTGGCCGGCCTGCCCCGCGTACAGCGATCCGCCCACCCGCAACCCCGGCAAACCGGTGTAATCCAGACGAACCACGCCGGCCAGGTCTTCGGCGATCGCTTTCGAGCCCTTCTGCCGACCGCCGCGCAGCCCCGAGGCGCTGTATCCGGAAGCGTCGGAGCTACCGCCGCCGATGGCGTCGAAGCCGTTGATCAGGTAGGCTCGATAGGAAAAGCGGCCCACGTCCCCGAACAGGCCCAGTCCGTTCTCGCGCCAGGTGGAGGGGATGATCTGCTGCTCGGTCTCTGGCCGTTTAGTGCCCAGGAAAGTGGGTGGCTCGTGCAGCTCGTTCAGGAAGCCCATCGGGACGAGCAGGAGCCCCGCGCGCGCACCCACTCCTTCCGACACCAGCCAGTCCAGGTAGGCGAACTCGAGCGACACCGAGCCGGCCTGGTCCGTGGTGCCGTGCTCGAACTCGATCTCGGAGTTGAAAAGAAAGCGGTCGCTGAACTTGTAGCCTACGTAGACGATCGCCCGCAACGCATCGATCTGGTCCGTCCGATCGGCCGGGGCACCGTCCTGGCGCTCGCCGGCGAAGTTCTCGTACAACACCTCGCCATAGCCGCCGATCGACACGCCTTGTCCGACGCCGTACACCTTCGACGCCGCCGGCCCGAAACCGAAGCGTCCGCTGTCAGCCCGCACGACCACGTCCTGGCCCAGCCGCAGCTCCTCGATCTCCCGGGTGATCGCCTCGATCTGCCGGCGCAGCATCGCCAGCTCCGCGCTGTCCCGGCTCGCCCACTGTCGCTGCAACAGCTCGATCTGACGCTCGAGCGCCGCGATCCGTTGCCGCAGTTCATCCTCCTGCGCCAGCAGAGTCGGCGCCGTCGTGGTCGCTATCAGCACCCAGGCCAGCTGGCCGAAGCAAACGGCCAGCGAACGTCGCAATCTCATCGTGGCAGCACCTTTGAGTCCGCGGATTCACGAGGTTCGACTCGAACGGTGGCCCGGCGTGCCTGCCGGTTCACGGCATCGCTGTCCAGCGCCAGCAGGTGCGTTGTCATCCGCCGGTTCCAACGTGCCTCGATTCGCTCGCCGTCTTCCACCAAGAAGAGCACGGCCAGATCGTTGTCCGCGTTCGCCCGGGCCAACCCCTCGTCAGGGCCCAGCACAAAAAGGGCGGTGGCAGCCACATCGGCCACCAGCGGATCGTCCGCCACCACGGTGACGCTTCCCCAGGCCGGTACGGGCCACCCACTTCGCGGGTCGATGATATGCCCGAACCGGCGGCCCCCGACCTCCACGAATCGCTCGGAGCTTCCGCTGGTGGCGGCGGATGCGCCCGTCAAGCGCAGCGTCGCGACAGTGCGCTGTCGGCTTGAAGGGTGCGCGACCTCAACGACCCAGGCGTCCTCCCCCGGTGGCGCCCCGAGGGCGACGATCTGGCCGCCGAAATCGAGCAGCGCCGACGCGACTCCCGCCTCGACGAGGGCGCGGGCAGACGCTCTCAGCGCCGCTCCCTTGCCAAAGCCACCGGCGCTGATCCAGCTGCCGGCCCAGCGCCTCTCGATCAGGCCCGCGGCCTCATTGAGCTCGAATGCATCGAGCCCGCCGAGCGCCCGGGCCCGCGCCAGCTCGGCCTCTGTCGGCCGCTTCCCGGCGCCACGCAGGTCCCAGGCGTCGATCAGCGGCCCGACGCCCGGATCGAATGCGCCGTGGCTCCACGCCACCCAGCAACGCACCTCCTGGAGCAAGCGCAACAGCTCCGGTGACAGCTTCAAGGGGACGCCGGGAGGGCTCGCGTTGACCCGCGCCATCTCGCTGTCGCCGCGCCAGCTGCTCAGCACATCCTCCAAGCGGCGGGCCTCGTTGAAAACGGCTTCCGTCGCGGCGAAGCCGAGAGCCGGGTCGGCGGCGACGACGGTGGCGCGCAGGCGGGTGCCCATGACGAAGACCTCACGCTCGACGAGGAGCGGGGCAAGCTTATCGCTATGAGCGGTCGGGTCAGGGGAGGTCAGAGAGAGTGAGGGCTCCGGCCCTTTGGCGACGCAAGCGGAGGCGATCCCGCAAGCGAGCGTCAGGCACGCCGGGAGCAGGAAGGCAGGGGCGCGAGAGCGCCGGGGCGTGGGCTCCTTGAAATTGAGATCCATTCTCAACGCCAAGCTACCCCGCTTTCCCTTGGCTTGTCAAGGATCCCGGCCGCCCTCGCCCGCCTTCGCGCGGCATTTCGCCCCGTTCTCGTCTTCCCACCCCTCCCGCTCCCTCGGACCCCCGGCGGCGGCCTCTCCGCCGGCGTCATCTCCTTGCTCCACCCCAGCCGGCAGACCATCTTTGCCGGCGAAGCCGCTTCAAGTCCTCCAGCCCCACCTCGACGGAGAATCGAGGAGGTGCCCTGAGTACTCCCCGACACAACGCGCTGTCGCTCCAACCCACTTTCGGCCCAGGGGCAGGAGGCCATGATGGATCCGCGCACCTTCTCCCGCCGTGACTTCGTCAAGGTCGGCGCCACCGGAACCGCGGCGCTCTTTCTCGGAGCCCAGCACCTTTCCGCGGACGGCGGCCCGCCGCCACCGATGCCCGAACGCCCCCTGGGACGCACCGGGCACCGAGTGCGGTTGTTCAGCCTGGGCGGTCAGGCGACGCTCGAACAGCCGGACCGGCTGGACGAGTCGGTGGCGATCGTCAACCGCGCGATCGATCTCGGTGTCAACTACATCGACACCGCCGCCGCCTACGGCCGTGGCATCAGCCAGACGTACATCGGAGAGGTGATGGCGACACGCCGCACGGAGGTGTTCCTGGCGACCAAGACGCACAACCGCACCCGCGACGGCTCGCTTCGGCTTCTGGAGGACAGCCTGCGCCGCTTACAGACCGACCACCTCGACCTCTGGCAGCTACATAACGTGCGGACCGACGAGGAGCTACAGAATCTTCGGCGAGAACGGAGCGATCGCGGCCTTAGTTCAAGCGCGAGAGGAGGGCGTCGTGCGCTTTCTGGGCATCACCGGCCATTTCGACCCGGCGCCCTTGCAGCGCGCGTTGTTGGAGTTCGACTTCGATACGATCCTGATGGCGCTGAATCCGGCGGACCCTCACCATCTTCCCTTCGCCACCAAGTTACTCCCGCTGGCGAACGAGAAGGGCCTTGGGGTGATCGGCATGAAGATCCCGGCGCGCGGCTGGATGTTCCGCAAGGGCGGCATCACCAGGATGAAAGACGCAATGTCGTACGTGCTCAGCCTGCCCGTGAGCACCGTCATCGTCGGTTGCGACACGATCGAGCAGCTCGAGGAGAACATCTCCATCGCTGCCGCCTTCCAACCGTTATCCAGCGGGGAGATGGCTCGCCTGGAGGCATTGACCGAGGCGTACGTGATGGACGCGGCTTTCTTCAAGCGCGGTGGTGCCGGCTGGGGCCGGCGCGGCATGGATGATCAGCAGATAGATTAGCTTTTTCCGACCGCGCTTCACAAGGTAACAGCGCTGCCGATCGGCAGCTGGGGAGACCGACAGGGACGAGGGGAAACATGAAGACGCAGGAAGCGCCAGTCACCGCCAGCGAACGTAAGGACACCGAGGATCTCAATCCCTTTCATATCGCGCAGCAACAGTTCGATACCGCGGCACGCTACATCCCGGACCTTGAACCGGGGCTGGCCCACTTTCTCAAGCAGCCGCACCGCATGATCGAGGTCGAGTTTCCCATCGAGACGGCGGCGGGTGAGGTCAAGAACTATGTCGGCTACCGCTGCGTCCATAATCGCGCACGGGGACCGAGCAAGGGCGGCATCCGCTACCACCCCGATGTCACGGCCGATGAGGTGCGGGCTCTGGCTTCCTGGATGACCTGGAAGTGCGCGGTGATCGACGTCCCCTTCGGCGGCGCCAAGGGCGGCGTGGTCTGTAGTCCGAAGCAGCGCACCAAAGAGGATCTGAGCAAGATCACGCGCCGCTTCATCGCCGAGCTGGGAGACCAGATCGGCCCCTTCACCGACATCCCGGCGCCCGACGTGAACACGAACGCCGAGACGATGGCCTGGATCTACGACACCTACGACATGATGCACAAAGGCCGGAACAACCTGGGTGTGGTGACCGGAAAGCCCATCGACCTCGGCGGCTCGCTGGGGCGGCGCGAGGCCACCTCGCGTGGCTGCCTGTTCTGCACCCAGCGCGCGCTGGCTTGCGGGATCGTCCCCGGCCTGAACTCGGTGATGGGCGCGCACGTCATCGTTCAGGGTTACGGGAACGCCGGCGCGATCGCGGCGGAGCTCTTCGCCGCGGAGGGCGCGAAGATCATCGCGGTCAGCGACTCGCGCGGCGGCATCCACAACCCCAACGGCCTCGACCCCCGGGCCGTCCTCGCCTTCAAGAAGGAGACCGGCTCGGTGGTGGGCTACCCCGGCGCC
>CAYGCC010000243.1:0-35115 GCA_964348165.1 uncultured Gemmatimonadota bacterium | reverse complement strand
CACGATCCCAACGTCTATCAGAAGAAGACGGAAGAGGCGAGCATTTCGGCCGCCGCGCGTTAGTCCGGTAGACGGTGGGCGGTGGACGGTTGCCGCCACGCCCGACCGTCTACAGCAGTGTACCGTCTACCGTCTACCATTTACCGCTTACGGAAACGGGCGCCCCGCGTCGATCAGCGCGAGCATCAGGTAAATCCACATCGCGGTGATCGCCAGGCTCACGGCCAGGCTGCCCACCATGGCCACGAGGCGCGCGCTCTTTGCCGTCATCTTCGCCCCCGAGGTTCAGGTCGTGTCACCCGCCTCAGTACCCCCCACACCCCCCCGGGGCTAATCGCATTGTTACCGGCCGGCTGAGCCACCCTTCAGCCCAGCCGGCCCATCCAGACCCGCTCTAGAGGTTCAGCTGCAAGCGGCCGTAGTAGAAGCCGCCGTTGGTCCCGAACTGGGTCACCCGCCGGCTGTAGACGAAGCGGCCGCTGCTCCGATTCCCCTTATCCTCGTCGTGCTCGTCCGGGAACGTGTTGAAGATGTTGGTGCCGCCGGCGACGATCTTGACGCCGGGCAGGATGTCGTAGCCCAGCTCCAGGTCGAACAGCGTCTTGGCACCGAACGTCTCGTCGTTGTCCGGGTTGGCCGGGTGCCGGTAGCGGACGTTTCCGTAGTGGCTGGCCCGGCCCATGAGGTCGAAGCGGTCGATGCGGTAGCGCGCCTGCAGCGATCCGCTCGAGCGGGGCAGGGCGTCCTCCAACCGGTTCCGCTCCTCGCGGTTGAAGATCAGATCCCGTACGGCCTCCTGATCTCCCGCCGCGAACTGGTCCGCCAGCGCCTGCGGGGTGTTGACGCGTTCCACGTCCGTCTTGGTGAGGTTGGCCGAGCCGGTGAGCGTCAACCGGCCATTGCCGACATCCGTGCCGTACGTCGCCACGACGTCCACGCCCTTGGTCTCGGTATCGACGGCGTTGGCGAAGAAAATGGCCGCGCCCACGGCCTGCGCGGCAAACGGCTCGAGGATCGAAGCGATCTGCATCCCCACCGAGGAGGTGCCACCCTCGAAACGGCTGGTCAGCACGATGCGATCGTCGATGGTGATCCGGTAGAAGTCCGCCGTGACCGACAGGTTCGGTAGTGGCTGCGCGGTGAATCCAGCGCTGATGTTCACCGACGTCTCTTCCTGCAGCTCCGGGATGCCAAACGCCTGGGTCACTCCGTCCAGGTTGTTGGCCGTGAGCACGCGCTGGGGCTCCAGCTCGCCGGTGGCCGGGTCGGTCACGAACTGGATGCTGACGTTGTTGAACCAGGTCTGGTGGAGCGACGGGGCGCGGAAACCGTTGCTAACCGCGCCGCGGAGCGCGAACTGCGGGGCCACCTCGAAGCGCGCCGCGATCTTGCCGGTCAGCGTGCTACCGAAGTCGCTGTAGTTCTCGTAGCGACCCCCCACGTCGACCAGCAGCTGGTCGGTGACCTGGCTCTCCAGACCGGCGTAGGCGCTGATGCTGTTCCGGTCGCGGTCGACCTCGTTATCGGGCTGGAACCCTGGAAACACCTGTGAGCCCGGCTCCTTGGACTCCCCAGCCGCTGTCTCCACAGGCCCAAGCACGTAAGATGCCTCCTCGCCCGCCTCGATCTCGTAGTTCTCAACCCGGAACTCGCCCCCCAGCACCAACGAGAGCGAGCGCAGCGCGCCGTCCGTGCTCAATAGGCGAACAGCGTCGAAGTTACCGGTGGTCTGCCGGAAGTTCAGCGTGCCAGCATCGAAGGTGATGGGACTAGCCACGCCCAACGAGGCGTTGTTGCTGTTCTCGATGTTGAACAGGAAACTGTTCGAGCCGTGGGTCACGCTCAGGTCGAGGTCCCAGCCCGAATGCGAGCCCGAGAGCCCCGCCGTGAACGACCCGTCGTCGATGTCGGTGTGGATCTCGGGAAGGAAGCCGTTCGGGAATAGCTCGAAGACCACACGTTTTTCGGCGATCGGCAGGCGATAGAAGCCTGTCGCCTCACCGTCCCGCTTCGTGATACCGCCGAAGGCGTAGAATTCCGCCGCCTCCGAGAGCGGGACCATCGAGTTGAAGAAGACGCCGGCGAAAGTGGCCTCCGCCTGACCCGTCTTCATGGTGAAGTCGTCGCGGGTGAGGCCACTCGCGGCGATGGCCGCCTCATCCGCCACGGAGTCGCTGACGAAGACCCGGTCGGTGAAGGTCTCCGAGCGGTCGGTGCGGCCACGCTCCATGAACTCGCCCGTGATGTTGAAAAAGCCGCGCTCACCGATCTCGAAGCCGTAGTTGACGTCCGCTTTGCCGACGCCGCCGTCGCCTTCGCCGGTGACGCCGGCCATGCCGTTGAATTCGACGAAATCGCTCTGCTCTTTGAGCACGATGTTGATGACGCCGGCGATGGCGTCGGAGCCGTACTGGGCCGCGGCGCCATCACGCAACACCTCGATGCGCTCGATCGCCGCTGTGGGGATCGAGTTGAGGTCGACGCCCACCGTGCCGCGCCCAAAGGTGCCGTTGACGTGCACCAGGGCGCTCTGGTGACGCCGCTTGCCGTTGATCAGCACCAGCGTCTGGTCGGGCCCCAGTCCGCGCAAGCTCGCCGGGTTCACGTGGTCGGTCCCGTCGGCAATGGTCTGGTGCGACGCGTGGAAGGAGGGAACGATGGCGCGGAGTATCTGGTTGACCTCGGGCTCGCCCGACTGCCGGATCTCCAGAGAGGGCACAACGTCCACGGGCACCGGTGTCTCGAGCGCCGTACGAGTGGTGCGGGAGCCGACGGCCACGATCTCGTCGATGAGGATCGCTCGCGTCTCCAACGCGAAGTTCAGCGTCGCGGTCTGGTCGGCGACCACCCGCACCTGCTGCGAGGTCGCCGCGTAGCCCAGCAGCGCCACCCGGATCGTGTAGACGCCGGGCGCCAGCGTGATCCGGTAGCCGCCGTCCTCGGCGGTAACCGAGCCGCGCGCCGAGCCCACTACCAGGACCGTGGCGCCGGCCAGCGGCTCGTTGGTCTGCGCCGCCGTGACCCGACCGGTGACCGTTCCCTGCTGCGCCCACAGTTCGCCGGCGCCGGCGAAGGCGAGCAGAGCAACAGCAACGACCACTCTGAGGCAAGCGGTAGCGAATTTCGAACCCATTACATACCTCCTCGTTTGATAAGGGTGCCCGAAGGCCGCGCGAGGATCGCGCGAGGTGTATGTGCAATGTCGAGCGGAACCGCGATTCGCGTGGGCCGCTCGATGCGAAAGACCCTAGGGATCGTCGGATTGTAGTCGGGGCTATACGCGGTCAGTTTGCGACCGTGCGCTCCCGCAAAGCGCACCGAACGACAACCTTAGCTGCCCGGCGCGGAAAGTTCGCTAAAACCCGCTAGAATGGAGTTGCGCCAATATCGGCCCTGGGCACAACGGCGTCAACCGCGAGACTTCCACCAGCCGCCCCGGCACTCCCCCGGAGGCGCCGAGCGCCCCCGACCCGCCGCTGAGCACCTCGAATCGCGGCGACGGCGCCGCCAGCGCCCACGGCCGGGGCGGGAGTTGATCAGCCGCGCGCGACCTCGCTCATCAGGGCGAGCATGTGGCCATCGCGATCACGGAAAAAGGCCAGCCACAGCTCGTAGTCATCGCTGCGGTGCGTCAGCGCCGGCTCGCGCTCGAACTCGACGCCACGCTCCACCAGCGCCGCGTGCGCCTTCTGGATGTCCTCGACTTTGTAGTAGAGAATCGTGGACGGGTGCGCAGCCCCACCCTCGGCCGTCCCCAGCATCAGCCGCACCGATCCGCACTGGAAGAACGCCATGTTGGGCACCTGGAACAGCAGCTGCATGCCCAGCTTGTCCCGGTAGAAAGCGGCAGCGCGCTCCACATCGCCCACCGTCAGAGCGATCTGACCGATCTCGGAGAGGCCGAGCTCTTCGTGAGACGGACTCATAAAGCCAAACCTCCTAACTGAAAATCACCGCCGACCGCGTACCGCCCCACCGTCCACCGTCCACCGTCCACCGCCCACCGCCTCCCTTGACCGTACGCACCAAAGCGGCTACTATTTAGCTTAGCTAAGGAAATAATACCGTGACCCAGCCAAACCGTCAAGTGCCTCCCGAACGCGACTTCGATATCGCCGATCGCCTCCACTCCGCCGCCATCCACCTGCTCCGCCGCCTTCGACCCGAGGACGAAGCCTCCGGCCTCACTGCGCCCCGCCTGTCCGCACTCTCCGTCATCGTCTTCGCCGGCCCAATCACCATCGGCGACCTCGCCGCCGCCGAGCAAGTCCGGCCTCCCACCATCTCCCGCCTTGTCAAAGAGCTGGAGCCGGACGGCCTGGTCACTCGCGACCGCGACCCGGAGGACGGCCGCGTTCAGCGCCTGAGGGCAACGGCCCGCGGCCGGCGAACCCTGGAGGACGGCCGCCGGCGCCGCGTCGCCAAGCTCGCCGCCGACCTCGCCCGTCTACCGGCGGCTGAGCGCCGACTCCTGGCCCGGGCAGCGGACAGCCTGGAGAAGCTGAGCCGGCCGGCGCCACCCGAAGAGGTCTGAGCCCCGCGCCGATCTTCCGGCGCCCTCAGGGCCGCCAGCGGCACCCGCAACCCCGCAGCCGAGGTGGTCTATGCTAAGCCAAGGATCCGAGGTATCTTAGGTGCCAGCCCCCGCCCTTTACCTCCGGCCAAATCTAGGGGCGGTGCCCGCCGCAAGTGGCGCCGCCGTGCCAAGATCGTCGCTGGGCCGCGACCCGCCCGCGTCGACTGGAACTGCGCGCCCGCGGGCCAGCGAGAGCGCTCGAGAGGGCCCAGCCAACAGGAACACCGCGAGGGCCAGATCATGAGCCATCGTCGTCGCGATCCGATCTCAAGGGTTCGCTTTAGCTTCGCCGTCGTCGCCCTCAGCTTCATCGGCGCCGCCTGTTTCCTCCGGCCTGGGCCGGACGAGGCGGCGGGCGAAGCCGAGCCGGCTCCGTCGGAGGCGGAGGCCGAGGGGCGCAGCGCCGATTACGACGAGCTGGAAGCGGCCTACCAGGACCTGCAAGAGCGCACCACGCGGGCCGAGCTGCGCTTGTTGGAAAAGGACGCCGAGATTCAGGAGCTCCAGCAGCGTTTCGACGAACAGCAGCAGTTGCTCGACGCGACCATCAATGAGGTGGTGCGGGCGAAGGCGAAGCTGCGGAGCGTTGAGAGCAAGGCGGAGGCGGCTTCCGAGATTGCCGAGGCGGAGATCGCCCTAAAGGCGCTGGGCGACCTGCCCAACGGTGCCGATTCGCCCGAGCATCGCAAAGGCATGGAGCTGCTCGATCGGAGCGGCGAGGAGTTTGAAAAAGAGAATTTTGGCGGATCAATCTACCTGACCAACCAGGCCAAGACGATCATCCGGCAGGGGCAAATCCGCCTGCGAGGGCGGGAGCAGCTCGACACGGTAGCGGGCGAGGTCGCTTTTGGCTCACCGCTGCCGTTGCAAGTGACGCGGAGGAGCAACGTACGCGACGGGCCCGGACTCGAGTTCCGGATTGCAATTACGCTCGAGCCTGGCGCATCGATCATCGGATATTCCCACAAAGGCAGCTGGGTGCGTGTGAAGCTGGAGGACGGCTCGAGCGGCTGGATCCACCAGAGGCTGGTGAGCGGCCGCTAGCGCGCCGCGTTGGGTGAGAGGCGCCTAGTTGGCCGCGCGTTTTTGGGCCTTGCGCTTCGCCCCAGCGAGCCTGACTCGGTTGCGCCCGGCCCGCTTGGCGTCGTACATGGCGGTGTCCGCCTTGCTGATGAGATCCTCAGGGTCGTTACCGTTCTCCGGGAAGGATGCGACACCCACGCTGACGGTGATGCCGGCGGAGTTGCCCTGCGCGCCGAGCTTCCTCTCCTCCACCCGACTCCGGATCCGCTCGGCCGAGCGGGCCGCGTCATCGAGCCCCGTCTCCGGTAGCAGGATCAGGAACTCCTCGCCGCCGTAGCGTGCGGCGTAGTCTCCGGCCCGCAGCGATTCCCTCAGCATGGCGGCGACGCCTCTCAACACCTCGTCACCGGCGAGGTGGCCGTGGCTGTCGTTGTACTGCTTGAAGTCGTCGATGTCGATCATCAGCAGTGAGAACGGGTGGTTGTAGCGGAGGCAGCGAGCCGCTTCGGTGGCCAGCGTCTCCATGATGTACTTGTGGTTGTACAACGCGGTGAGGCCATCCGTGATCGAGAGGCGGTGCAACTCTTCGTTCTTCTCAATCAGGGTACGGTTAGTCCGGTCCAACTGGCCCAGCACCTCGCGCAGCCGCTGCGCCATGTGATTGAACACGCGGGTCATGTAGCCCAGCTCGCCACGACTCGACACCGGCAGGTTCACATCGAGATTCCCGCCCGCGATCATGGCGGCACCGCTCGTCAACCGGTCGAGCGGCCGCACGATCGTCATTCCGAGAACGTAGGCGGCCAGGCCGATGCCGACGAGGACGGCCACCATCAGTAGCAGCGTCACGTTGCGCAGCTGCACGATCTGGGCGTAGGCCAGCGCCCGCTCCTTCTGGGCGACCACCCCCCAGCCCAACCGCTCCACCGCCTCCAGCGACCCGACCACCGCGACGCCACGAGGATCGGTGAACTCGCGGGTCAACCCTTCCCGGGCGAATAGCCGCTCGACCACGGCCGGCTCGAGCCGCAGCGCCATGAAGCCCACGCCCTCGGGCGCGGAGCTCGCCAGCACCGAGCCCTCCGCCGTAATCACGTAGAGCTCGTCGGTCTCGCCCTCGGAATAGGTCTTAAGAATCTCGCCGACGCCGCGGAAGTTCAGCTTCGCGACCAGAAGTCCCAGCAAACCGTCATGCTGCACGTTGCGGATCGGCTCCGCGATCAGGATGAGCCCCGCCTGCCGCCCCCCATCCCAATAAGGCTCTCCGAGGCGCGTCTCGTTCGAGAGCGGGCCGAGCCATTCCGCCGGCATGGCCGACAGGTCGGCTGAACTCGCGCTGCTCGCCACCACCGCGCCCTCCCGGTCCACGACCAGCAACTCATCGTAAACCGCGAACCTCTGGTCCACCGACTCCAGGTAGGTGGCCAAACGGCTCACCGGCGTCTCAGCCCCCACGGGAACGCCCGGCGGATCGACGATCCGCTCCAGGTTCTCCGAGACCTCATACGAGCTCGAAAAGACCCGCACCTCGTACAGCCGCTCGCGGAACCAGAGATCCAGACCCCGCGAGGCGTGCGAGGTCAGATTGGCCAGCTCCTCGCTGACCTTCTCCCGCAGCACGCGCCGGTTGTAGTTGTAGGAAAGCCACCCCATACCCAGCGCTGGCAGCAGCGTCGCAATCAGAGCAAAGACGATGATCTTGCTCTTGATGCTGTGCAGCCGGGCCTGGTTCAGCAGGCGGGTGACGGCGCGTTCGACAGACGGCAATCGGCCCTCCGATAGGGAGCCAACTCGGCTACGAAAACAGTCAGCGGGACGCGGGGCGGGGGTAGCTCAGTAGCCTCGGCGTTCGCCCGCCTTTGCGGGGCGGAACGCCACGCAACGTGTTACACGGACGAGGGTTTCGCGGTTCCCGGGTTTCCAAACATGGGCTGGACAGCCGGTTTGGTCAAGCACTGGAGACGGGACCCGGCATCAGGACGAGCGCGACCCCCGGCCGGCACAGGCGGAGGGGCAGCTCATGCCTCCCAAGCCTGGCCCAGCCATTGTAGGAACAAATACGGTTCACAGCCCCCGATGCTCGCCGGCGCTGCCGCCCACAAGAGAAACCCGTGGCCGCCGTGGCCACGGGTCGTCCCCTGCGTTCCCCAAATGGAGGCTCTATCGATTGGCGAACCAGGGCCGCTCGGTCAGCGGGCGCGGCTTGGCTATGTTGCTGTAGCTGAGCGCCCGCTCGAGCACGCAGGCGCTGTAAAAGATCTCGGCGTTACCGGCGCCGAGCAGCGTGTTGGTGGCCTTGACGCCGCCGTAGAACCGGAAGCCTCCATCGGCCACCAGGTCGCCCTTGACGATGACCGGCCCGTAGAATTCGAAGCCGCCCGAGGCGTGAAGGTCGCCGTCCACCAGCAGCAGCCCCTGCCCGAAGTTGTTCGCCGCGAGGGTCAGGTCGCCTTTGACGTGGATGGTCGGGAACCAGTTCGAGCAGGCGTGGGTCGCGTCGAGCGGCGCGCCCCAGTTGTTGTCGTCGGAGGTATTGCAGGTCCCGTCGCCGTTAAGGGAAGGAGCCGGATTGGCGCCGTCCATCAGGGTGCCGTCGGGCAGGACGATGTCCGCCCCCGTCGCCAGCTCGTCGAAGGTGATGTCGCCGAAGTCGAAGAAGAACGTGGAGTCCGGGTCCTGTTCCCGGGGTGGGTCGCCAAAGGTGCGCTCTTTCTTACCCCCCTGCGAGTACTTCGCGGTGTCGGTCATGACTATGCCGGCCTCGGGGTTGTCCAGCGAGGAGCAGAAGGGGCCGTTCCAGCTGCTGGGGATGTGGTCGAAGCCGTCGACCTCGGCGGTGCCCGACAGGTAGACACTGTCCTTCACCTCGAGCGCCGCTTTGAACGGGTTCTCCACCGGCGCCGTGGCGATCAGCAGGCCCGTCAGCTGTGTCGTCCCGTCCTTCGAAGTGCCCTCCGCCCGGATCGAGTAGAGGGCATGCACCGAGCCATCGTCGAGCTTGGTTGCGCCCACGCGATAGGCCGACCCGCCCGGCAAAGTGCCCTGGTCGAGCATCCACGAAGTGCCCGGCGGGATGACCCCGTCGGGCCGGCTCCAGTTATCGACGCCGCGCGCCAGACCCAACTCGGCCGCGTAGAAAGCGACCTCGCGGGAGGTGGTCTGGACCTGGCTGCGAAGCTCCTGCCGCGCCATAGCAAGGCCCACCAGCCCCATGACCGCGAAGATGACAATCATGAGAATGGTCGCCGGAAGCCCGTAGCCCCGCTGGCTCTCGGTATAACTTTTCAACACGGCCGGCCTCCTCAAGAGTCCGCGTTTCTCAGTCGGATCGACACCGTGCGGTCCCGGCGCAGCGGCGTCCCGCCGCGAGTCCGCGGGACCGCGCCCACGGCCGCCACATCGACCTCGACACGCGCGATCTCGGCCAGTATGCCGGTCGCGTTGCCGTCCTTGTCCAGGTAGCGAAACTGGAGGACGGAGGAAGCCAAAGAGTCGGCCGACGCCAGCGGGCCGCCGACCAGCGCAGGTTGGCCGTCCAGGGCGTTCGACTTGAGAACCCACGACCCGTTCTCAGGCGTCAGCCAGTAGCTCGCCCGCTGGAACACCCGAACCGGCGCCCCGATGGGAACCTGGGAGAGCTGCCCGCTCAGGTCGGGCATGGTGGCGGTCCAGGCCGCGCTGCTGTCCGGGCACTCACCCTTCTTGATCGACGTGATCCTGGCCGCCTTCCAGTGATCGTCGGCGAACGAAGCCTGGGTGCCGTTCGAGAAGACCAGCACGCTGTCAGTGCGTGGTGGCACACCCTCGCTCAACGCTCTCACCGTTATGAAGACGTCGGTCGTCACCTTCTTGTCGCAAACGGCGTAGACGCCGCGAAACGCTCGCAGCAACACCGAATCCGGGTCCGCGTAGATGACGTCGCCCCCGAGGGGGCTCAGCGGCAGCAGTTCTGTGACGACGGCCGTTTCCAACCGCTGCAGCGTCCCCGACGTGTTGGCCGCGTCGCCGGTCACCAAATAGAAGCGCTGCTGCTGTAGCAGCACTCCCACCATCGCCGCCATCACCAGACTGAGCAGCGTGATGGCGATCAGCGCCTCGACGACGCCGGCACCCAATTCCGTCCGGGCCCGCCTCATCATATCCGCCGAATCCGCGCAAAGGTCAGAGTGTCCGCGCGCAGGTGGCCGGGAACGTTGTACTCGTAGACGAGCAAAACCTCTTTCGCCCAGGTCGTCTCGGCGACCGTCCAGCTCAGGTCCACGCCTCGACGTGTCGCCGACCCGTTCTTCACCTCAAGATAGGGCTGGGTGAGCAGCTCTTCGATCTGCTGCTGGGCGATCGACCCGGCCCGCAGCCGCACGTGCGACGAGTTCATGATCCCACCGACCCGGGCGGCCGTACCTACCACGCCCAACAGGGCGGTCGAGAAGATCACCAGGGCAATCAGCACCTCGGCGATCGAGACGCCCGATTCGGACCGCGGCGGCGAGTTCCGCATCAATGCCGGACATTGCTTCGCCTGTCTCCTCAAGGTCGGTCACCTCCAAGTGACGGCCTAGTCAGCCCAGAAAGCCACGATTTTCATGTGTGTCGCAGAGGGCCCGGCGGTGGGGACAGGGAAGGCCTACTCAGAGCACTGCACACTACAAGACGACTCAGTCAGACGGGGGGTCACCACCCGCTCCGACTCCACATCACGCCCCCTAACACCTCCCTGAGAGGGGCAATCCGTGTGCCATGGGGGCGCGCCTCCAGCCTAAGTAACGGCGAAGGCATTAGTTGACCCGGCGGCACCACACCCGGTCGGCAGCTGAAAGTGGGCGATTCGGTCATTCTGACCCCGACATTCATGGCGTTTCGCCAGAACTTCGCCGACCGTTTTCGCAGAGATGCTAGAGTTTTCACGGTTTTCGCCGCGGCGCGCTTGATGCAAGAGGCCGGAGTCGCCGGCGGCCGGCCGGCGGGGCGGCGGCAGGGTGAGCCTGCCTGTGGCCGACCTCGGCCGGGTGACGGCCCCGGCGTGTCGATCGTCTTGTGTAACGATGCGAGGGCCGAAGTTTAGCACAGAACCTTCCGCTCTGTCCCTCGCCCCAATCAGGAGAGAAGAGCGACCATGGCAGAACAAGGCCGCGGTAGCTGGCGCCGCCACATCAACCGTTACGTGGCGCTGGCCACAGCGATCGTCGGTGTGGCCATCGTTCTGAGCAGCTTTCTGTTTCTACAAGACCTGCTCTGGTGGTACATCACCGTCGCCGTCGGGCTGATCATCGCCCTGGCCGGCTTCGTCTACGGCGTCTACCCCTTCCTGACCAGTGAGCGCCAATTCCCGGCGTTGCGGGACGAGGTAGACGGCTTCATCGAGCTGGTGCGTCAGCTTAACGCGGCGGCCATCTCACGCTCGTCGGCTGAGTTGGAGAGGGTGAAGTCGGAGATGGTAGCGTCGGTGGAACGGATGGTTGAGCTGGCCGGTAAGCCGAACTAGACATGGCAACCGATATCAGGCACGCGAGAGGCGAGCGGTTCATGGCCCAGCCCAACCCGACCAGCTGGCGTCGCAGAGTCAACCGCTTCGCGGGTCCGGTGGCCGCGCTCGTCGGCGTGGCGATCGTGATCAGCAGCTTCCTTTTCATGGGCTCTCTGTACGTCTGGTACGGCATCGTGATGCTCGGCCTGCTTATCGTGCTGGTGGGCTTCCTCTACGGCGCCTACCCGTTGCTGACCAACGAGCGCCGATATAACGCCCTTCGTCGCGAAGTCTACCAGTTCATCGGTCTGGTGCGCGAGCTGAACGCCTCGGCTCGATCAGATTCCGGATCGGAGCGTGAGCGCCTGAAGCGCGAGATGCTGGCATCGGTGGACCGGATGGGCGAACTTGCGGGCAGAGAGGACTGAACGTAAGAAGCAGCGACCGCACCTGTAGCGACGAGCTAATGACATAGACCCGCCATGACCCCGAGCCCCGCCCCCGCCGCTACACGCCGCTGCCGGCGTGCCTTCGCCCAAGCCGTTGAACTGTCCCAGCAGCTGCTCTCCCTATCGGAAGAGGACGAGGAGCGTCTCGACCTGCGGTCGGCGGGCGTTTCCGCCTGGTCCGTCGCGCAGCACTTAGATCACCTCGCCCAGGCCAACCGCCTCTGCGCCGACGCCATCGCCCGCATCCTCGAATCGCCCCCCAGCGGCCCGGAGCCCGGGTTGACGCTCGCCGGCCGCGCCGTGTTGCTGACCGGCTGGATACCCCGGGGCCGCGGGGTAGCCCCTGCGGCGACGACCCCTTCCGCCGCGTCTCCCTCCGAGACGCGGAGCCGCTTGAACGACGCGCACGCGGCCGTGACTGCCATCGGCGAGCGGCTGGGCGACGTGGATGGCGCCCGGGGCCGACTGGGCCACCCCGCGCTGGGCGGCTTTACCGCCCTCCAGTGGCTGCGCTTCATCGCGATCCACACACGGCACCACCTGATGATCATCAAGGACATCCAGCGGGCCGAGACCTGAGTGCGCCTGGGCCGGGAGAATCGTGATGGAGGCAGCCAGCGAAACTCGGACACGTCGCTTTAAATCGTTCCGAGCACTGGGAGAGCGAGCCCGGCAGACCTTTCAGCGCTTTCCGCTCGTTCTGCTCTCCGCCATCGCGGCGGCCGCCGTGGCCCACCGACTCGCCGACATCGACTTCGAAGCGGAGCGCGGCGCCGATGCCCTCTACCCGGTATGGATGGCGTGCATCCTGGGGATCTCGCTCTTCTTCGCGCTGACGACGCTGGGCGAGAGCCGACGCTGGCCGCGGAGGCTGCGGCTGGCGGCGATGCTGGC
Organism: uncultured Gemmatimonadota bacterium; assembly: GCA_964348165.1. Classification (GTDB taxonomy): domain Bacteria; phylum Gemmatimonadota; class Gemmatimonadetes; order Palauibacterales; family KS3-K002; genus CAYGAJ01. Next base: position 22,709 of record CAYGCC010000243.1, on the reverse strand, counting down.
GGGTCTGCTGGCGCTGGTCGGCTACTACGCCAGTCTGCCCTACCCGATCAAGGGCGCCGACGTCACACGCTTCTTCCTTCTGATCGGCGCCCTCCACCTGCTGGTCGCCTTCGCGCCGTTCATCGGACGCCGCGCGGCCGAAAACGGATTCTGGCAATATAACAAGGCGCTGTTCCTACGCTTCGCCGCCGGCGCGCTCTACTCGGCGGTCCTTTACATCGGGCTGACTCTGGCGATCCTGGCCTGTGAGACCCTGCTCGACCTGGACTTCGACGACGAGATCTACGGGCAGCTCTGGTTCTGGGTGGCCTTCGTCTACAACACCTGGTTCTTTCTGGCCGGCGCGCCCGACGACTACGAGCGGATGCAACAGCTGGAAGAGTATCCGACGGCTCTGCGCATCTTCACCCAGTACGTGCTGATTCCACTGGTCGTCATCTATCTGGCCATCCTCTACGCCTACGTGGGAAAGATCGTCATCGCCTGGGACCTGCCGAAGGGTTGGGTCGGGTACCCGGTCATCGGCGTCTCGATCGTCGGGGTCCTTGCCTTGCTCCTCGTCCACCCCGTTCGCGAACGGGCCGAGAACCGCTGGATCGTCACCTACGGCCGCGGCTTCTACTGGACGTTGTATCCGCTGATTGGACTGATCGCCGTCGCCATCTGGACGCGGATCGGCGACTACGGGATCACCGAGAGGCGCTATCTGGTCGTCGTGGCCACGGCTTGGCTGCTGGGCATCGCCCTCTACTTCACCTTCCGGCGCCGCGGCGACATCCGCGTGATACCGATCACACTCTGCCTGGTCACCGCCCTCACCACCGTCGGCCCCTGGGGCGCCACCGCGGTCTCACGGCGCAGCCAGCTGGGCCGGTTGCAAGCGCTGCTGGCCAGCGCCGAGGTGATGGTGGACGGCAGGCTGGGGAGCGCGCCTAAGCGCATCGCCTTCGAGCAGGAGAAGGAGATCTCGAACATCGTGAAGTACCTGCACGACTTCCACGGGCTGGATCAGCTGCGACCCTGGTATGCCGACACCGTCCGCTTGCCCGAGCCGCTGACGCCGCAGCTCGCCATGGAGTCGATGGGGCTCGAGTACGTAGCACCTTGGGAGGAGGAGCGTGAGGGCTTCGCCGTGGACGCCCGTCCGCCCAGCCCCTTGCCGGTGGCGGGGTACGACTTCGTCTTCGACACCGTTCACCACTGGGGCGACGATCCGAGCTTCTTTCGCGCCTGGATCGACAGCGTCACCGAGCTGCGGCTGGATGGCACCCTGCTCGCGCTGGGCCCGCCCCTCGAGCCCGAGGCGCGCCTGAGCGTCGACCTGGCGCCGCTTATCCGCGAGCTCGGCGCCAAGGTGGAGCGCGACGAGCGACTCGCGCCCGAGGAGACTGTTCTGTCAGCAGAAGATTCGCGCTATCGGCTGGTGATGTACCTGCGTGGTGCCGGTGGAGTCGTCGAAGACGACTCGCTGCGTATCCGTCACCTTTCGGCAGTTTTCCTGATCCGCCTGAAATAGCAGGTGAGGCGAGGGCGGCCCGGGGGCCGGAACTCGCCCCCAACGTCGAGTGGTGACCCGCCACAACTGAGCGAGTCTCAGGAACTCGAAACCGCCGAGCTGCACGCCCGGGCAGGTTAGCGATTCTGGAACCAGGGACGCTCGGTGAGCGGTCGCGGCTTCCCGACCTTGGAACGACTGAGAACCCGGTTGATCACGCAGCTGCTGTAGAAGATCTCGGCGTTCCCCGCTCCGAGGTCGGTGTTGGTCGCCTTGACGCCGCCGTAGAACCGGAAGCTGCCCGCGGCGATCAGGTCGCCCTTGACGATGACGGGCCCGTAGAACTCATAACCGCCGTCCGCCGTCAAGTTGCCCTCGACCAGCAGCAGGCCCTGCCCCTTGTTCACAGACTGGATATTCAGATCACCCTTGACGTAGATCGTGGGGAACCAGTTGCTGCACGGTTGGCCCGGGTTCAGGGGGTCCCCCCAGTTGTACGGGTCATTCGTGTCGCAGGCGCCATCCGCCGTGTAGGATGGGACCGACTTCTTGACGTCGATCAGGTCGCCGTCTGGCAGAACGTGGTCGGCCCCGGCCGCCAGCTCATCGAAGGTGACGTCGCCGAAGTCGAAGAAGTTGGTGGTGTCGGGATCCGCCGCCAGTGGCGGGTCTCCGAAGACCCGGTCCTTCTTACCCCCCTGCGAGTACCGCGAAGTATCCGGCAGCGTCGCACCCGCTTTGTCGTCGTCGAGCGCGGAGCAGTAGGGACCGTTCCAGCTCGTGGGAAGGTGGTCGAACCCTTCCACGGAAGCCGTGCCGGCCAGGTACGCGCTGTCCTTCACCTCCAACGCCGCGTTGAATGGGTCCTCCACCGGTTGTATGGCCACCAGCAGACCGACCCGCTGCACTTGCCCGCCCGGGGCTGTGCCTTCGGAGCGGATCGAGTATAACGCGTGAACTCCGTCGTCATCGTCGAGCTTGGTGGCGAAAACCCGATAGGTCGCGCCGCCCGGCAGCGAGCCGCTGTCCAGGATCCAGGTCGAGTCCTTCGGGACCAGGCCGGACGGCGTGCTCCAGCTTTCCACGCCCTGGAGAACGCCGGTCTCGGCGGCGTAGAAAGCGGCCTCCCGCGACCTCTCCCGCATCTGCGAGCGGACCTCCTGGCGGGCCAGGGAGAGTCCCGCCAGCCCCATAACGGAGAAGACGACCAGCAAGAGAATTGTTGCCGGCAGGCCGTAGCCGCGTTCGGAACTTATCTTACCTGTGAACATCTAACCTCTCCTCACTTCCCCGCATTTCTGAGCGCGATCGACACGGTTTGCTCTTTCCTCAAAGGCTGACCGCCGCGCCGCTTCGGCACGGCGCCCAAGGCGGAGGCGGCGATCTCGATCTGCGCGATCTCGGCCAGCGTCGCCGTCGCCTTGCCCTGACCATCCAGGTAGATGAAGCGCATGACCGAGGCGGCCGTCGAATCGGCGGGCGCCAGCCGGCTGGCGACTCTCGTGGCGCTGCCGGCGGTCGCATTGGTCTTCAGGAACCAGGATCCGTCCTCGGCGCTCAGCCAGTAGCTCGCGGGATCGAACGCGCGCACCGCCGACCCGATCGGGATCTGCGATAGGAACCCGTTCAGGTCGGGCATTACCGCCGTCCATCCCGGTGTGCCGTCGGGGCAGGCGTCCTTGTTCACGGAGCTGACGCCGACTTGCTTCCAGTGGTCGTCGGCGAGGGACCCGCGAGTTCCGCTCGAATAGACGAGAACGCTGTCCGCGCTGATAACCCTACCCGGCGTCAGCGCCCGCATCGTGACAAACACATCGGTGGTCAGCTTCTTGTCGCAGACCACGTACACCCCGCGAAACACCCGCAGCGCCAAGGAGTCGTCATCGGCGTAGATGATGTCGCTGCCCGACGGGCTGAGCGGCATGAACTCCGCCGTCACCGCCGTCTCTACCCGCTGCAACACGCTCACGGTGTTTGCGGCGTCCCCGGCGACCATGTAAAACCGCTGCTGCTGCAAGAGCACCCCGACCATCGCCGCCAGCACCAGGCTCATCAGGGTGACGGCGATTGTCATCTCCATCAAGCTGGAGCCACACTCCTCGCGTACACGCACCTTCATGGCTTTAACACACCTGCGGTGAGGGTGTCCTGGTAGACCCGCTGAGGCACACGGTGCTCATAGACCAGCACCACGCGCTTCCCCGCCATACCATTGGTCACCGCCCACACCATCTTTACGCCCTCACGCTCCGCCGATCCGTTGGCGACGCTGTCGTAGGGCTGTGTTAGAATCGTTTCGACCTGCTGCCGCGCCACCGAAGCTGCGGCCAGCCGCATGTGCGAGCTGTTCACCGTGGCGCCGACCCGGGCCGCCGTCCCGACGATACCCAACAGGGCCGTCGAGAAGATCACCAGCGACACCAGCATCTCGGCTAGAGTGACCCCCGAGTCCGGCCCCAGCGGCAGCGGGTTCCCGCGACCTTCGCTCGACCGTGCTTGCTTCTTCTTCACAACCGCAACCTCCGACTTCGGTTCTGGGCAGCTTCAAGAACTGAAGACCAGCTTTTTGGGACAGGGAAGCCGGGCAGGGAAACCGGGGAGGGCGTCGGCCCTGTGCGCTGTGAGCTTTGCAACAGGCATACCACCCGGACCAGAAACCATAAGTAGTTGAGAACAAAGGAAATAAAGGTCTCGACCTCATCAGCGCCGCGCTGTGGAAGCAGGCATTATGACCGATCTCGCGGCGCAAAAGGTTCTTCCTCCAGTGTAAGAAGAGTTACAGACAAGTCGTTGAAGTGGGGAGAATCGGTCAGAATGGCTGCTCAAGACCCGCCGCCGCGATCGCCGCGGCGAAGGCTCAAAGGACTGCTGGCACCGGCTGCGGCACCCGCTCGCCCAGCGCCTGGCGGTCGGCCAAGACCGCCTGCCTGCGCCCCAGCCAGTACCCGATCAGCAGCCAGACGGCGCAGATCGGCGCCGCGGCGAAGGCGATCGCCGCCATGCCGAGGCCGAGCCAGCCCATCAGCGCGTAAGACCAGGCACCGATCTGGTCGCCGCCGCGATAGACGAAGGTGTCGATGAAGTTCTTCGACTTGTACTTCTCTTCGCGGCTCACGACAGTGTACAAGACCTCGCGGGTCGGTCGCGCCACCGCGTAGTTGCCGGCGCGGCGGAGCGTCTGGAACACGACCAGCACGCCGAGCGTCGACCAGATGCCCAGGCCGGCGAACCCGATGATGCAAAGCGCCGGTAGCAAGGCCAGCGTCACGGCAACCCCCAACCACTTGATGAGACGACCGGTCAGGAATCCCTGCGTGAAGATCGCCAGGATGTTCACCGCCAGATCGATCTTAGCGAAGAAGGCCGTGCGCACGGCTCGGTCTGTGAAGGTGCGCTCCACGATCTCCGCCTGCTGGAAATAGAGGAACGTCGCCGCGATAGTGTACATCAGCATGTAGGCGCAGATCGCCAGCAGGTACGGCGAGCGCAGCACTCCGGAGATGCCGGCGAGCACGCCGCCGCCGATCGGCCGCTCGCCGTCCGCGCCAGGCGCCTTCGGCGGAAAGCCACGACCCGGCTCGGTCTCGGGCAGCCCGGCGATTCGGGGACCCGACTCGTCGGGCACCTCCAGCGGTCGGGCCGCCTCGGATAGCTTCGACAGCCGCAACACGCACTGAACGGAAAGCTCCAGCAGCACGACGGAGATCAGGATGAGCTGCACGGGCCCCAACGGCTGGGCCAGAAAGGCGGTGATTGCGGCCCCGACGATCGCCCCCAGCGTGCCGCCCAGGGCGATGAACGCGAACATCCGCTTCCCCTGCGCGCTATGGAACACGTCAGCCATGAAGGCCCAGAAGACCGACACCACGAACAGATTGAATACGCTGACCCACCAGTAGAAAGCGCGGCCGATCCAGATGTTCGCGCTCTCCGGGGCCAGCTTGAGCAGCACGAAAAAGATGAACAGGTTGGCGATGAAGAAGCGGTAGGTGTAGGAGATGAACTTGCGGCGCGGCAGCTTGGCGACGAGGGCGGCGAAGGGCGGGTGAACGATGAGCATCGCCACCAGCGTGCCTGTGAACAGCCAGGGCAGGTTGCGCACGCCGCTGGCCACGGCCATCTCGTCCCGTATCGGCCGCAAGATGTAGTAGCCCGAGAGGATGAAGAAGTAATAGGCGCAGGAGAGGAGCAGCGCCTGGACCTCTTCCGGCTCGACGGCGACCGCGCGCTGCAGCAGCCGCGTCGCCAGACCTGGCCGGGCGCGGTCAGTGGTTCGTCGGGGTTTCACTCGGCTCCTGTGCAGCTTTCAATTGAAAACATTAAACATTGAACATTCATCGTTGGACATTGAACATCCAACATCGAACATCGAAGTGTGGCGGCGCCGACGCGCCTTGAACTTCGAACGCCGAACATCCAACGGCGAAGGCACACGTGCCGCTCAAACATTCGACGTTCAGCGCTCAAAGCTCGGCGTTCCCCAAGAACTTCTACTTCGATGTCCGATGTTCGATGGTTCAAAGTTCAAAAACCGGCGTCTAGCCGTCGCCGGTCCTCGCATGCCACGCCGCCAGAACTTGCCTCTCCTTCTCCGGATCCAGCCCCGCCCGCGGCTTCGCCCGCCGCTCTTCCGGCTGGCTCAGCCACCAATCGAGCGTGTCCCGCGCCGTCTGGGCCAGCGGCCGGTAGCGGAGGCCAGCGGCGACGGCGCGGCTGTTGTCGAACAGGCCAAATCCCTCCATGCCGTCCCGGGGCGGTATCCAGGCGGTCATGTGCTGCCAGGGCGCCACCTGGTGCTCGGCCAGGAAGTCGGCGTCGACCCAGGTGAACGAGATGTCGTTGCTGACGATCGCCCGGATCCCGTAAAGCAGCTCGGCCATGCTCAGCGGCGATAGCGGACCGACGCCACTGTAAGTTCCGAAGGCGCGGTGCTCGATCAGGTGAATGTCGAACTCGGCCAGGTCGCGGGCATCGATGTACTGGGTGGGATCGCTCGGCTGGCCCGGCGCCATCACCTCGCCGCCCCGAGCGATGCGGGCGGGCCAGTAAGTCCAGCGATCGGAGCGATCGCCGGGTCCGACGATCAGATGCGGCCGAACGATGATGGCGCGGCCGGGGAACGCTTTTCGCGCCTCTTCTTCGCACAGCGCCTTCAAAGGCCCGTAGGTCTGGCCGGTGATCTCTTCAACGGTCGGGTCGTCGATCGTCCCCACCGGATCCTCCTCGGTGATGCCGGCTTTGCTGAAGTCGGCGTGAACCGACAGCGACGAGGTGAAGAGGTAGATCTCGGCCTGATCCTTGAGCAGGCCGGCCGACTGGCGAACCCAGCGGGGGATTGATGCGGAGTTGTCGATGACCGCGTTCCACTGGTGGCCCTTTAGCGACTCCAGGTCGTTGTCGCGATCACCGATGAGCGTCTCGACCTGCGAGAACAGCTCTTGGTGAACTGTGGGCTCGGTCTTGCCGCGATTGAAGATGGTGACCTTATGGCCGCGAGCCAGCGCGTGCTTGATCTGGTGGGGCCCGGTAAAAGCGGTGCCTCCAAGTATCAGGATCCGCAGCGACCTGCCGGCCTCTTGGTGCGCGCGCGCCGGCGACGCCGGCCCGAGCAAGCCCAGCCCGAGCGCGCTACCGGCCACCGCCGACAGCTGCAAGAACTCTCTTCGCGTCGTCGACATTCGGCTTCTCCTTGGAGCGCCGTGATAGGACCCGTGTAAGCATTCCCTATACAGCGGCCCACCGGTCGCCAGCCGGCGGGAAGCGCAGCTCTGCTCATCGGACAGGGAAGCCAAACTACCAGCTTGGCAGGATGACGACCAGACGCCGATCGAGCGTCGCTTCGGGTCGAACCCGACCTGGACCGCTTGACCGCTCACGCTCGGCGTCCGAGACTTCCCCACACGGACCCACCACGACCGGTCAGCGCGTCGAAGCGAGGCGAACGATGCGAACCCACACCCGACCCGCAACGGTAGCGATCGTCGCGCTCCTCGCCCTGCGCGCGGGTAACTGCGCCGAGCGCGCGGAACCGCGCAACGAGCGCGAGATCGCCGGGGCGACCGCGGCACAGATGGCCAACCATTTCGATGAGGCGCTGGCGATCCGTGATGCCCTGATCGAAGGTGACCTGGAGGCCGCGCGCCACCGCGCCCGCTCCCTGGTCGAGCGGCGGCCGACTGATCTGCCCGGGCAGGCTGCTCGTTATGTCGCCGAGTTCCGCGCCGCGGCTCAGGCTGTCGTCGAAGCGCCCGATCGCGGGACGGCCGCGCGGGCGGTGGGTCGGTTGGGCGCGAGCTGTGGCGCCTGCCATCGCGGCTCGAATGTTCAAGTCGAGCTCGAGCCCCCGGCGCCGCCGCCCACCGACCCGGGCGCCATCGGTCACATGTTGCGGCACCTCTGGGCGGCCGACCGGCTGTGGGAGGGACTGGTGGTTCCCTCGGACGAGGCCTGGGCCCAGGGCGCCGCGGCGCTCGCCGATGCCGCCCTGCGGCCCGAGGCGCTGTCGCCCGATGTTCCCCTGTATCCGAGGATCGAGGCGCTGGCCCTCCGCGTTCACTCCCTGGCCGGCGAGGGTAAGACGGCGGTCGACACCGGACTCCGAATTGACATCTACGCCGGCCTGCTCGCGACCTGCGCCCGCTGCCATGGGCTCCTGCCCGGGTGAGGGCCGATCAGCCGCCGCGCGGGCCGCACCCGGCGGCCAGACTGGCAACTCGCCTTAGAAGGTTGCTGTTAGAACGTCGTGCAAAGATCGACGGAGGCCACGTGCGAAAGTTCTGCATTTTAGTCTCGCTGGCGATCGCAATACCCGGCTCGGCCGCAGCTCAAGACTCGAAGGTCGATGCCGCCGTCGAACGCCACCGCGCCGAGATCATCGAGCTTCGCCACCAGATCCACCAGAACCCGGAGCTGGGAAACCGCGAGTTCAAGACCGCGCAGCTCGTGTCCGGGCATCTGCGAGCGCTGGGGCTGGAAGTGCACACGGGCGTCGCCCACACCGGAGTGATCGGCATCCTCCGGGGTGGTAGGCCCGGGCCCGTCGTGGCCGTGCGCGCCGATATGGACGCGCTCCCCGTCACCGAAGACACGCCCTACCCGTTTAAATCGACGGTGCGAACGACTTATTTGGGGCAGGACGTCGGCGTCAGCCACGCTTGCGGTCACGACATCCACACGGCGGTCCAGCTCGGCGTGGCTTCGACGCTTGCCGGGATGCGCGACGAGCTCCCGGGCACCGTCAAGTTCATCTTCCAGCCCGCCGAAGAAGGGCCGCCGCCGGGCGAAGAGGGCGGCGCCCCCCTGATGGTGAAGGAAGGCGTACTGGAGAATCCGCGACCGTCCGCCATCTTCGGCCTGCACACCAACCCCGGGCTCGAGGTGGGCCATATGGGTTACACGGTCGGCCCCGCTCTCGCCAGCTCCGACCATTTCCGTATCACGATCCGCGGGGTGCAGGCCCATGGCGCTTATCCCCACCAGTCTGTCGATCCCATCGTGATGGCGGCGCAAGCGATTATGGCGCTCCAGACCATCCGCTCCCGCAACCTGCCGCCTCTCCAACCCAGCGTCATCTCCGTGGGTATCGTCCGCGGCGGCACCCGCTTCAACATCATACCGGACGAGGTGCAGCTCGAGGGCACGGTGCGCGCCTACGATTCTCAGGTACGCGACGACGTGGAGCGACGAATGGGAGAGATCCTCGCCGGCATCACACAAGCCGGCGGAGGAAGCTTCGAGCTCGACTACGAGCGCGGGGCGCCGGCCACCATCAACGACCCCGACCTGGCCCGGCGAATGCTCCCGACGCTGCAGAGGGTGCTCGGGCCGGGCCGGCTGCACCAGCTCGACCCGATTATGGCCGCCGAAGACTTCGCCTACTTCGCCAACGAAGTGCCGGGCTTCTACCTCAGCCTCGGCACCACCAAGCCGGGCACCACCTCGGGCGGCAACCACACGCCCAACTTCATGGCCGACGATAGCTCCGTGCCGGTCGGTATCCGCGTGATGGCCAACCTGGTCCTCGATTACCTGAGGAGCGGCGTGGAGGGGCGCTAGCGGGCCTCCTGGATGTGGTCTAGTCAATAACTAGACAAAAGAGCGTCGTTGATAACCGTCCATTTCAGAAGATCGACAATGAGCCGACGGAAAGGTCGATACTGTAGCATATATTACTCTGCGCGCCGCTAAACCTGTCTACTGCCTCACCGTTAGAATCGTCGCTTCTCGCTCTTCGAACGCCTCAGCGGGGGAGTGGAGAACGATCTCCGGCAGGTGAAGCGCCCACCATTCCTGCGCCTTCTTCCCGCTCCACTCGCCGTCGAGGCCGCACTCGGCGAGCAAACGGTCGAGCTCCGATGCGGTCTGCGGGCGGTCGGCCGGATCCTTCTCCAGGCAGGCGAGGATGATTTCCTCCAGAGCGCCGGGGATGTCGAGCTCGCTGCGACGCGAGGGTGGAATCGGCTTCTCTTGCACGTGGGCCACCACCGTCGCCAGCGGGCTGTCCGCCTCGAAGACGCGCTGGCCGCATGCGAGCCAGTAGGCCACGCACCCGATCCCATAGATGTCCACGCGGCCGTCAACCTCTGTCTTTCCCAGCGCCATCTCCGGCGCCATGAACGCGGGAGTGCCGGTCGCGACGCCCTCCGCGGTCAGATCCGACGCGCCCGCCTCCAGGCCGCGACTGGATTTGACCAGCCCGAAGTCGAGCACCTTGACGAAGTCGTAGTCGAAGCCGAGACGGCAGGCGTAGATGTTGGCCGGCTTGATATCGCGATGGATGAGCCCGCGCTCGTGGGCCTCGGCGAGCGAGTGACAGGCCTGTCTTAAAAGGTAAACGGCACGGGCCGGGGCGACGGGCCCGAAGCGTTTGACCAGCACGTCCAGGCTCAACCCTCGCAGTAGCTCCATCACATAGTAGAACGCGCCTTCCTGCGTGATCCCGAAGTCGTAAAGCGTGATCGTATGATTGGAGTCGAGCGTCGCCGTGGCGCGGGCCTCGCGCTCGAACCGGCGCAGGACGGTTCGGCGCACCGACTCGTTGGCGCCGAGCACCTCGGGACGGATCAGCTTGATGGCGGCCGGCCGGGCCAGCATGCGATGACGCGCCATCCACACTTCGCCCATACCGCCCTGACCGAGGGGCTTCACGAGCTGGTAGCTACCGATCTCTCGGGCCCGGTGCAGCCGTTTGCCGAAGCGATAGACGGCCCTCGAGATCGCAAAGGCGATCCCGGCACACAGATACGTACTGAACAGGTACCAGCCGAAAACGTAGATCAGGGGAAGGTCGGGACTGGTGAGGCCGGCGGCCTTCGACAAAATGACCGAGAGCATTCCGGTTGACGCGGCCGCCAGGGAGGCGAGCAGCGTCTTGCTGGGGGTGTTCGGTGCCAGCAGCGGAAAGATGATGATCCAAACGCACTCCCAAGGAATGCCGGGGACTTCCTGTATAAATTCACCAGTCCACTCGGGGAAGACACCCCACACCGTCGACATCGCGATGCCGAAGGCGCCGACCACCTCGAACACAAGTCCGATGTCGAGCAGCAGAGCCGGTTGGAGTTTCCCGAATCGGGAGAGCGCAAACGTCGCCAGGGCGAGGGCGATCGAGGCGATGGCCACGATCGTTTGAATCGCACGCTCCGCGCTGAACAGGTCGTATTCCGCCGGCATGGCTTCTTGCTGGCCGGCGAAGAAGAGGTCGGTGCCGAAATACGCGAGAAAAAATGTCGCCGCGTAGATCAGCGACGCCCAGCCCAAACGCCGCGACGCTTCCTCCAGCAGATCGGGGGGTAAGCCGCTGACCGAAGCGCCCGCCAGGCTGGGGCCCGGCGTCGGCGTCTCGACCTTCTTGTGCAGGGTGTGCTTGTCCATCCGATTCTCGTCCAGGCCGACGGCGCGGCCGCGGCCTCACGCCGCCGCAGCCGGTCAGCGCTGGATCATCACGTGGGCCCAGGGCTTGCCCGGAAACATCAGCCAGGGGCGTTCCCGCGAAGACACCGCGGAGATGCCCGTGCTCGCCTCGGTAGCGTAGGGCATGTAGATGACGTAGAGACCGCGAGCCTCCGCCTCGCCGGTCGCAGGATCGATGATCCCCTCGTTGGCGAAGAGCGAGTAGAGTGCGGTCGGATGATCGGGAAACTCGAGATTCCCCGTCTCGATCTCCGCTGCTCTGACCGAGTCGATGGTGGCCCGATTCGTCACCCCGCGAGCGCGCAGATCGCGTCCGCGAGCCATGAACGGTTCGAGATCCTTGTGATAACAGGCGACGTGCCAACCGTCCTGTGACGGGTCATCGCCCAGGCAGATCATCCCGTTCGTCCCATCGCGGACCTTCACCAGCTCGCCGCCGCGAAAAGCGCGGACCTCGGCGCCGGCACGCAACGGTTCCGGCAAGGCGCTCACCGCTTCAGCGATCAGGCGAGCGTCAGACTGATCCTGCGCGTCGGCAATACACGGAACGCCAGCGGCAACAACGGTCACGACGAGCACTTCTCTCAGCATAAGCCTGCTCCGGGTTGGGGTCGCTGGGGATGATAGGCAGGGAGCGGCGGCGCCGCCACGCCGGGCGCCGCACGCCGATCCATCTGTTCGGGCTTGACGTTCAGACTAGAGCGAAAGTCGCCAGCCAAAGGAGAGCGAGATGTCCGAGCTCGATTCGCTCAACCCGAAAGCGGCGCTGCCCATGAGGCTGCGTCCACTCCCCAGCAGGTAAGACAGGCCGAGCGAGATTTGGGTCGGTGGGTCCACCCCCTCCAGCATCCGAGTATATCCAGACATCGATGCGAGCAAGCCCACCCGGCCGCCCGGCAGCATCTGCCCGAGACCGAAGCTGTACGCCAGAGGGTCCTTCAGCTCCAGATCAGGAAGATCACCGAGCACCCAGTAGGCGAGGTCGGTGAACAGCATCGTCCGGCCGAGCGATTTCGACAGCGAGACGCCGGCGCTGTAGTCCCACTCTCCGGTGCCGAAGCCCCGGTCTACATCGGCGATCGGTACCTTGACCTCAGCGGTGATGCGCAGCGACGGCAACACGGCGCCCTCTTTCCACAACCGGAAGTCGGCGTGGGCCAGCGGGTCGCCGATCCCGATGTCCTCGTAGGCCGTCGTGTCCACCAGCGTCACAGCTTCATGGCTTTGACGCCCCCCCATCTGCCGGCTCAGCTCCGAGTGCTCGGTACCGCCGGACGGAATCGCTGTCACAGCGCCGTAGGTGATCCACGGCGTACTCTGCAGGATCAGCGGCATATTGAGCGTGAGTCCCAGCTCGCCCACCGACGCCGAGATCCCGCTGAACAGAAAGGCGCTGTTCGTCCTCTCGGTGAAGATGTAATCGCCGCTGGCGAACTGGACGGAGCCGACGTAATCGACCTGGCCGGCAAGCGGCCGGGCGGCCAGGGTCGCGAGTGCGACCCCAGCCACCCCAGCGACACGAAGGCGGATCATTCCCCGGCCGGCTGATTCAGCCGCCTCTGAATCCGCTCCATGATCTGCAACGTGTTTTCCATCTGATCGGCCATCTCGTTCATGTGCTCACGCAACCGCTCCATCTCCCGCTGCATCTCACGGTCGCGCACGAACGCCTCGTCGCGGATCATGTTGCGCGAGTGCTCCATCAGCCGGTTCATGTGCTGCGCCATCTGATCCAGCGACTCGCCCATCTGCTGCAGCTCGCGATGCTGGTTCATCGACTGGCTCTGCTGCTGTTGCATATGCTGAGCCAGTTGCTGGTTTAAGTGGTGAGTCTGCTCCATGATGCGGTTCATGCGCTGCTGCATCTCTTGCAGCTGCGCTAGCTGCCGCTGCTGTGCTTGCTGTTGTCCGCTCTGCGCGTACAGCGCCGGGGTGACGGCTAGCGCGAGGGTTAGTGCCAAGGCAGCTCCCTTCAATCCCGTCTTCATCGCTTTTTCTCCCTGTGTTTTTGCACACGTCCACCCCGCAGGAGGATCGTTACATCAGACCCGCCAGCTCGATACACTCACGGTGCCACAGACTCGAGGAAAAATTCTGTTGGAGGTTCTAACCTAAAGACGAATCGCGCCGTCGGTGGGTCACCAAAGTGGGGGGAGGTCTACCTGGTCTTGAGCCCAGCCCAGCGCGCGCGGCAGACGCCGCATCCCCTCTACCACCTCCACATAAGAGACAGCGCGACCCCGAGACCGTTAGCGATGAGATCATCGAACCAAGGAAGAACTGAGGATGAAGGAGGGTGAAGCCTTAAGCCCATTCAATTCCGCGCCACGCGATGGCTGAGTGGCGTCGAGCTAGAAGTGCGCGGCGAGGCGCGCTTCCGTCTCACCCTGCCGCTTGGCGGCTCCCAGCCGCCGGTAGATCGCCGCCGCGACTTCCAGGTCGGCGCGCGCCAGGCCGCCCCGTCCCATGGCCGCGTGTAGCTCTCCCCGCCCCTCGAGAATCTCGGCCTCGAGCAGCGGGTTGGCATGCGAGCGGGCAAGGTTGAGCGCCTCATCGAAGTAGCGCTGTGCCGCATCCCAGTCCTGCTGGGCAGCGGCGATGTTTCCGAGTAAACGGAGCGCGTCGGCGTGACCCAGTTCGTCGCCGATGCGCATGAAGGTTTCCAGCGCGTGATTGGCCTCGGCGCGGCCGTACTTGTCGTCGCCGCGCCGGTGCGAGACCTCGGCGCGTCCCACGCGGGCCATCGCCGCCAGGCGCTCATCCCCCAACTGCCGGGCCCGGCGAAACGCGATCTGGAAGGCACGGTCGGCGTCGCGCCAGTTAGCCAGGTCCCGGTGCACGATCCCCAGGTTGTGGGCCGTCTGCGCGAGTCCAACCAGGAAGCCCGTCTTCTGGTAGGCGGGCAGCGAAAGGCGAAACAGCGAAAGCGCCCGCTCGTGATCGCCGCGCAGGCTGGCGATCGCCCCAAGGTTGTTGGTGGCGCGGCCGCTCATCTCGTCGTCAGCTTGCTCCCGCGCCAGTTCGAGCAGATCCGAGAAACGTTCCTCCGCGCCTTTAAGATCGCCGAGCTCGAACAAAACCGCGCCCGCCAGGTTGAGCGCCGCCAGCAGGTTCACGGCATCGTGACGCGCCCGGAACTCGGACTCGGCGGCCAGGACCAGGTTGAGGGCACGCTCCATCTGTCCGAGATGGACGAACGCTTCCCCCGCGAGGAAGGCGATCTTGGGATCGGCGGTGAGCTCGCCCTGATCCAGGCCCGCCACGCGGTCCCGGATCTCACTCCAGCGTCGCTCTCCCTCGAGGCGCTCGAGCGCTGACTTCAGTGCCCTGACATCGCCGGGCATGGCGCTCATCATCCCAAACGCTAGCGGCCGATGGCCAGGGCGTAGCGGGTGAAGCTCAGAAGCTCCGCCTCGATCTCATCGAGGTCCTCGATCTGGATCGACCCGATGCGTTCCCAGGGCTGATTCGACAGCTCCTGCCGCCACATGTCGAACTCCATCTCGCGGTCCAGAAAGCTGAGATCGGCCTCGTCGTACTTGAACTCGAGCACCGCTGGCTCCTGAGGGTTGAACTGAAGGCCCGGGGGCTCGAAAGTCACGCGGTAAATTTGCGCGTCCTGCACCCTCACGAAAATCTCGATCGAGTCGCCCGGCGCGAACAGCGTGCCGTCCGGACGGCGCAAAAGCGATTCGTCCTCGACCTCCAGCTCCATGAACCGCTTGCCCGTTCCCGGTCCACCCTGGCCCGCGAAGCGGATTTCCAACTCCCGATCCTGGCCTCTCACGGCCCAGAACGAGGTGTCCGTCGTCTCCAGCGGCGGCGCACCGGTCCTGATCGGAACGAATTCGAGCTCCGCCTCCGGGACCAGGTCCGGCGCACTCGAATTGGTGTCGTCACAGCCACTCAGCCCCAGCCCGAGTGCCAGCGCCGCCAGCGCCAGGCCGGACCCCCAACTCCTTGTCAGATCAATCCGCACTTCGCCTCCTCGTAGCTCAAGCCGTACCCGAAGCGGGCGCGCGGAGCTCGATGCCCGCGCGCCGAGCTCGCTCTGTCCGGGAAGAAGCGCAAACGGCATTCCGTATGCATCCCTTTATCAGATCGAGACTTAGCGGCCTCGCCACTTGTGCCGTTTCCGTCCAGCTGTAGCGATTCGCGACACATCACCTTATTCACCCGCCGCGCCGCCCTCGATCTCCGCCAGCCGGTTCAGCGCCCGGTGCAAGCGTGAGCGCGAAATCCCCAGCCGCCTGGCCGCCGCACTCTTGTTCCCTTCCGTCTCCTCCAGCATGGCGCGCACCGCCTCCAGCTCGATCGCCTCTAACGTCGCCGGGAATGGGAGCGGCCCACCGCCGCCGCGGCCGGGTCCCGCAGCCATCTCCATGAAGAGATCCTCGGGACGAAGCTCTTCGCCCTCACTGAGCAACAGAGCGCGCTCTATCGCGTTGCGCAGCTCGCGTACGTTACCCGGCCAGCGGTGAGCGAGCAGGCGATCTCGCAGCGCCGGGGTAAGGTCGGGCCGGGGCAGCTCGTACTCACGGGCCAGCGCCTCGATGAAGTGATTGGCGAGAAGCAGGATGTCGTCACCGCGCTCGCGCAACGGCGGGAGGTGGACGGGAATGACGGAAAGGCGATAGTAGAGATCCTCGCGAAATTCCCTCTCCTTTACGCGGGCGGCCAGGTCACGGTTGGTGGCGGCAATGATGCGCACGTCGACTTCCTGGCTGCGCGTGCCACCCACGCGACGCACGCGCTTGTCCTCGAGCACCTTGAGGAGCTTGCCCTGCAGCTCGAAGGGGAGCTCGCCGATCTCGTCCAGGAACAGGGCGCCGCCGTCCGCCACCTCCAGCAGCCCCGGCTTGGCACGGCGGGCGTCGGTGAAGGCTCCCCGTTCGTGGCCGAAGAGCTCGGACTCGATCAGGTTGGGCGGGATCGCGGAGCAGTTGAGCTCGACGAACGGGCCCTGGGCACGGGGCCCGTTGTAGTGGATCGCCTGGGCCAACAGCTCCTTACCCGTCCCCGTCTCGCCGGTGAGCAGGACGGTCGCCTTTCCCCGCGGGATGATCCGCGCCGCCCGCGCCAACGCCTCCTTGATCCCGCGGCTCTCGCCCACGATGCGCGAGAAGTCGAAATCCCGACGCTGCGACTCGGCCAGCTCGGCCCGCGCCTCCTGGCTGCGCGCCGACTCCGCCCGAGCCCGTACGTAATCCCTCAGGCGTTCGGCTTCCTCCGGCAACACGAAGTAGTCGTCGGCCCCCGCACGCACCACCTCGACGGCCAGTCGATGATCGGCCCGCGTCCCCACGACAACCGGCGGCCGCACCGCCACCGCTTGCGCGTCGCGCACCCGGTCGGCCGCTCGGTCCTCCACACCCGGGCAGGAAATGATCAGGGCGGCGCAGGCCGCGGCCCCTCCCAGATCCCGGACCATCTCCAGCTCCAGCCCGGTCGACTCGCCGAGCTCCTGGTAGTACTCGCGGAACGAGTCCACTTCGCTGAAAACCAGTAGACGACTTCTCATGACCCTCCCCGGCAGGGGTGTAACTGACCCGAAACGATACAAATATCGCGCCAGCGGTTCAACTGTATCGCTCCGATACATTTCAACGACGCCTTCACCTGCGGCTTTGACTCACCTGAAGCCAGAACCGCTTGTCTTACATCTCGGGCAGGCGGCCTCCCAGCAGAAAGCGGCAAGAAGCTGGAGGCTCAGACAGCGCCGGGCCTGTACGACGAGATTGAACTCGACATCCACAAGCCCGATGATGACAATGCAGGGGACCTCGATTTCATCGCTCGGAACCCGAACTTCGCGGATGTCAGCATTCGCATGACGGGGACGTACAACGGGGTCAGCTTCCTCTACACCACCGATCTCAACGAGGAGCAGGGGATCGAGTTGACGAGTTCCCTGACCGTGGCCGAAGGCGCGGGACCGCTGAACGTGACGCTGACGATCGACCTGGCGCCCCGGTTCACCAACGGCGCCTTGATGTTGATCGATCCGCGCACGGCGGTGAAAGGTCAGCCGAACGAGAATCTGGTGACTGACAACATCAAGAACTCGATCGAGGGTTTCCGCGACGACGATCGCGACGCCATTCCGCACGACGACGACCTGGACGAGGACGACAGCTAAGGCGACGGCGTCGAGGTCCCCGAGGGGCGGCTAGTTCTTGGGGGAGAGCCCCCGCGGGACTGAAGAAGGGCGGCCGGTGTATCGGCCGCCCTTCTTTCTTTGCGTTGCCGTGCCAGGTTGGGCTTTCAACGTGTGGCGAGCAGCTGCGACAGGGAAAACTAGAGAGTCAAGCTGATCGATCCAACGACGCTAGTCTTCCAACCTCCACTGGTGAAGGTTCTGATATCGGCCGTAGGTATCGATGCGCGTGCCCTTCACGCGTTCGCTCACGGCCATCACATCGTCGAAGTACCAGAGGAACGCGTACGGTCGGTCCCGGGCGATGAGCCGCGCCGCCTCCCGCCAGCGCGGGGCCGCCTGCTCCGCCGTCGCCGCCGACTGAGCGAGCGGGATCAGACTGTCGAGGACCGTGTTGCCATACCCCGTGATGTTGAACGGGTGGTCCGGCGGCCAGAAGCGTCCCACGAGATAGTCCGGCTCGAGCGCCACCTGCCAGCCGAGTAACACCGCCTCGTAGTCGCGTCCCTCGAACACCTGACCGAGGAGCGTGTTGAACTCCACGAGCTCGATCCGCATATCGATGCCGAGCCGACGATACTGGGCCTGGATCAGCTCCGCCGCATCAGAGCGCCGCTCGTTGCCGGCCTGGGTGAGCAGCGTGAAGCGGAACGGCCGCCCCCCGCGGTCGAGCAATCCGTCATCATCGCTGTCGCGCCAGCCGCGCGCTGCCAGGATCGCCCGGGCGCTGTCGGGGCGATAGGCGTCGGGTCTTACGGACGGGTCAGCGACGCGGCTGAAGATGGGCGGATAGGGTCCGGCGGCGGGCTGGGCGTGCGCGGAGATCTCCAACCCCTCCAGGACCTGGGCGCGATCGATGGCCAGCGACAGTGCCAACCGCACGCGCGGGTCGCCGAACGGCTCGAACTTGAAGGGATTCCAGGCGATGTAGTCGTAAAAGCGGTCTCTCACCGTCTCGACCCGGAAACGTTGGGCGGCGGCGAGCTCCGCGGCGCGAGCCATCGGCAGCGGGCCGGCGACGTCCAGCTCGCCGTTCTCCAGCTCGATGAGGCGAGTCGACTCCTCGGGCAAGAACCGAAAGACCACCGTGTCGGTGGCCGGAGCCCCGGTGAAGGCGCGCGGGTTCGATGTGAGCATCAGCCGGTCGCCCTTCCGCCACTCGGCCACTCGATAGGGGCCGCTGACCACCAAGTTGCCGGCGGGACTCACGACCGTTGGGTGACCTGTCAGGCTGGCCGCGTCGTCGGCGGCATCCGCGAAAATGTGCTCAGGTATGATGCCGATGCCGGTGTGGAACAGCATGCGCGGATAACGCCGCCGAAAGTAGAAAATGACCTCGCGGTCGCCCGCGGCGACGACCGAGTCCAGATGCTCCCACGAATCCACATAAGGCGAGGCGATCGTGGGCTTGCGCACAAGCTGGAAGGTGAAGACGACATCGCCGGCGTCGATCGGCTCACCATCCGACCACATCGCGCCGTTTCGCAGAAAATAGGTGAGCGTGGTGGAGTCGGGACCGAACTCCCAGCGCTCGGCCAGCGACAGATCATCGATCGTGTACTCGATCGCGCCGTCGCCCCAGCGGGCCGAGTTCAAGCTCAGGTAGAGCAGCTCGTTGATAGCGCCGTCCAGCTCGCTCGTCTCTACTACCGGCAAGAGCACCCCCACCTCGGTCCCCTCGCCGATCACCAAGTAGCGGCGGGCCGGCGCCTCACAGGCACTCAGCCAGAGAACCAGCGCGGCCGTTGCCAACCTTGTAAGAGCCCGCCCCACCATCCCTCCTGTTCTAACGCTCGCTTTCGGTTCCGAGAAAGACCACCTACGTCCCGTGCCTAGCCAGTAGATACTAGATCGGTCCCTGGCTCGGCGACAGCGCGGCAGGCTTGGCGGCTCCGACGGCGCCCTTGCGTGCCAGTGCCGGGCACGCAGAATGGACTTCACAGACCTTCACAGCCCATTCAACCGAGACGCAGTGGGGTGACCCATGGAACGCCGAACCTTCTTGCGCGCCGGGCTGACTGCGGGCGTAGCCGGCCTGGGAGGCGGACTGGGCTTGCTGCCAGATCTCGCCTGGGCCACGCCGTCATCGCAGGGCGAGACCTTACGGCTGAACTCGAACGAGAACCCGCTGGGCCTGGCGCCCGCCGCGCGCCGGGCGATCGTGGAGGGGCTGGGCGAGGCGAACCGCTATCCCCGGCAGGGGCGGGTCGATCTGGTCGAGGCGCTGGCGCGGCTCAACGGGCTGGCTCCGGCGAACATCGTTTTGGGCAACGGCTCGACCGAGGTGCTGCAGATGGCGGTGCAGGCGCTGGCGGTTCCGGGCGCCCCGCTGGTACTGGCTGACCCGACGTTCGAGGACGTGCCGTGGTACGGCGAGCCGTTCCGCTATCGATTGAAGAAGGTGCCGCTGGACGCCCGACGCGCGCACGACATCGGCCGAATGCGCGAGCAGGCCACAGCGGCCGGAGGTCGGGCTCTCGTCTACCTCTGCAACCCCAACAACCCGACCGGGACCCTGACCCCCAGCGCCGAGATCGATGCCTGGATCGAGTCGGCGCCCCCGGACACCTACTTCCTGGTCGACGAAGCCTACTACGAGTATTGCGTGTCGCCCGACTACTGGTCGTGCGCAAAGTGGATCGGCGAGCGGCCGAACGTGATCGTGACGCGCAGCTTCTCGAAGATCTACGGGATGGCTGGTATGCGGCTCGGCTACGGTCTGGCCCACCCCGAGACCGCCCGGCGTCTGCGCCGCTTCATCGGTCGCAACAATGCCAACCAGCCGGCGCTCGTCGCCGCGATCGCCGCGCTGGGTGACGCTGATTTGATCGGGCGCAGCCGCGAGGCGAACGCGCGCGCCATGGGCATCTTGCACGATTGCCTGGAGGAGCTCGATCTGGAATACATGCCCAGCTACACGAACTTCGTCATGCACCGGATCAACGGCGACCACGAGACGTATCGGAAGCGCATGGAAGAGCACCGCGTCCGCGTCGGCCGCCCCTTCCCGCCCCTGCTCGATCACAACCGCATTTCCATCGGCACACCCGATGAGATGGGCCGCTTCACCAACGTCATGCGAGAGTTTCGTCGCAACGGTTGGGTTTGAGGAACGGCATGGGTCAGATGCAGACGGAAGTCATCCGCTGGTTCCAGGAGCTGCACGGCGTCCCCCGCATTCTGCTGATCCTGATCGTCGCAGCGATAGCGCATTTCATCGTTCAGGCGATTCGCAAGCTCGGCGAATGGACGATGGCACCAGCGCGCGCGCCCGGCGTGACCACGAAAGCGGCGTTCACCCGTGGACGCCCCAAGATCGCGACGGTCGTCAGCCTCACCGTCAGCGCTCTCACCTTCACCATCTACTTCGCCGCTGTCGGCCTGATCTTGGACGAGCTCAACGTCTCGCTTACGGCCTACCTCGCGACCGCCTCCGTCCTCGGCCTCGCCATCGGCTTCGGATCGCAGAGCCTGGTTCAGGATGTGGTGGTTGGCCTCACCCTCGTCTTCACCGACGCCATGGACATCGGCGACATCATTGAGGTACCCGGGCAGATCGGACGCGTCGAGGAGATTGGCCTGCGCTTCACCACCCTGGTGAACTTCAAGGGGCAGCGGGTCTACGTCCCGAATCGCAACATCAGTCTGATCAGCCGCTACCGCGGCGGCGTGGTCCGAGCTTACACCGACATCCAGATTCCGAAAGGCGTCGATGCGACCCAGGTCATCGAAGTCGTGGGCCGCATCGCGCGGGGCATGCGAGCGCAGCACCCCGCTATCATACTCAGCGATCCGGAGGTTTTCGGCGTTCGCGAAGCGAAGCCGGCGGACTGGAGCTACCTGAGGATGAAGTTCAGGCTATGGCCGGGGCAGGAGCCACTGATCCAGGAGACGTTCAAGCAGCGGGTGATCATGGCGCTCAAAGAGCTGGATCCCAACTTCGCCGCCTGGATGGTCGATATCACCTTCCGGGTCGACTGACAAGCACGTCAGCGCAGGCGCAAGGTCGCCACCACCGGAAAATGATCGGACGGATATCGCTCCGCGCGTGACGTGTGAACGATCGCAGCGGCGTCGACTCGCCAATCTTGTGATACCAGCACGGCATCGATCTTGGGACCCGAGCGATCGCCGTCGAAGCCGTTGAACGTGCCCACCTCGGTGTCGGCCGGATGAAGCATGCGGTAGCTGTCGCGCAATCGCAGGCCGCTCGGTCGATACTCTCCGCGCAATATCAGCAGGGCTTGATTGTCCTCGCCGGCGTTGAAGTCGCCGGCGACGATCACCGGGTCGCCGCCCGAGCTTTGCCGTATTCTATCGATCAACAGCGAGGCGCTGCGCTCACGCGATTCCTGCGATTCGTGATCGAAATGGACGTTATAGATATAGAGCGAGCGGCCCGAGCCGCGATCGTGCAGCCGGGCCCAGGTGCAGATTCGCGGCAGCCGCGCGCCCCAAGCCACCGACCCGGGCATCTCGGGCGTATCGGAGAACCAGAACGTGCCGTGCGCCAACACCTCGAAGCGATCGGCACGATAGAGGATCGCCGCGTACTCCCCCTTTGCGGCGCCGTCATCACGCCCCACCCCCAGCTCCTCGTAGCCAACCAGGTTCGCCCCCAGCTCATCGAGCTGAAAGCGCAACGCCTCCTGCGTCGCGAGGATGTCCGGGTCCGATTGACGGATGACGTCGACAACCAGGGCGCGCCGCCGCTCCCAGCGGTTCGGCCCGTCATCGGCAGTGCCATAGCGGATGTTGAAGGTCATGACCGTGAGCGCAGCCGCCTCGGGCTGACGGCGGCTCGCCGGCCCGCAGCCGTTCAGGCTCCCGAGCAGGATGAGCAGGCCGACCGCCGCCCTCGTCACAGCACCTCGCTGAGTCATCCTTCGGAATCGCGAATCGCTCCCGGCGCGATCGACGGGCAACGCAGGATCAGCCTGCGGCCAACGAGTCCCGGGTCACCAGGCTCACGGGCACGGCCACCAGCGGTGGCACCAGCCGTCCGGCCAGGCTCTCGGCCA
This sequence comes from uncultured Gemmatimonadota bacterium, assembly GCA_964348165.1. Lineage (GTDB taxonomy): Bacteria > Gemmatimonadota > Gemmatimonadetes > Palauibacterales > KS3-K002 > CAYGAJ01. The sequence continues at coordinate 124 of CAYGCC010000243.1, read as the reverse complement.
CCACCTCGACGGTGCGCCGGCCGATGGTGACGGGATCCTGAACCGCGTCAGCGATCAGTGGCGTTCCACCGGCGATGGCGGTGCGCGCTTCCGGGATCGCGTCGTAACCCACCACCAGGATGTC